>NZ_QUGU01000003.1:261516-279330 GCF_003479185.1 Blautia sp. AF17-9LB
CGATATGGAAACCACAAAACAGGTGTCAAACATTGACACAGATACAGAAGGTATGATTTTAAAGGCTGATCCGGTGGATACGGCAGATAGGAATCATATCTGTTTTTTTGCCGTTTTTTTTATCGGCAGTTGGAGTGTATTGATGTTTCTTACTGCAATACGAAAAAAGAGTAAGAAAGATATTGGGCTAAGCGCCCGAAGAAAGGATACGTCATGGATGAAAATACATTAAGTATGGCCCAAAAAATGAATCAGCTGTATCAGGAACGAGAAGAGCAATATAAAAAACGTGAAAAGCTGTTCGATGACCGTTCCAAGCAGCTGCAGTCTCTTGCAAATGCATTGGAAAAGCAGAAAAATAGCCAGGAACAGAAAGCAACAGATCTGGATAACCGGGAAAAAGAACTGGACCAGATCCAGGATGCTCTTGCAGCTAAAGTAGAGGACATGGAAAAACAGGAAACTGCTTTAAAAACCTGGGAACAGGAAACAAAAGAATCCCTGGCGAAAGCAAAGCAGGAACAGGAAAATGAGCTGCTTAAGAAACAGCAGGAACTGCAAATGGAAAAGCTGCAGGCACAGAACTTAAGTATTGAGCTGCAGGCAGAGAGGGATAACCTCAAGATGATGCAGGAAAATTTAAAACTGTATCCGGATATGTCACTTCCAACGGATAAGGAAACAGAACTGCAGGCGAAAATTGAAACATTGCAGAGCCGTCTTTCCATGGCAGAGAAAGAACGTGATTCCAAAACGGAACAGATGGAAAAATTACAGAAAGATTTTGATGCAAAGGAAGCTGAACTTGCGAACCTGCAGTTAAAAGCAGAGGATAGCAGCACTGATCCGGAAGTAGAAGAAAAGTTGCGAAAACGGAATGGAGAACTCCAAGGAAAAGTCATTGAACTAAATAAGCAGGTAAAATCTTTGCAGAGAGATCTGGATGATCAGGCAAAAGACAAGGAAGAATTACAGAGACAGCTGGAAGAAAACAGTAATCAGCCGGAAAGCCACGATTTAAGTGCAGAAGAACTGCAGAATTACTTGCTGACACTGCCAGAGTTCGAAAATGTGACAACCCGCCATAATACGGATGGAATTATTGTAGATGCGGTATGTGGCGAAAAGAATTATCATTTCCGCTTTGATTCCCTTCCATGCTATGAAATCAGTGTTCCACGCCGCGAAACCAAGAACTTAAAAGAAGTCATCTACCAGATGAACGCAGAAATGCCGGAATATAAGGCATCTTATGATGAATACGAAAAAGCGGCAGTTCTGACCGGATGGTATGACAGAAGAATTTCGGCAGAGGAGCTGGTAGAACTTACGGTAGATGCATCACGGAATTTCAAGTAAAGGAGATCGGCCATGGAAAGTATAAAGTCATTTTTGGGAAATCCATATTACTTGATGACCGCGGTGCTTGCGATCGCAGCGTTTGGTTTTGCAGCAACAGCTGGAATCAGTTTAATACAAGAGCGAAAACAGAAAAAGGAAGAAACTCAAGAAGAGCCGTTGGAAAAAAAGCTTGGGGTTGATACCAAAAAGCTGAAAAATGTTTTAAATGTTCCAGATTTAAAACGAAAAAAGAATATACCTGTCATAGAAGAGGAAAAAACGGAAAATGCGCCGGAAGAACTTTCGAATGATAAAGAAGAAGTTCCCGTGTCAAACATTGACACGGAACCGGAAGTGTTAAACCCGGCTGATGTGGCAGAATTTAAAAGCCGGATGATAGAACATTTCCGGCGAAAAGACACACTGCAGCAATCCCTTTTAGAATTGCAGGAACTTTATGAAAATGGTCCGATTCTGGAAAGGATTGAAAAGGCACTTACGTACAGCCAGCGCAGCCGTTACCGGGATTTTGAGACAACCCTTGACATTTTATTTGAGGGCATGGATGCAGAAACCCTGCGGGATGATTTACTGCGGATGGAAGTTCTGCGATACCGGAGGCTGCCTTACCGTCGAGAAAATACAACTGGCAATCTGGTATAAGGAGGGCAAACATGAATCAGATTAAAATCCAGGGTGTTTGCACCTGCGTCCCACAATTTTCCTATGAAAAAGACAGGAGAGGGAGATCAGTTCCAACATGCCGGTACATCTTGGCCGTGCAGCGACCGAAAAGTTCTTATTCCGATTACATGTACTGTGTCGCCTTTGGAGAACGGGCAATGATAACATTTCAGAGAATAAAAAAAGGAACGACAGTGTTTGTCCAGGGACATCTTCATACAGAGGAAGGCCGGGATGCCAACAATCAAAAAGTATATTTCGTCACTGTGACAGTAGATTATCAGCAGATAATTGAAAAACAAGAATTTAATGGACTGGAATTGTGTACTGGATTGCCCCAGTTTCCGGTTCTGAAACAGGAAGAAAAAGGAGGAAAATAGAGAATGCCGATTCAGTATATTATCCCGATTATAGCGATGGTAGGATGTGTTATTGCATTTTTAATTGGAAGATTTCACAAACATGATGATGATGACGATTAAAAAATGTCGTGTGAAGGATTGACACGAAAGAACAAACGAAAATAAGGCCTGCACCAAAATTTGGTGCGGGCTATTTTTAGATCAAAAAGAGGTAAAAGATATGAAAAAGCCAATCGAAGTAAAAAAGAAACTGAAAAAAGTCACGGAATATACGGCTTGCTTTGCGTTTTTGATGTTCCTGCAGGGAGTAGGTGCGCCAATGGTTTTTGCAGATGCAACGACCGCAATAAATGCGAAATTTGAAATTTTATGGAATCTGATCAGCGCTGTGGTACAATCTGTGGGTGGTGTTATTTTATTATGGCACGCATTTGAATTTGGAGCTTCCATGCAGGCACAGGAAGGCGGAGGTGCTATTACAAGATCTTTAAAAGGGATTGGCGGTGCGTTAGTTATGCTGGTTGCTCCGGTAATTACAACTGCTCTGAAGGGATAATGAAAAGGGAGGGAATATCCTCCTTTTTCTTATGGAGAAAATATGATAAATGAGATATTAGATTTTTTCAAAACGGTTTTTTCGGGAAGTGGTTTCTTTTCCCTTGGGTGCAATGTTTGGAATTCATTAATTGCATATGCGTTTGATATGCTGCAAACGAGTCCACAAAGTTTGGCAGATGGTGAACTTTGGGATGAAGGATACCGGATTTTCCTGGCACTACAGATTTTAGGTGCGACACTTGTAAGTGTTTTCTTTATGGTTAATTTTTTCAAAGAAACAACGGATATTAAACACGGAATGACCATGGAAGCAAGCATCCAGTTTTTTATCAAGCTGGCACTTGTGGATGTTGTTTTTTTAAATCTCACGAATATACTCGTTTTTTTGATTGAAATTGAACAAGCATTTTTTGGGATTATTGTTCCGGAAGATGCCGCTTCACTGGTTATAAGAGTAGGGGATGACTGGGAAATGAGTGGATCCGGACTTATTTTTGGAAATCTGTTTGGCCTTGTGTTTTTGTTTATCTGCCTGGGTGGCGCAGTTATTACATTATGGACGGTTTATAGGGTTTTCCTTAAATTGTTTTTTTATATGGCTGTTGCACCACTTGCACTTTCCACTTATGCAGGCCCACATGAAATTGGACATACCGGATCAAGCTGGGTCCGTACATTTCTTTGTGCATTGTTTGAAATGACAGGAATCATGCTAATGATGCGACTTGGAACAATTTTAATAAATGCTGGTGGGCTGTTCCCTACTGCATCAGAAGATATATTGGGCGGAATGTTGGGATCACAAGGATGGGAAGGACTTCAAGCTATTCTTGGTATCCTTATTATAACGGGATCAGTATCTGGTACGGATGCGATGGTTCGAAGAGCATTTGGATTTTAATAGTAGGAAGGACATAGCTTATGGTAAACATGAATGAAGATTTTGGTGCATATAAGGATAGCATCTGGAAAGGACTTACAGCAAGAGAGTTAGGTGTGATGGCCGTTTCTGCTGTCTCCTGTGGTATTATCATTATCTTGTTGTATTTTATACTTGGATGGAACTTATATATATCATTTTTGATTGGAACTGCTGTTGCTGCAGCTATCATTTTCAGTCAGGTATGGAAGTCACGTAGCGGGCTTTCTGCAATAGAGTTTTACCGGGCAAGAAAATACAGAAAGTCCACAGCCAAACTTGTTTGGAAAAGTGACGAATATAACCAGGCAAGAAAAAATTATTTGAAAAAAGAAAAATAATGATCGGGAAAAATCCCGACTTTTTTATATACTTGGAAAGGATGGAACAGAATGGGATTTTTTTCGAATGAGGAATTTATCCGATATAAAAAATGTACACAGCCAGTTTACCAGACACCGGCCAGTATTCAACAAATGCTGGATATTGCAGGTGTACACGAAAATGGAATATTTGAAATAGAACCGAATAACGGGGCAGGGAAAAAGCGGAGAAAATTTGATCGTGTGTATTCTTTTTCAGACTTAAACTATGTGGATCAGGACAAGCAGCAAAAAGACGGCATCCTGTTTCAACTACGGAAATTTCTAAATTCCATGGACACAGATTTCAAGATCACAATACAGTGTGAACCACGGGACGTAACAAATTTCCAGAAATCTCTGTTGCAGGATGAAAATAAAAGTGAGTATCCAGAGCTGGCCCGCTACAATAACGAAATGATTAAAAAATCTCTTGAAAAGGGACAGGAAAACGTTCGAAAACAGCGTTATTTGACTGTGAGTGCAAATTGCCGGTCAATAGAAGAAGCGGAAGGATGGTTTGATACATTCGAGCATACAGCACTTCCAATCTTTTATGCAATGGGTTCGGAATTGGTTCCTTTAAACGCTGTGCAGCGGTTTCAGAAAATCAGAAATTACTTTTTCACAGATGATGGAGAGGAAAGTTTTATTCTCCCGTTTCAGGATATGGTACAGGCCGGAAGAGATTTTCGCAATTCAATCCTTCCACATTCTGTGCGGAATCACAAAAGCTACATGGAATTTGATGAAGAGTGTATGCGGATTCTTTTTGCTGCGGTTCTGCCAACCAGATTGAATGAAGAAAAGTTGATTTTTGAACTGACAGATTTTCCGTTTTATACCTGCCTTACCATAGATACGGCATATATCCCACGGGAAGTGTTACGTGGAAAAATCAGCAACACGAATTTCTACAATGAAAATGCGATCGGGCAGGAAGTACAGGCCAATGCAAGTATGGGTAACTTCTATAGTGAGCCGTCCTATGCAAAGAAAAAGAAGCAGGCCAATCTGAAAAAATATATGGATCAGATCGAGGAAGATGATGAAAATGGCTTCTATGTAGGAATCCTGTTGGCAGTGCGTGGAGCAAATAAAGAGGAACTGGATGCAAACACGGCAGAAGTCAGACGCCGCTGCCGGAAACATTCTATACAGATTGTTCCTTACTACGATCAGCAAATTCAGGCACTGAATACGTTGCTTCCGATCGGAGCGAGGCGTGTAAATAATATGCGTTCCGTCCTGACAAGTTCTTATCTGGCATTCCAGCCATTCTATTCCTGGGATCTGATCCAGCCTGGCGGAACATGGTATGGTATAAATAAAAAAACCAGAAATCCGATCATTGGAAACCGAAAGACATTGAAAAACAGTAATGGTGTTATTTTTGGCCACACTGGTTCTGGAAAGTCCATGCTGCTGAAAATTACGGAAATCGGACAAACATTGATTAACAGTACAGATGATATTTTCCTGATTGATCCGCAGAATGAGATGAAGGGAATCACCCAGAGATTCCGCGGTCAGTATTTTGATCTTTCTGATCCGGATCTGCGCCTGAACCCTCTTGAGATTCCGGAATCTTTGCTGCAAAAGAATGCAAAGGGCCGTGAAGAATATATCCTTTCCCAGCTGCAGTATATGGAAGCATTTCTGTACAGTATCATGACCGGTATACGTCCAAACGGTATCCATAAATCGTTGATTTACCGGTGCGTTGAGGAATTATATCAGAATACGTTTTCAAAAAAGAAACCGATATCCCCGGTGCTTTCTGATTTGGAAGCAATTTTCCAGAAACAGCGGGAACCGGAAGCGCGTGATTTGTATGGATCACTGGAGGCTTATACAAAGCATAGCTTTTTGACATTGGAAGGACAAAGTACACTGTCTACCAGCAGCCGGTTTGTTGCATTTGGAATGAAAAATATCCCTGAATTGATGTGGGAACCGCTGATGATAACAATCATGCATGTTTTAACGCAGCGTTTTTCCTACAACGTTGAACAGCAAAGGGCAACGCATTTTATCGTTGACGAGGCTCAATATGTCTGCCGCCATGAGACAAGTTGTAATGAGCTGGAAAAGGCGTATCTGACGTACCGTAAACTTGGTGGTATCTGTACGATCTGTCTGCAGAACGTTTCAGCAGCAACGGCCAACCGGAAAATTATGGAGATTGTATCAAACTCCGATTTCAAGGTGCTGCTTGACCAGGCCGGTGATGATCGGAACGAATTGCTGCAGATTATGGAGTTATCACAGAAAGAGTTTGAAGCGCTTTCTGATCCGACACCGGGCCAGAGTTTGATTGTCTGGGGCGGGCATATTTTGCAGTGTGATTCGACGATTAGCCGGGACAATCCGCTGTATCATTTCTACAGTACAAACTTCCATGAAGCCGCTGCCGAAAATCGGAACGTATTTTACAGCCAGGAAGCGGATCAAGATGAACATGAAGATGATCTGGAATCCGTGTCAAAGATTGACACGGATGAAAACAGAGACTCGGTGTCAACATTTGACACTGATCCAGACAAAGAGTCTGTTGAGCTTTTAAATGGCGAAGTAGAAGAGCCAATCAGTGAAGAAGAGCTGTTCATGTACCATAAAGTACAAGAAGCTGACGAATGTGATGAATGGCTGGATTGCTATGGTGCCGGAATTTTATGCGGTGTTTCCAATAAACAGGCAGAAGAGATACTGGAATCTCTTGTGAAAAAAGGATATATCGAAAAGATCCAAGGTTGTTACCGTATGCCGGAAAACTAAAGGAAGGATAACGCATGACACCAAAAGACAAGCACACGGAAGTTGCATGGCAGGCAAAACAGCGGGAAGTTAAAACAGGATCTGTGGAAAAGACGGTACACAGTGCTACTTCTGCAATCTATACTGCGTCAGAGATACGATCTGTTATGAGCCACTCTGAAACGCAGGAAATAACAGGAAACCATATTACGCGGGAACAACAGCTGCAAAATATGCGTCTGGCGACGCAGAAATATTTGCAGCCGGAAAATCAAGTAAATACACAAAGTATCTTGCCGGAAAACACTGGACATACGGAACAGGCTGCTGTACAACCGGAAATCCTGTGGTATAAGAATGAATCAAATTATGTACCGGAACAGCCTGTATATAATGGCTCCAGTGAAAAATATGAGGCGAAAGCTGCACAGTTCCATGCACCTGTTTCAGAGACGTATAAAATACCAGAAAAACCGGACAGACAAGTTGCCCGGGAACAGCAGTTGAAAAGTATACGACTGGCAACACAGAAATATGTGCAAACAGAAGCGGGACGTTCCCATGCAGAAGAGAAGCAACAAACAACCCATTTTATTTTAAAAAGTACAGGTTCAGAACGGGAAGATAATATTGAGGCTGCATCAGAGAATCGGATTCAGGAAAATCACGGTAAAAAATATGCTGCAGCCAAGATGAGAGCTTCCATCCCGAATACTGAACAGCTGGAAATGTCGGAAAATAATGACATAAAAGAAGAAAAAAGACAAAGTATGCGTCTGGCCATGTGGAAATATCTGCGGCGGCAAGATACAGAAAACACACAGGGCATTGGAATAGAGGAGAAGCGAAACGGAAATCCGTTGTCTGGAAAACCGACACTTTTTCAACAAGAAGAGGAAGAAAGTAATACGGATGAGAGAGAAAAAAAGAAGGATTTCAGCCGGAAATATACGATTGGCAGGATACAATCATCCACAGTACAAGATTCTAAAGGGGAAGAATTATCATCCAACCAGAGTAAAACTTTCAGACAGCAGCATCAAAGTTTGAATACTGCATCCATGCTGCATGGTATGACAGCAGCGAATGTAGAAAAAGAGGTTGAAGATGATGAGCCGGATTCCCAGAATGATTTAAAAAAATCAAAAACACTTATATATCTGACAAAATTAAAAAAGAATCGAAAAAAAGAAAAAATCACGAGTAAAAATACTTCGGAAGATAGTGAAATTTCAGAAGAATCTTCAACAGAAGAGAAAAAGGAAACTCTTGGTGAAGATGAGGAGAAAACGTCCAATCAGAAGAAGGAAATAAAAAATAAGGAACATACAGAAAAAACATCTGAAAAAAATCCGGCAGAAGATAAAGATAGGCAGGAAATAAAACCGTCCCAGGCGGTAGAGGAATGGAATAAAGAAATGGATCATGCTGAGGAAGAGGACTCAGAGGATGATTCCGGAAGTAAAAAACGGAAAGCCAAAAAGAAAAATCGGAAAGAAAGTGATACAGAAAAGTCAGGAAAGAATGAAAAAGATTCTAATGACCGCAAAAGAAAAAAGGATGAAGAAAGTTCTCGTAAAGAGGGAAAAATTAGAGCATCCTTAAAATGGTTTCGGAGAACAAAGAACTTCCATACAACCGTTCAATCCCTCCGGTTATCCGGGAACGAAGAAGAGATAAAAAAAAGGGCTGATTATCAACAGCGGATGCTACTTCGGCATGGAGTCATTAATACGGCGAAAATATCCGCAGGCATCATTAAAATTATAGCATCCAATGTTTTATTGCTGCTTCCTATTATTTCGCTTTTTCTTCTTTTGAGTCTTCTGTTTCTTGGGGTAAAGGCTGAACGTCAAAGTGCTTCTTCCGCTTATGATGGAGCCTGTTATCTGGCGGCAAAATATGAATCCGGCGGAAACCCGGATCAGGTTGGTGGCGATGGCGGAAATGCATGTGGTGAATTTCAGTTCGACAATCGTTATGAGCTTGGGCCGTTTGTTCGGTGGTGCTATGAAAAAGATCCAACTACATATGGTCCGTTTGAACCATATCTTGGCATGACCACAGAACTAAAAAATAACGCCGGATTTTACGGGGCATGGCATTCGATCTGCATAGAACATAAGATTGCATTTGAGGCAGCCCAGTGCGAATACGTCTATACACAAACACTGCAGCCACTTCTTACATCACTGACAGAATATTATGGTTTTGATTTTACAAACGCGTCTGATGCTTTGAAAGGCTGCGTTCTTTCTTTTGGCAACAGAGATGGAAAATATGTTGTAAGCCTGAAAAGATATTTTGATGGAACAACATCTGCATCAACGGACCGGGAAATTATTGAAAGGGCATATGATGCCATGATCGCCCGCAGACCGAACGTATCCAGGTGGAGCTATGAGAAAGCGGATTGCCTGGCGCAGCTTGATGGGACGCTTGACATTTATGCACCATCCGAAAATGGTGCCGGTGGGATTGACTGGTCCTGGAAAAAAAGCATAGGTGCCGGAGAGTCCGGAAATGCTGCCGTGCAGGCAGCTCTGAATGCTGTAGGAAGTGGTTATTCCCAAAGCAGAAGAGATGATCCGGGATGGTATGATTGTTCTTCCCTGGTTTACCGGAGTTATGCTGCAGCTGGTATTACTTATCTGAATGGAATGGATGCAGCAAGCGAAGCAGAATGCCTGGTAAACAAAGGAATGACTGTCAGCTATGGTGAACTGCAGCCGGGAGACTTGATCTTTTATTCTTATTCGGCCAACGGAAAATACAGGAATATATCCCATGTTGCCATATATCTTGGAAATGGTGAAATGGTTCATGCTGCAGATGAATCCAGAGGGGTATGTAAACAGGCAATGTCACAATCAAATCTTTCGCCGCAATTGTATTGTCGGCCACAATAGTAGAAGGAAAATAAGATGGATAAATATGAATACATAGTGAATCTTGCAGAAAAAACAGCTAAAAGGGTTTCACAGAACCGGGAATCCTGGATGAAGTTCCTGACCTCCGCTGCACGGATTTATAAATATCCGTTTAAAGAACAGCTTCTGATTTATGCACAGAATCCGGATGCAACAGCGTGTGCTTCCATCGAGATATGGAATAAACGTATGAACTGCTGGGTAAATAAAGGATCTTCAGGAATTGCACTTCCGGATGATACTGCAACATACGGTCATAAGCTTAAATATGTATTTGATGTTTCGAATGTTCATGCTGTAAAGCCAAATGGACGTTATCCGAAGGCGTGGAAACTGCGGGAAGAACATAAAAGTGATGTACTGCATAGGCTCGAACAAATATATGGCAGTACAGACAGCACAAAACCCTTTGAAGAAAGAATTATTGAAATTTCAGATCAGCTCGCGGCGGATGCCTATACAGAACTTCAAATTGATTATCCGGATTTACAGGATAGGATAGGATTTGATAAACTGAGCGAACAGGACTTTGCTCTTTGCTTAAAAAAACTTATATCGGAAAGTGTTTCTTTTACAATTTTATCGGCTTGTGAAATAGAAATTTCCGATCATGAATTTTCATTTGATTATATCAATCAGTTTGTTTCTATTAAAACATTGTCAGTATTAGGAACAAAAATTAATGATTCTGCCAGAGGTGTTCTTGCAGAAATCGGAAAAACAGTACGCATTTATGATAAACTTCGCGAGAAAGAACAGGAAAAAGAAATCTCCAAAAAAGAACTTGCAAATGCACCACAACCGCGATATAATGCTTTAAAGCGTGAAAGTTTGCAAGAGGGTAATTCCAAAGATAAAGATAATATTGAAGGAGGAAAACAAAATGGACCTGGAATACGAACAGATGGGAGATTATCTGATTCCGAAACTGAAAGCAAATCCGGAACCGGAGGGAATGGTAACGAAATACGGACTTCTGAGGGACAAATTTCTGAGGGAGAGATACGATGGGGCGAGAACAGCAATGTTTCTGGAAGGAACGCTGAAAGCACATCTTCTCGAGATTCAGGAACAGGCAAGAGAGAGGATGGAAGTCCTGACATCCCAGATGGCGGAGAAAGAAGGAGTAAACGAACAGCTCAAAGCACAGGATCAGATGCTTTGGGTGAAGAAGATGAACAGCATCCAGAGCCGGGCGGAGGAAGTCGTACTGAAAGAACTGATTTACAGCCGACCAATTTTGTAAAACCAGAGGAATCATACACACAATTAAGTCTGTTTCCATCAGCAGAGGAACAGAGAGGATCAATTACAGCAGCGGAAGCAAGTAAAAAATATACTATGCCCGCTGCTTTCTATTTGCCGGAAACCGATCTTGAAGTAATCATCCGAAGTGGTGGCGGGCAAAAAGATAGCCGGAAACGGATTTACGCCAAATATACCGAAGGAAAAAGTACCGATGAAATAATTGCTTTCCTGAAAAAAGAATATAGTCAGGTCGGCAAAGGTTTTGAATTACACGGTCATCCAATATCTGTATGGTTTGATGAAAACGGAATGACTGCCGGTTATGGTATGCAGGCAGCGGAATCTGTAGTTACAACATTAAGCTGGGATCAAATCGAAAAGTACATTCACGCCATGATTACGTATGGCTTGTATATGGATGCGAACGAGGCAGCACTCGTAGACAAAACAGAGATGGAGAGGGTATCTTATCAGATCGGCTATTTTCTCCGTGATTGGATAGATGATGTACCGGAAGAACTTAACAGTATAGAAAAAATAGAAACTCTTCTTTCTACGCATGAAGGAAGAGAACAGCTGGAAAGCTTTTTGGAAGATGTCGATGCACGGATTTCCTATGGAGAATTAAAGCCGAAAACTGTGAAATCTCCAGGATATCTATTATCCGAAATCGCGGATCTTGACAGGGAGAGAATTCATTTTCCACTTCATGATACGGTAGATGTCAGACAGGAAGATTTCATCACACAGGACGAAATCGACTATGCCCTTTGCATTGGAAGTGGTTTTGCAGATGGAAAATTTCGAATCTACGAATATTTCATGGACCTGCATAACCAGAAAGAAAATGCAGACTTTCTGAAAAAAGAATATGGGATTGGTGGCCAATCCGGTGCGTTACCTGGCAATAGTAGTTCCAACAGTGAACATGATGCGAAAGGTATTCTCCTGGAGAAAGGAAGCCTTTTAAATCCATATACAAAAGTCCTTTTAAATTGGAATGTCGTAGAAGAAAGAATCTGCGAGCTGATTTATGCAGACAAATACTTTTCACCACAGGAAAAAGAAGAGTATAAGAATTATAAAAAAGAACAGGAAAAAAAGGCAAAAGAAGCCGAAATTACCCGGCTGAATAACGGAATCCGGTTAGAGTGCAAACAGGAGATCGAAAAACAGATTGCCGAAAAATACAATGGATTTTCCGTTCCACAAAATACGGTATCTGAAATTGTAGAAAAATACGGCATAGACTGTGTACAATTTGTTTTGGCCAATACCATTGTGCAGGCATGGAAGGAAGGTCGGTTTTCTCTAAGAAACAAAGAATGGGCGAGTTCCATCCTTACAGAAGGAGAATGGAGCAATACACTGATCTTAAACACCCACCCAACTATTTTGGATGGATTTACAAACCAAGTCAGAAACCTGCAGCATGAAAAACTGCAGCATGAAAAAGAACAGGTAGTACAGGAACAGCTTACACTGGATGGCCATCTCTGCATTCTGATTGACCAGTGGGAATCTGGAAACGTTAAATATCTGATCGGAAATTGTGTTGATGATCCGGACTTTTATTATGTTCAGTGTAAAAATCGAGTCTTTGAATTTGACCATAAGCCAGATAAAGTTGAAGTAGAGGACTATTATATCGACATTCTTGCTGAAGAAGACATTGATCGACATGAAGCGGAAGTTGGTGCCAAACTTGATGGGGAAGAACTGCAACGGTTATCCTGGCAGGTGGTACATGAGGCAGATGATGCGTTTGGAAATCCAACAAAATGGAGCGCAAGGCTTTTTTCGGATGTCTTTTTGTGGATCAACAAAGGAAATGCCGTATATTCCATTTATGATGCAGAAGGTTATCCGCCATTGGAAACTTTTGAATCTTTGGAAGATGCCATGGCATGGGCCGATGAACTTGCTGCAGATGGAAGAGACATTGAAAATTCTATTCCAGACGAAACGACGCCAGATACCGAAGAAAAACAAGAAGAAAGTAAAGCTGCACCGGATAAAAGTGCAGCTTCCAATTTTCAGATCAGTGATGACCATTTGGGGGAAGGATCTCCAAAAGAGAAATTCAGAAGGAATCTTGCTGCCATTGTGCTGCTTAACCGGATCGAATCGGAAAACAGATACGCTACAGCAGAAGAACAGCAGGTTCTCAGTCAATATATTGGATGGGGTGGACTGGCGGATGCCTTTGACGAAAGCAAACCAAACTGGTCTGAAGAATATCAGCAATTAAAGGCTGCATTATCGCCGGATGAATACCGTATGGCCAGGGAAAGCACTTTAAACGCACATTATACCAGTCCAGTGATTATCCGGCAAATTTACAGTGCTTTGGAACGAATGGGTTTTTCCAAAGGAAACGTTCTGGAACCGGCAATGGGAGTTGGAAACTTTTTGGGCATGATGCCGGACTCCATGAAAGAAAGCAACTTATATGGAGTTGAACTGGACAGTATTTCCGGACGGATTGCCAAACAGCTGTATCCACATGCCAACATACAGATATGTGGTTTTGAAAAAACTACATATCCAGATAACTTTTTTGATCTTGCCATTGGAAATGTTCCGTTTGGACAATACAAGGTGGTAGATAAGAAATACGATCGGAACAAATTCCTGATCCATGATTACTTCTTTGCAAAAACACTGGATAAAGTACGTCCCGGTGGTATTGTTGCCTTTATCACAAGCAAAGGAACACTGGACAAGTCCAATCCGGAAGTGCGGAAATACCTGGCACAACGGGCCGAGTTACTTGGTGCTGTCAGGCTTCCAAATAAAGCCTTTAAATCGAATGCAGGAACAGAAGTAACATCCGATATTTTGTTTTTGAAAAAACGGGATCATATGATTGTTTCTGATCCGGATTGGGTCTATCTTGGAAAAGATGGATCAGACATTACCATGAACAATTATTTTGTTGAACATCCAGAACAAATTGTTGGAAAAATGGAAATGGTATCCGGTCCTTATGGAATGGAAAGTACCTGCACAGCAGATGATTCGCAACCGTTTGAAGAACAATTACAGGAGTCTCTGCAAAATATCAATGGAGAATTTGATGCGATTGATCCGGAAGAGATTCTTACGGAGGACTTAGAAGAGCTACTTTCTGCAGATCCGAACGTCAAAAATTATAGCTTTACGGTTGTTGGAAAGGAAATTTATTACCGGGAAAATTCTGTTATGCGTCCTGTTGACGTTTCGGCCACAGCAAAAGAGCGGATCAAGGGAATGATCGGCATCCGGGATTGTACTCGTGCGTTAATTAATTTGCAGCTGAATGAGTATTCCGATGCAGACATTAAACAAAAGCAGGAAGAACTGAGTGCGTTGTATGATGGATATACAGCAAAATTCGGTATACTGAATTCGCGTGCAAACAGAATCGCATTTGATCAGGATTCCAGTTATTCTCTGATTTGCTCATTAGAAAACCTTGATGAAGAAGGAAATTTCAAGGAAAAGGCTGCTATATTCCAAAAGCGTACAATTAAGCAGGAGAAAGTTGTTACAAGCGTTGACACAGCCAGTGAAGCATTGACCGTATCTCTTTCAGAAAAGGCTGTTGTTGATCTTCCGTATATGAGTGAACTTTCCGGAAAAGATACCAAAGAAATTGTGGAAGAACTTCGCGGTGTCATATTTGAAGACCCAATCACCGGAAAATGGGAGACTGCAGATGAATATTTAAGCGGTAATGTCCGGGAAAAACTCAAAATTGCAACATCTTACGCAGAAACAAAACCTGAGTTTAGCATTAATGTGCAGGCACTTAAACAGATACAGCCCCAAAATCTCGATGCCTCAGAGATAGAGATCAGGATTGGTGCCACATGGATTGATCCGAAGTATATAGATGACTTCATGGGGGAAGTCTTTCAAACACCACATTATCTATTAGATCCTGGTACTGTAAAAACAAGTTTTTCGAATATAACAAGTACATGGAACATTGCCGGAAAAAATGCTGAAACTTCCCGCTCTTTTGCAAATACCACATTTGGAACCACAAGGGTAACTGCGTATAAGTTGCTGGAAGATACCTTAAATTTGAAAGACATAAAAATTTATGATACCTTTGATGAAAGGAGGGTACTGAATAAGGAAGAAACGACTATTGCAAGTCAAAAGCAGGAAAACATAAAAGAAGCGTTTAAAGACTGGATATTCCGTGATCCGGAACGAAGACAGAAGATTGTAGAAACGTATAACGAACTATTCAATTCTGTTCGTCCACGGGAATATGAAGGCTCTCATTTGACATTTCCTGGCATGACGCCAGATATTGAATTAAAGCCGCACCAGAAAAATGCAATAGCCCATATTTTATACGGCAACAATACATTACTTGCCCAGTGTGTTGGTGCTGGAAAGACATTTGAAATGATTGCTGCAGCGATGGAGAGCAAAAGACTCGGTTTATGCCAGAAATCATTATTTGTTGTCCCAAATCACCTCGTAGAACAATGGGCTTCTGATTTCCTACGGTTATATCCGGGGGCAAACATCCTTGCGGCCCGGAAAAAAGATTTTGAACCGGCAAACCGGCAAAAATTCTGTTCCAGAATTGCTACCGGAGATTATGATGCAGTTATTATCGGACATAGCCAGTTTGAAAAAATACCTCTTTCCGATGAACGACAAAAAAATACAATCATACAGCAGATTGATGAGATCGAAAAAGGACTTCGTGAAATAAAAGCAGAGAATGACGAACGTTTTACCATTAAACAGATGGAAAAGACCAAAAAGAGTCTGGAAACGCGTCTTGCCAAGCTTTATGACCAAACCAGAAAAGATCAAGTTGTAAATTTTGAAGAACTCGGTATAGACAGGCTGTTTGTGGATGAAAGCCATAACTATAAGAATCTGTTTTTGTATACCAAAATGCGCAATGTGGCAGGTATCCCGCAGACAGAAGCCCAGAAGTCCTCAGACATGTTTGCAAAATGCCAATATATGGATGAACTAACCGGCGGCAAAGGTATCACCTTTGCTACCGGAACGCCGATTTCCAACAGTATGACAGAGCTGTATACAAATATGCGTTATCTGCAGTACGGCACACTGAAAAGATTGGGAATGACACAATTTGATTCCTGGGCAGCATCATTTGGTGAAACACAAACAGCGATTGAGTTAGCTCCAGAGGGGGTTGGTTACCGTACAAAAAGAAGGTTTTCTCGCTTTTTCAATCTTCCTGAGCTAATTTCAGTATTCAAAGAAGCGGCCGACATTAAAACTGCAGATATGCTGAATCTTCCTGTTCCGGAGGCTCAATACGAAAATGTAGTTCTGAAACCAAGCGAATACCAGAAAGAAATGGTTGCATCGCTTGCTAATCGCGCTGAAGCAGTCAGAAACCAGCTTGTGTCACCTTATCAAGACAACATGTTGAGGATAACAAACGACGGCCGGAAACTTGCTCTCGATCAGCGTCTGATAAACGAAATGCTACCTGCGAATGAAAATTCAAAAGTTGCAGTGTGTGCCGAAAAATCTTATCATATCTGGGAAGAAACCACTTCAGAAAGATCTACACAGCTTATTTTTTGTGATTTATCTACGCCAAGGAAAAATAGGGATGAATCTTTTAGCGTATATGATGAGTTAAAGTCTCTCCTTATGAAAAAGGGTGTGCCGGAAGATGAGATTGCATTTATTCATGACGCCAATACAGATCAGAAAAAAGCTGAATTATTTGCTAAAGTCCGTAGCGGACAGGTTCGTTTTCTGATCGGATCTACTTCTAAAATGGGTGCTGGAACAAACGTGCAGGATCGTTTGATTGCGTTGCACCATCTTGATGTACCGTGGCGTCCATCCGATGTAGGACGGATTTTGCGGACATTCAAAATAAAAAAGAATGTGGAGGTAACAGACAATGGCAAAATCATTATTTGAGGAACTGGGCGGCAAATACGAAAGGCAAGGGGATTATTTGATACCGTGCTTAACTGTACCCGCCGAAGAAGAACAGGCAATAGGCATCTGGGGGCAACGGCATTTAGATTATCTAAAACAGTACCGTAAAGTTACATACACCAATCTTCTTACAAGCGGCAGGCTAAACGCCTACCTTGCCGACATCAACAGACAGGCACAGGAACGCTTTGAAAGGCTCATAGAGGGTATGAAACAGGCACAGGGCATAACGGAACAGCTAAAGGCAGAAAACGCCTTAGAATGGACAGGATGCCTCAATAACATAAGGGCTTGTGCGAGGGAGATTGTGGAAAAGGAAATTATTTTTGCATAAACAGATGATTAGTGGCAGGGGGAAATCCTGCCGCTTTTTCTGCTTTAGTTTGTCAGCTTGACAAATAAAGGGTTAAGGAATATAATTAGATTCAGTATTATACAAGGAGTTAATAAATATGCGGCAAGGTATTCTTAAATAAACTGTCAATTTGATAGTGGGAACAAAAAGTAGCAGTCCCGTTTCACTTTTAATATGGGGCTTAGTTTTTTGTACCCAGTTTAAGAATACTTTTATCATGTAATTTTATATGCCCGAAAACATATAAGTGTTTTGGGGCTATTGGAGTTATTTACCCAGTGATAGGAGTATTTATCACTGGGTATTTTTAGTTTGCGCGCCATGGGCGCGCTCTAACGGGTGAAAGTCCCGA
>NZ_QUGU01000030.1:0-9693 GCF_003479185.1 Blautia sp. AF17-9LB
AAGCAGTTCATGGCTAATTAAAGGGAACAAAAAGAAAGGAAAAGCACAATCCAGACGGTATCAGCGGCAGTCCACAAGAATAAATTGTGATTTCACAAGATTGGTGCTATAATAAGAGAAAAGTTCCTGCCGGGGCAGCCGCCCCGGTGGTATGGATAGGAAGGCGGGAAAGCAATATGCACATCAGCTATAAACCACTCTGGCATACACTGTTAGAGCGTGATATGAGAAAAGAAGATTTAAGGCTTGCTGCTGGTATGACAACGAATATGATTGCCAACATGAGCAAAGAGGGAAAGCACATCAGCATGGATACATTAGCCCGTATCTGCGAAACGCTGAATTGTGAGATTACCGATGTGA
Organism: Blautia sp. AF17-9LB; assembly: GCF_003479185.1. Taxonomy (NCBI): domain Bacteria; kingdom Bacillati; phylum Bacillota; class Clostridia; order Lachnospirales; family Lachnospiraceae; genus Blautia; species Blautia sp. AF17-9LB. The sequence continues at coordinate 364 of NZ_QUGU01000030.1, forward strand.
TTGAGTTAGTATCAGACGAGCCTGCTTCCACAGGAGGTAAGGAGCATGAGCGAATTGAAACCAAGAATAACGGAAAACGGAATTGATTATATCCTTGTCGGAGATTACTATATCCCAGATTTGAAGCTGCCGGAGGAACATCGCCCTATCGGAAAGTACGGACGGATGCACCGGGAGTATTTAAGAGAAGTCCACCCAGCCAAATTGAACACCTTGACCTTGACAGGGGAGTTATGGACATACCTTGCAGACCTGAACGAACAGGCACAGGAACGGTTAGACACCATCATGGAGCAGATGAAAGATGCCGAGGGCGTGACCGAGGAATTGAAACGAACCCAACAAATGGAATGGGTGCGGCGTTGCAATAACATTCACAACCGGGCAGAAGAAATTATTTTGCAAGAGATGATTTATTCATAACGGTATGGTAGAATGATTATGACAAATAAGAATTTTTTGCTCCATACGCCCTTGACAATAGTCCTTACAATATACTATAATAGTATTTGTAAATACTATTTGTAAGAGGAGGACTTATGGAAAACAATCATTTTAACGTTGCGTGGGCGAAAAGCACTGCGCTATATACAAAAGCAGCTTCAGTACTTGGCGTCGGATACCCGGAAATGATGGTGCTGTATGCGCTGGAATCCATGGGAGAACTGACGCAAAAGCAGATCGCAGAGAATTTCGGTATGCAAAAACAGACGGTTCATACGGTCGTGAGCGCACTTCAAAAGAAGGGCTATTTACTGTTGGAGGCCAGCGAGGGCGATAAACGTGAGAAGCGGATCGTCTTGACTGAAAGCGGACAGGTATACGCCCACAGAATGATTGCGCCTTTACGAAAAGCCGAGGAGAAGGTTTATAGAACAATCGGGAACGAACGGCTCCAAGCCATGTGTGAAATTCTTGACCTTTTCAATCTTCTCTTTGAAAGAGAGCTGAGAGGAGGTCTGGGCAGTGAATAACAAGCGGACTTTCTTTCAGTATGTGATTCCGTCCGTGTTATCCTTTGCGCTTTCCGGGGTGTATGCCATCGTTGACGGTTTCTTTGTAGGCAACTCAATCGGGGATGCCGGACTTTCCGCAATCAACATTGCATATCCCATCACGGCGGTCCTGCAATCCGTAGGGACAGGAATCGGAATGGGTGGTTCAGTCAAATACTCCATTCTGAAAGCAGCAGGAAATGAGAAAAAAGCACGGGAGTTCGTTGCCGGTGCAACATGGCTGATGCTTCTTTTCAGCGCTGTCCTGACTGTCACCGTTTTCTTCACTTCAGAGAAAATCCTTTCTGCCCTTGGTGCATCGGGCGAGTTGCTTACTCTGGGAAATGAGTATATCAAGGTAATTGCCCTTGGAGCGATTTTACAGGTGTTCGGCACCGGACTGGTTCCGTTTATGCGTAATTACGGCGGTTCTTTGTGGGCAATGATCGCTATGATCTGCGGCTTTGCTACCAATGTTGCTCTTGACTATACTTTTGTGTGGGTTCTTGGACGGGGCATGTACGGTGCGGCATTGGCGACCATTATTGGGCAGGGAGTTACCATGGCGGTTGCACTCGTGTATTGCGCCATCAAAAAGAACCTCACTCTGAAAATCGCACCTGTTGATACCCCGAAAACGGCATTTCAGATATTAAAAATCGGACTTGCTCCATTTGGCTTGACCCTTGCCCCAAATATCTCTCTTGTGATCATCAACCGATTTTCGGTTTATTATGGCGGACAGGAGGCTATCGCCACCTATGCCTGTATCTCCTATATCATCTGCATTGTTTATCTTCTTTTGCAGGGTGTCGGTGATGGTAGCCAGCCGCTCATGAGTCAGTTCTACGGAGCAGGCGAAGAAAAATCGCTCAAACAAACCAAAACGCTGGCGTATGAATTTTCCATGGTTTTGGCGGTAATCAGTGCGATTCTGATTTACCTGCTCCGTGGAAAGATTGGACTACTGTTCGGTTCATCTGCCGAGGTAAACGCAGGGGTCATAAAGGTCATGCCGATCTTCCTTGTGTCGGTTCCGTTTGACGCCATCACACGAGTTTCCGCGGCGGCTTTCTACGCAACCGAAAAAAGTGTGCTGTCCTATGTTCTGACCTTTATCGAACCCATCATCATGCTGGTGTTGATGCTGATGCTGCCGCCGGTGTTTGGCGGTCAAATCACGATTTGGTGGAGCGCCGTATTTGCAAAGGTCATTACCGCATCAGTAAGCATTGTGCTGTCCGTTAGATACAGCGCACAAAGAAATCGATAACTTCCAGTTTATCGTTCTGATTTTCAACTGAATAACCACAGTAAAAACCGCTGCTACATGGAAGCTAACAAACCATGCAACAGCGGTTTTTCTTTACCGTTTTTTCCTTTGGCTGATAGGCGTTCCCATTTTCTTTGATTTTTTGAGAATCCGAATGAGCCAGCGAAATTCTTCATCTGACAGATTTTTATAGTTGATACCGAGCTGCTTGCAGTAAAGGACAACGAGCTTTTCATCCCGACTGCCCTTGAAATTTTCGACCGCTTCCAGATTTTCTTTCAGTTCATCGGCAACGGTGGTCTGGGGCGCACTCTCACTGTCCTTTTTGTGAGCTTCCCGAATATCCCGGATAATGAGATTGAGGTCATCCAGAACCATGTGGCTGAAATATTCATCATCGCTGATATGGGCGGCTTGCAGCACTTTCAAATGCGGGTCATCTTCGCCGGGGCGATACCGTTCAATGATTTCATGCCGGACGGTATCGACAAGTGCATTGAGATTTTGAATCTGCATGGTGGCAATCCCGTCCACATAAATCTCAATGTCTGCAAGAAACTTGATAAAATCTTTATGTGTGGCAAGCTCACAGAGCAGACGGTTGTTAATCCGACCGCTTTTCAGGAGAGCAACCATCTCATCATTCAAATGCAGCTCCGTCAATGACGTGTTGATCTGCTCCCTGTTCTCTGTCCGGCACAGTAGATAATCAACGGAAACCCCATAGAAGTCTGCCAGCGTGATAAGGTTGCCATGATTGATTTCCTTAAAATCCTCTTTTTCATAACTTCCGAGAGCAGATTTGGAAATACCCGTCAGCTTTGATAGTTCTTCCAGATTTAAGCCTTTGTCCTTGCGGAGTTCCCAAAGGCGTTCCTGTATGCTTGTTGCTCCTTTCATGGGCGCACACTCCTTTCCGGCGGTTTCATTGCTGCCGCTTAACTGGATTATATCACACTTTCCGCAATCGTGGAAATTTCTGATTTTTACTCCTAATTCCTACTTTGTGGACATACGGCACAGGGCACAAAAATGTTCTATGATACAGGTAGTTCATCGATGGATTATTCCAATCGAATGACCAGCCTGTGTGGGATATGCTTCCCCGGCGATGTAGTGCCATGACTTTTGGCAGGGATGTGGAGGAACCCTGACCGAAACGAGCGTACCAAAGGGAGCGATACGCCGCTGTGAGATTCAGGGGAGGAACGACACCGGGGAGAACTGGCGAACTGACACCGAAATGATACCGAAACACGACAATCTGATAGGGGGATAGTCTACCCTATCGCTGATACTTCGGGAGATTTTAGGCGGCTCTATGGCTGTAATTTTTCCGAAAATCGCCCCGAAACCATACACAAAAACGGGAGGAAGCGCAATATGCCGAGAATGAGCAAAAAGAGGAAACAGGAGCTTTCCTTTTACCTCAATGACCGGGGGCGTGTCACTTACAACGAATTATGCCGGAAATGCCAGCATGGGTGCAAGCAGAGCTTCCGGGCGGTTGTGATTGACTGCCCCCGTTATTTATCCAAACGAGCAAAGAAAAAGGAGGAACACACCGAATGAATTTTGAATTTATGACGATAGACACACCCTTGCCGCCCTGTATGCCTTTTCCCAGGGCGTTGACAGGATTTCCAGTCAGCAGCACCGCAAAGGTCATGTACTGCCGGATGCTGGACGCTATGCTCTCCAAAGGGCAGGAGGACGAGAACGGAATCCTGTTTGTCTGCTTCCCTGTCACAGCCATTGCCGCAGTCCTGTCCCGCAGCCCCATGACGGTCAAGCGTTCTTTGAATGAACTGGAAACCGCCGGACTTATCATGCGGGTGCGTCAGGGCGTTGGAGAACCAAACAGGATTTATGTGCTGATACCGGGAAAGGAGGACGCTGCCCTTGCCTGATACCTCAAAGCTGGAAAGGCTCAACCGGGAGATGGAGAAAAGCGAAAAGAAACTGCGGAAAGCCATCAATGATGAAAAGGCATTGCAGCACCAGTTAAAGCAGCTTACCCGAAAGGAACGGACGCACCGGCTCTGTACCCGTGGCGGTATGCTGGAAAGTTTTCTGCAAGAGCCGGAACGCCTGACAGATGATGATGTCATGCTGTTGTTGAAACTCATTTTTCACAGGCAGGACACGCAGGAACTATTGAAAAAACTGCTGGAACGGAAGAAGCCGGAAACCCCTTAGTTTACTAAGGGCGCAATTATACACCACCCAAAGGTTGGTGCATTGCGTTCTCCGAAGGCTCCTCGCCGGAGGGCTGTGATTTTCCGCAGTCATGGTCTGCTCCAAATCATACAGGGGACGCTACGCTTCCCCTGCGCTGGCTGCCGCCAGCTACCCTTTTGTGTACTTGCCATCTGGGGACACCTTGCGTTGCAAGCTGTTCCCAGCCGACAAGTTTCATAAAATATGCTATCTTTTCGATAGCCAATGAAGTATAATGAAGATGACAACAAATCGGCATTTGTAAAGGAGGATTTACAATGAAGAAAATTGGATTAGGTATTGCAATACTACTCTTTGCCATTATAATTTCTCTTTGCTCATCAGGAATGGGGCTGCTCGTTATCGGAATTGGGATTGTAGGATTGATTTTTTCAATCATAGGATTTATAGAACGCAAGTAAAATAACTTCCAGTTTGTCAGCTTCACATCGGGTCAACTTGCCCCGAACTTTTACAATTAAATACCCGCCGCCCACACAGCGGCACATTAAGCAGGAAATCTGAAAAAGATCTCCTGCTTTTTTTCTGCCCAAAATGAAGTGGTAAAACGCCACCCCATCCACCAATTACCGAAAGGAGGGACACGAAATGCCCTGTCCACACAACGAAATCACGATTGTGCAGCGCAGCCAGCGACAGTCTGCGGTTGCCGCCGCTGCTTACCAGAGTGGCGAAAAGCTGTTCTGTGAATACGACCAGCAAGTGAAGCACTACTCGGAAAAGCGTGGTATCGTCCACAATGAAATCCTGCTCCCGGCAAATGCTCCGCCGGAGTATGCAGACCGCAATACCTTATGGAACGCCGCCGAAGCGGTGGAGAAGCAATGGAACTCCCAGCTTGCAAGGCGGTGGGTGCTTACCATCCCCAGAGAGATACCGCCTGACCAGTACGCTGTCCTTGTCCGGGAGTTTTGTGAACAGCAGTTTGTTTCCAAAGGCATGATCGTTGACTTTGCCATCCACGACCCCCATCCGCCGGGACACAATCCCCACGCCCATGTCATGCTCACTATGAGGGCAATGGACGAACATGGAAAATGGCTTCCCAAGAGCCGCAAGGTTTATGACCTTGACGAAAACGGGGAACGGATAAAACTTCCGTCCGGCAGATGGAAAAGCCACAAGGAGGATACGGTGGATTGGAACGACCAGAAGTATTGCGAAATCTGGCGGCATGAATGGGAGGTCATCCAGAACCGCTATCTGGAAGCCAATGACCGCCCAGAGCGTGTGGACTTGCGTTCTTATGCCAGACAGGGGCTTGATATTATCCCTACTGTCCATGAGGGAGCTGCTGTCCGGCAGATGGAAAAGCGGGGTATCCAGACGAACATCGGCAACCTGAACCGGGAAATCAGAGCTGCCAACAATCTGATGAAGTCCATCCGACAGCTTATCCAAAACCTCAAAGGCTGGATTACCGAGCTGGGAGAAAAACGAAAAGAACTGCTTGCACAAAAGGCGGCGGAGGAAGCGACACTTCTTCCCAATCTGCTGATGAAGTACATGGAGATACGAAAGGAAGAACGGAAGGACTGGACGAGGGCTGGACAGAACCGGGGGACTTCACAGGACTTAAAGGCAGTCAGCGAAGCCCTGTCCTATCTCCGGCAAAAGGGGCTTTCCACTGTGGAGGACTTAGAAGCATTTCTGGAATCCTCCGGGAAATCAGCCGCAGATTACCGCAATCAGATGAAGCCAAAGGAAGCCCGAAGCAAAGTGATTGACGGGATTCTTGCCAGCCGGACAGACTGCAAAGAATGTAAGGCTGTCTATGAGAAGTACCAGAAGATATTTTTTAAGAAAACAAAGGAAAAATTCAAACAGGAACACCCGGAGGTTGCCCGGTATGAGAAAGCCGCCGCCTACCTTGCCAAGCACCCGGACGATAAGGACAGTACCCAAAAGGAGCTGCAAGAGGAGCAGGAAACGCTTCTGGAAGAAATTGCAGCCCTGAAAACACCGCTGACCGAGGTACAGGAGGATTTGAAGAAGCTGCGGGACATTCGCTACTGGGTACGGAAAGCCACCCCCGGCACAGAAGAAAGCAAAGAGCCGCCCAAGAAACAGCCTATCAAAGAAGTCTTGCAGGATAAGGCTGACGAGAAAAAAGCACAAAGAACTGCCCCGGTGCAGACAAAACACAAACAACAGGATATGGAACTTTAACAGGCACTTGCCATTTTCAGATTGAGAATGTCAGGTGCTTTTCTTTTTTTCAAGGAGGGATAGATTTGAATGTATTTGAAACTGTGAAGCAGTCCGTCACAACAAGACAGGCTGCGGAGCATTATGGAATCCATATAGGTCGGAACGGGATGGCTTGCTGCCCGTTCCATAACGATAAAACCCCAAGCATGAAGCTGGATCGGCGTTATCACTGCTTCGGCTGCGGTGCAGATGGGGATGTGATTGATTTTGCCGCCGCCCTGTATGGGCTGGGAAAGAAAGAAGCCGCCGTACAACTGGCACAGGACTTCGGGCTTTCCTATGAGGACTGGAAACCGCCGGGAAAGGCAAAAAAGCCCAAGCCCCGGCAGAAATCCCCGGAGGAACAGTTTCAGGAAGCAAAGAACCGCTGCTTCCGTATCCTTGCCGATTATCTCCACCTACTCCGGGAATGGAGAAAAGATTATGCCCCACACTCCCCGGAGGAAGCCTTTCATCCCCGGTTTGTGGAAGCCTTACAGAAGCAAGCCCATGTGGAATATCTGCTGGATGTGCTGCTGTTCGGGGAAACCGAGGAAAAAGCGGCTTTGATTACGGACTACGGAAAGGATGTGATACAGCTTGAACAGCGAATGGCAGAGCTTGCAGCCGCAGACGCAGCAAGAACTAAAAAACACCATAAACGCCATGCAGCCGCCCCAGAGCATTGAGGAAATCAAGGCGGGGCTGGAAACTACCGAGAAAGGCGGTGTCCGTCAGAGCATACGAAACTGCCTGACTGTATTCCAGCGTGACCCGCTGCTTTCCGGGGCTATCGCCTACAACATCCTGACCGACCGCAAAGACATCATAAAGCCCATCGGTTTCCACAGGGAAAGCACCGCCTTAAACGATACGGACATGAAGTATCTGCTTCTCTATCTGGAAGAAACCTACGGGCTTACCAATGAGAAAAAGATTGATAACGCCATCGGGATTGTGGCGAATGAAAACAAGTACCATCCCATCCGGGATTATCTCAATACCCTTGTGTGGGATGGGACAGAGCGAATCCGCTTCTGCCTGCGGCACTTTTTGGGGGCTGACGCAGACGATTACACCTATGAAGCGTTGAAGCTATTCCTGCTGGGTGCAATCTCACGAGCCTTTCAGCCCGGATGCAAGTTTGAAATCATGCTCTGTCTGGTAGGCGGTCAGGGGGCTGGCAAGTCCACCTTCTTCCGTCTGCTGGCAGTCCGGGACGAGTGGTTCTCCGATGATTTGCGGAAGTTGGACGATGACAATGTGTACCGCAAGCTGCAAGGTCACTGGATTATCGAAATGTCGGAAATGATGGCAACCGCAAACGCCAAGAGCATTGAGGAAATCAAGTCATTTTTAAGCCGGCAGAAAGAGGTTTACAAGATACCCTATGAAACCCACCCGGCAGACCGCCCCCGTCAGTGCGTGTTTGGCGGCACTTCCAATGCCCTTGACTTCCTGCCCCTTGACCGTTCCGGCAACCGCCGCTTTATCCCCGTCATGGTGTACCCGGAGCAAGCCGAGGTTCACATTTTAGAGGACGAAGCTGCTTCCAGAGCCTATATCGAGCAGATGTGGGCGGAAGCGATGGAGATTTACCGAAGCGGCAGGTTCAAGCTGGCTTTCAGCCCCGCCATGCAGCGGTATCTCAAAGAACACCAGAGGGATTTTATGCCGGAGGACACCAAAGCCGGGATGATACAGGCGTATCTTGATAAGTACACCGGGAGCATGGTCTGCTCCAAGCAGCTCTACAAGGAAGCCTTGAACCATGTCTTTGACGAGCCGAAGCAATGGGAAATCCGGGAAATCAACGAGATTATGAACCAGTGCATTTCCGGCTGGCGGTACTTCCCAAACCCAAGAATGTTTTCCGAATATGGCAGACAAAAGGGCTGGGAGCGTGAAAACCCGGCAACGGACTCCGGCAACCCGTCTGAAAAAACGATGGACGGTTTTGTGGAGGTCACAGAACAGATGGAGCTTCCATTCTGAAAATGACAGCCCGTTGCATCCCCTGTTGCTATCCCGTTGCCGAGCCGGTTGCCGGGGAAAACCCCATAACTGCGGGCTTTTCTCCCTTATAACAACCAAAACAACAGAAAAATAAAAGAAAAGTATAAATAGTAACCATCGCCAGATTGAGATTGTTTGCAAGGTCTTTTGAAGCCCGTTGCCGGACTTCGTTGCCGACACCCTCTGTCTGGCTATTTTCATGTATGGAGGATAACTGCCTATGGCAAAAAACAAAACAGAGATTCATGTTACAACGGTATTTGACGGGGAACTGGACGCAACCGATGTGTTCGTCAGCCTGATTTCCCAGAAATACGGTAAGACAAATACGAAAGAATATCTTGCTAAAAGGAAAGATATGAGCTATAATGAAGATGAGGTTCAAAAGAGCCAGATACCGTCTGGATTGTGTGGGTAAATGGCTATGATGAACGAAATGGAATACAGAACAATCGGTTCGGCACTTGCCGGAGGGTATCGTGCAGCGGTCTATTGCAGGCTGTCAAAGGACGATGACCTGCAAGGCGAAAGTGCCAGTATCGCAAACCAGCGTGATATGCTGGAAAAATACTGCGAAAAGCAGGGATGGGAGGTTGTGGCAGTCTATCAGGACGA
>NZ_QUGU01000030.1:9703-11329 GCF_003479185.1 Blautia sp. AF17-9LB
ATACTGCGAAAAGCAGGGATGGGAGGTTGTGGCAGTCTATCAGGACGATGGCTTCACAGGTCTTAATATGGAGCGTCCTGATTTACAGAGAATGTTGAGAGCCATTGAGCGCAGGCAAATCAACCTTGTCATCACGAAAGACCTCAGCCGACTGGGGCGTAACTATCTGCAAACCGGGCATTTGATTGAGGACTTTTTCCCAAGAAACGGTGTCCGCTATATCGCCATGAATGACGGTATCGACACCCTGCGTGATAACAACGATATTGCCCCGTTCAAGAATATCCTGAACGAGATGTACAGCAAGGATATTTCCAAGAAAGTCCATTCCTCTTATCTTCTGAAAGCGCAGAAAGGACAGTTTACCGGGTGTCTTGCCCCGTTCGGGTATCGGAAAGACCCGGAGGACAAAAACCATCTGCTCATTGACGAGGAAACCGCCCCGATTGTGCGGCTGATTTTCGGATATGCCCTAAACGGTCATGGTCCGAACTATATCCGCAGACGGCTGGAGGAAGAAAAAATCCCCTGCCCCACATGGTGGAACCGGGAACGGGGGCTTCGCAATACCCGCACCAAATGGGAAAAGAAAGACCCGGAAAACGGGCGGTATATGTGGGACTTCTCCGTTATCAAAGACCTTTTGATGAATCCCGTCTACACCGGGGCGATTGCTTCCCAGAAAAAGGACTACCGTTTCAAAATCGGCACGATTGGGGAAAAGAAGCCGGAGGACTGGATTGTGGTGGAGGGACAGCATGAACCGCTGATTGACCGCATGAGCTTTGACATTGTGCAGAACAAGCTGAAATCCCGCCAGCGTCCGGGGCAGACCAATGAAATCAGCCTGTTTGCCGGACTGATAAAATGCGGTGAGTGTGGGAAGTCACTGACGATACGCTACACAAACGCAAAACATCCCCAGCAGATTTACTCCTGCAAAACCTACAATGCCTTTGGAAAGAACCACTGCACCCAGCACCGGATTGATTATGACACCCTTTACAGCCATGTGCTGCGGAAAATCCGGGAATGTGCCAGAGCCGCCCTGATGGACGGGGAAGCGGTTGCCGACCGCTTGACCAATACCTGTGAAGCCGAGCAGCGGGAACAGCGGGAAGCAATGGAACGCTCCCTCACAAGGGACGAGGAACGGATTGAGGTTCTGGACAAAATGGTAATGCGGCTTTATGAGGATATGATTGCAGGGCGTATCAGTGAACAGAATTTCAACACCATGCTGGAAAAGACACAGACCGAGCAAGCGGAGCTTAAAGCAAAAGTGTCCGAGGGCAGAAAGCGGCTGTCCGATGAAGTCCAGCTTGCCAATGACGCAAAACAATGGGTGGAAGCCATTCAGGAATACGCCAATATCACAGAGCTGGACGTAGCCACCCTCAACCGCTTAATCAAAGAAATCGTCGTGCATGAGCGCATTGACGAAGATAAAACAAGACACATTTCTATCGAAATTCATTTTAATCTCAAACCCATCCCAGAGGTGGAACAGGTCACTGCCTGACCTGTCCCGCCGGGACGGTTCTCTTAAAAACACCATATAGATTTTTTGTACGCCGCCGCCCGCCATCGAGCAGAGTTTTACACCTAATTGGGTATAAAACAGCT
>NZ_QUGU01000031.1:0-9799 GCF_003479185.1 Blautia sp. AF17-9LB
TATTCATTCTTAGCAAAAGACATGGGATCACCTCACAAATAATCTGAGATCATGATACCATTTCCTGACATAAATTTATTGTTTTATATGAAATTTTCAAGGTTCGCACGGGTGTACCTTTTTTTACAAAAATGATTAGTCAATATTTCTAAATTTAAAGGTTAATTCTTCTATATCTTCCAATATACTATCCATGATATCTTTTAGATAAGTAAAAACGCGCGTGAAAATCTAAAATAATTTTGGAGAGTTATTGCAATGAGAGACAAATAATAGAGGTATTGTAAAATCTCAAATGTTTGGCCTTATAGTAGGACTTTCTAAGAATATAGGGAGGAATAACATGAAAAGGAAGAAAATTTTAGCTCTGCTTATGGTAGCAGCACTCTGCGTTGGAACAGTGGCAGGATGTGGCTCCAAGGATACGGAAAGCAGTAAGAGCGAAAGTAGCAAGAATGAAAACAGCGAGAGCAGTACTGGGGACAGTAAGGATGATTTGTCACCTATAACTTTCAAGTACTACAATGCAGACGGAAAAAATGGTAACTGGGAAAATCCTGTTGCTCAGGCGATTACTGAAGCCACAGGTGTGACTTTGGATATTTCCTATCCGGTATCCAGTACAGGCGATCCTGACGAGGATATATCTTTGATGATTGCTGAGGACAAATATCCAGATATGATTTATGCTAAGCAAAGTGTAAACAGTCTGTATGAGGCAGGTGCACTTATTGATATGACAGATCTGATCGAGGAATATGGTCCAAATATTAAAAAAATGTACGGCGATGAGTTTGAAAAGCTGAAATGGGGTTCTGGAGATGAAGGAATATATCAGCTTTCTTATGCTGGTGTAGGATACCAGATTTTGGCAACCGGAGGAAACTGCCAGATACAGTACGCAGCTCTTAAGGAAAATAATTATGAATATCCTAAGACTCTGGAGGAGTATGAAGCCCTGATCAAGCAGTACCTGGCAGCACATCCTAAAACCGATGATGGTCTGGATACCATTGGTATTTCCATGAGTGCTGCTGACTGGCACTGGCTCATTACACTCAGTAATCCCGCTGGATTTATTGCTGATGGTGCACCGGATAACGGTTCCTGGCTTGTTGATGATAACTATAACTGCATTTACAAGCATGTGAGTGATAAAGAAAAAGAATATTTCAGATGGCTGAGTCGTATGTATGATGAGGGAATTCTGGATCCAAACTTTGCAACACAGACAGATGACGATTACATTGCAAAGCTTGCCAGCGGACGTGTTGTAGCTATTACTGATGCACTTTGGCATTATGGACAGGCGGAAGCAACATTGAAAGCAGAAGGAAAACTGGATAAAACATATTGTCCGCTTCCTGTGACAATTGATGCTGAGACGAAGGCACCCACACTGATGTATCAGGGTCTTCAGGTTGGATACGGACTGGCAATCACAAAGGACTGTGAGGATCCGGTTCGTGCAATTAAATTCCTTGATTATCTCTGCTCCGATGAGGGTGCAGTACTTTACAAATGGGGTGTTGAAGGAGAAAACTATTTTGTAGATGAGAATGGAATGAGATATCGTACGGAAGAAGAGATTGCAAAAGCAAGTTCTGATCCGGATTACGGAAAAAATACTGGTATTGGCAATTATACGGGATTTCCGATTTATGGAGACGGTGCAGTGGATGAAAATGGTAATCCTTACACACCTGTTACGAGAGAATCTGTAATTGCAGAGTATAACGAGGAGCAGAAGGCAGCTTGTGAAGCATGGAATGTAGAGATGCTGACCGATATCTTCCCGCAGCCAGATGAATTCGAAACACCGCCGTATTCCCCACTTTGGGCATATGCGACACCGCAGGAGATTACGAACAATGTGGAAATTCTGAATGAGATTGCATGGCCGGGACTGATTAAGTGCGTAACAGAAAGTGTAGATAATTTTGATGCAAACTGGGATAAGCTGATTGCGGATTATGAGGCTAATGGATTGGAAGAAACAGAACAGATGATGACAGATTTCCTGGCAGAAAAAATTTCATAAACAAAAATATGGAAACTGATAAAGGGACCTGATTCGTAAGGAGTCAGGTTCTTTTCATAAATGGATAAGAGGGGAATAGAAATGAAAGGCAGGGAAAAAATATGAAAAGTAATACGATATATCCGCCGATGTCCGAACGTGAGATCAGCGGTGCTGCAATATCGAGAGAAGCGGCGACGCAGGGAATGGTACTTTTAAAAAACATAAATGGGGTTCTTCCGTTAAAGGGCAGGGGAAAGATTGCCTTGTTTGGAAACGGAGCTGCCAGAACAATCCGCGGCGGAACGGGATCGGGAGATCCTTTTAACGGCGGTCTTTCCGGCGGTGGTGATCAGGATGTGGATCAGTCTCTGCGTTATCATATTAATATTCTGAATGCTATGGAAACAGAAGGTTTTGAGATTGTGAACCGGGAACAGCAGATGGCGTGGGCCAGATGCTATGATCTGGCCAAAAGAGAGATGAAGGACCAGGTCATGAGTGTTTTTGCGTTTCCGGAGGAACCGCTGACAACAGAAAAACTGGAAGAATATGCAAAAGAAACAGAAACTGCTATTTGTGTCATTTCGAGAAATTCCGGTGAGGGAAATGATCGTTTCATGAAAAAAGAAGTATCCATTGGGGATAAAAGGTATGAAATTGGAGATTACAGGCTTTCTGCAGTGGAGATGGATAATCTTAAAAAGCTGCGGTCAGCTTTTTCTTCATTGATACTGGTGCTGAATGTTCCGGGCTCCATATCGGTGCAGGATCTGGAGGCGGCTTGTGCGGATGCTATTCTTCTCATGGGGCAGGCAGGACAGGAGGGAGGAGCCGCCGTTACCGATATTCTCACAGGTAAGGCAACACCGTCAGGAAAGCTGACCGCAACCTGGGCAAAAAAATATGAAGATTATCCTACGGCAGGCAATTTCCTTCAGGATTTTAATAAGGCAGTATATACGGAAGGAATTTATGTAGGTTATCGTTACTTTGATACATTTAATGTTGAGCCGGGTTATCCTTTTGGTTATGGACTCTCCTATACGACATTTGCACTGGGAAATCTGGAGGCATCGCTGGATGAGGATACACTGGTTCTTGGCGTAACAGTAGAAAATACAGGAGCGTTTGCCGGACGTGAAGTTGTGCAGATATATGTTTCTGCACCGGTATCGGAGATGGATATGCCGGAACAGGAGCTGAAAGGTTTCCAAAAAACGATGTTACTGGCACCGGGCGAAAAGGAAGATATCAAAATCCGCATACCGCTGCGTAATCTTGCATCTTATAGTGAAAATGCAGGAGGTTATATTCTGTCAAAAGGAGATTATGGAGTGCGTATCGGTACTTCTTCCAGAGATACAAAACCGGTGTGCAAGATTCGGCTGGAACAAACTGCTTTGACAGAACAGGTATTGGTGGAGCTTCCGTTAACGGAAACTTTGGAGGAAAAGAAGGGGTTAACTGACCGAAAGGATGAAACTATATGGAAGGATGTACCGGTTCTTCTGGCTGTGCAGATACCGGAAACGCTGGATTCGCGTTCAGCCTATAGCGATGAAAAGGTGGTTACATATGCGACAGATACCAGCTATCAGCCGGTTATGCCTTACGAAACAGTACGGTATGTGGAAAAGAAAGAATGGAAGCTGAATGATGTGGCTTCGGGCAGAGTGTCAATGGAAGAATTTGCCGCACAGCTTGATGCTGCACAATTGGCGGATCTTTGCTGTGGTACAGGCTGGGGTGTGCAGGATGAGAACAATCCTGTGATTGGAGCCAGTTCGGAATCTGTACCTGGAGCGGCAGGGGAAACAACACACGCACTGGAAAGTTATGGTGTTTCTTCTATTGTATTGGCAGACGGTCCGGGCGGTGTGCGTATCACACAGCAGTTTGAGGCAACCGATCTGGAATCGGGGGAAAAGAGGCAGGTATACCATTACTGTACGGCATGGCCGGTGGGTACGCTTCTTGCTCAGTCTTTTGATCCGGAAATTTTGGAACAGGTAGGATGCGGAATGGCAGCAGATATGCAGGCAATGCGGATTGATTTGCTTCTGGGACCAGGAATGAATATTCAGCGTGATCCTATGTGTGGACGAAATTTTGAATATTTTTCTGAAGATCCTCTCATATCTGGAAAGATGGCGTCAGCAATGGTACGCGGTCTTCAGAGCCTGCCAGGAGGAGGTGGATGCATTAAGCATTATGCAGCTAATAATCAGGAGACGAATCGGAATGCTGTGGATTCTGTGATTGGTCAGCGGGCACTGAGGGAGATTTATCTGGAACCCTATAAAATTGCTATTCAGGAATCTCAGCCGTTGTCTATCATGAGTTCCTACAATCTGATCAACGGTGTTCCTACAGCAGATAGTTATGACTTATGTACGGATCTTGCCCGCGGAGAATGGGGATTTGAAGGTCTGATCATGACTGATTGGAACGGAGGCAGCAGTACACCCTGGAAATCCATGCATGCCGGAAATGATTTGATTATGCCGGGAGGAAAAGGAAGGGCCATGAATATTCTTCAGGCTGTGAGAACAGTTATGCCGGAGTTTGATGAACGTGGGCAGGTAATTATGGTGCAGGAAGTACCATTTGCACCGGTTTTCGCAGCCCGCTGGAATTCCTTTACGGTTGATCCGGAAGGACCGGATACAGTCATGGCACCTCTGGGTGAAGGACATACTGCCGAGATGAAGGATGGAGAGATTTTGGTTGATGGGGAAAAAGTCTACATGCAGGCAAATGATATGAAAACATTTTTCAATGATCCGGCAAGCTTTGTGCCAAAGATATGCCCGGCCAATGAGGAAGTTGCTTTTATTTTAGATGATGGCAGAGCAATCGGGTACAAAGGACATTTAGATAAGAAACCTCGTCTGTGTCTCGGAGATGTGCAAAGATGTGCAGTCCATAATCTTCGGATCATTCTGAAATGTATGGGATTATAGTAGATGGGTATCAACAATTATTGCATAATGAGGTGAAAAAGTTTAGAAAATGAGAGGATGACTGAAGTCGGAAAAGAGATTGGATATGAAAATACGGAAAACTTTTTTCGTGCGTTTAAAAAGCATTATCATATGACTCCCTCTCAGTATCGGGCTACAATACAGGAAGAGACCAATATGCAAACTGTATGTGGAGATAGAGATGTAATAAAACGGTAACAAAAAAATGACAAAATGGTAATGAAATAAGATATACATAAAATTACTAAAGAAAGGTGGAATACAAAATGGGAGATTGTTTTTACTGTAGTAAGGCAGAACCGGTAGTTCAGACTAAGGCGGGTAAGATACGGGGATTTAAGATGAATTCTACATACACTTTCCATGGCATCAAGTATGCTGATGCTGATCGCTTTCAAATGCCCAGAGAGGTAAAACCATGGAAAGGTATTAAAAATGCTCTGGCCTATGGTTATGTGTGCCCTATGCTGATGCAGGATCATCCGTTGATGGAGGTTATGATCCCACATCGTTACTGGCCAATGGATGAGAATTGCCAGTATCTGAATATTTGGACACAGAGTCTGGATCCGGAAGCAAAAAAACCGGTTATGGTATGGTTGCACGGAGGTGGATTCTTTGCAGGCTCATCCATTGAACAGGTGGCGTATGAAGGAGATCATCTGAGTGAGTACGGAGATGTGGTTGTCGTGTCATTGAACCATCGTCTGAATATTTTGGGATATCTTGATTTATCTGCTTATGGGGAAAAATACTACAATTCTGCTAATGTGGGAAATGCAGATATGGTCGCAGCCCTTCATTGGATTCAGGACAATATTGCTGGTTTTGGCGGAGATCCAGGTAATGTAACCCTGTTTGGTCAGTCCGGTGGTGGAATGAAAGTTTATTCCCTGATGAATACACCGGCTGCAGAAGGTTTATTCCATAAGGGGATTATCCAGAGCGGCGTAATAGAAGAAGGTAAAAAAGAGGCAGAGGATGACGGTACCGCAATTGTGGAGGCCCTTCTGACGGAATTGAAGTTGGAATCCGTTGAGGATTTGGAAACGATTCCTTACTATTTCCTTGCGGAAGCATATAATAAGGTGTCACCCAAGCTGCAGGAGAAAGGACTCTACGTGGGAGGAGAGCCGAGAGCAAATTCATGGTATGCCGGTGATCCGCGCAGAGTAGGATTTACCGATGGAGCAAAAAAGATTCCGGTGATAGTGGGTAGCGTTTTTGGAGAATTTGATTTCAAGCCGGTTCTGGAGAATAGGGATGAACTGACCCGTGAGGAAACGATGAAACTTCTGGAAAAATGCTTTCAGGAGGATGCAGAAGAGATTGCAGCAGAATTCGAAAAAGCATATCCAAATAATCGCCTTGTAGATGTTCTGTCGCTGGATTATATTTTCCGTTATGCATCGAAAGATTTCATTGCGAAGAAGTCAGTACATAAGGAAGCTCCCGTATATTCCTACATGTTTAATTATGAATTCCCATATGAGGGAGGAAAACTGGCATGGCATTGCTCTGAAATCCCGTTTGTTTTCCATAATATTGACCGAATTCCTATCTGCAATGTGCCGGGAGAAACAGACCGCCTGCAGGAGAGAATATGTGGTGCCTGGATAAACTTTGCGAGATACGGAAATCCTTCCGTTCCTTCTCTTCCGCAGTGGCCGGTATGTGAGCCAGGTAAAGAGGCAATTATGATTTTTGACAATATCTGCGAAGTTAAAGATAATTATGACCACAGGCTGATGGAGCTTCTTGTTAAACATGCTCCGGCATTTACTGTACCATTAGATGAGGATGCAGAAAATGTATTTATGCACTGATGCGGAAAGGATGGAATGCATATGGCAAAGCTGACTACATATCAGGTGACGGAGATTGCAAAAGACACCTGGGTTATCAATGAGGCTGGTATGACAGCCATGTTTTTGTTAAAAGGTACGGAACGTGCATTACTCATCGATACGGGTGTCGGAATGACAGACCTGAAAAAGCTGATTTCCTGGCTGACTCCGCTTCCCTATGATGTAGTGCTGACACATGGACATCCGGATCATATCGGAGGAGCTGCTCAGTTTGAAGAGGTATATATTCACGAAAAAGATGAGGATAGTCTTAAACCGATAAATTATGATAGCATCGCAGATTATGTGGAACTTTTGGGAAATATGGGAGCTTACGATGTGTATGACTGTAGCCCTGCGGATATCCGGCGGATACAAAAGATGCCAAAATGTCTTCCTTTGAAGGAGGGAATGGTGTTTGAGCTGGGGGGACGCAGTATCGAGGTAATTGAGACACCGGGTCATACATCGGGAGGCTGTTGTTTCCTTGATCGGAAAGAGCGAATCCTGTTTTCTGGAGATGCCTGCAATGGTAATCTGCTCTGCAGAGACAGTATTAATACACTATTGGGAGCTCTGGATAAAATCAAGTCCTATGAAAGTGAATTTGACCGCAATTTTAATGGCCATGTGGGATATGCGGGAATGCCTTTCGTTGGTTCCATGGATCATAGCATCATGAATACAGCGATACGCATCTGTGAGAATATCCTTTCAGGAACTGCGAAAATCGAGGATGGCGGTAAGAATGCGTTTGACGGAGATTGCAAGGTTGCGACAGACGGAAGAATCCGTATTGTATTTTCCCCAGACAGACTGATAGATGAAGGTGAAATTCCAGTAAGATAAACACAACAGACTCCGCTGGGGTTAACTTAAGCCTGAAAGCCTTGAAATCAAGACCTTTGGGCTTTTTATAAGTGTGCCATCAAGGCAGAATCTCCGGTTCTGGTGGCTTACAGTACCATAGACATGATGAGGTAATAAGAATGAAAAAATATTTTTTGTATTTTCTTGGTTTGAATTTAATAGCTTTTGCTGTTGTATTAAATGTTCGCTTTGATTTAGGAGTTGCTGCTTTTAGTTCTGTGATGTATTCAATATCACAAATCTATAACATTTCTTTAGGAACAGCTTCTATTATCTGTTACTTAATATTTGTTATTATTCAATGTATTTTATCCAAAAAGATCACAGTTACTTTTATTTTAGAAATTCCGTTATCGTTTGCTTTTGGTTGGTTGACTGATTTATATGATTTTATAATTCCTACATTATCGTTAAGTTTATACTTAAGGGTTATTTGTTTTATTATGACGATGTTCATTACTGCAATGGGCGTATTTTTAAGCGTGAAAACAAATCTTATTTTAACACCAACTGATGGTATTGTAAAAACTATTTCAGAAGTCTTCTCTTTTCCTTTTTCAATAGTGAAAAATACTTTTGATATTACACTTGTGTTTGTCACTATTATTTTATGTTTAATTAATCATACCCATTTTTATGGTCTTGGTATAGGAACCATACTGACAGCCTTATTTATAGGAAGAATTATTAATATTTATGAAAAAAAGATACAGTTATCTTTTTAAAGGTGGCAATTGGGTATTACGATGCTAAACTGTTGGGGTTTAGTCATATATTGAAATGATCGTATCTGTATGATAGTATATCAGATGGAGAATGTCTCCATCTGATATGTCATTTACGGCGAATACCTATTATAATTATAGGGACTGTATTCAGAAACATATTATTCCCAGAATTGGCGGTCTGAGGCTGCTTGCGCTCAATCAAGGGCATCTGATGAAAATGTATAAAGAACCTGTAAAACAATATTCTGCTATTCCTAAAAGGGCAAGAACAATTATGAATACCTCTATGAGATACGCATTATCGAAAAGGTTGATTATGACGAATCCCTGTGAAGGTTTGGAACTGCCAAAAGGAGTAAAAAAGTCAAAGTATTATACGATTATTGTAGATGAGACTAAAACATATACTTTGGAGCAGGTAAAACTGTTGCTGGAAGCATCGAAGGAGACACGGATCCATATGCAGATGGTCTTTGCCTTGTTAATGGGGCTTAGCCAACCTTGATCATAGCGCACAATAAAACACTTGCAGCACAGCTGTATGGTGAGTTTAAGGAATTCTTCCCGGAAAACGCAGTGGAATACTTTGTCTCCTAGTATCTTGATATTAATTTGCATACCATATATTGATTTGGAAAGGTAAAATAATACTATATAAAGCATAATAAACGATGCGTTAAAAGTAAATGGACATGATGGATTGGCTATAACGGTGAACAAAATTCGTCGAAGAAAGTAGTAAAATTGATACATGGAAAATACTGATTGAGAAACGAAGGTAAACTGGTTATAATAAAATCAAGAAGAAAGATTTGTGAATCGAGAAACTTATAGTATTATCAGCAGAAAATGAGGTGATGATGTATGCCAAAGATTATGCAGGATTTAATTAAACAGTATGTGGAAGAGGTCAAGAAGATTTATGGTTCCCATGTACGTCAGATAATCCTTTATGGTTCTTATGCAAGGGGTGACTTCCGTCCGGATTCTGATGTGGACATTATGATTCTGGTAGATATGTCAGATCTGGAATTAAAGGCATATGCACAACAGCTCTCGTACATGACCTATGACTTTAATATGGATCATGACACGGATATTAAGCCTATTGCAAAAAGTGAAGCACATTTTAACAAGTGGATTGTGAACTATCCATTTTATTCCAATATTCATAAAGAAGGGGTAGTTTTGTATGGAGCAGCATAATCAGGAAATCGGTACTAGACGGGATCTGGTGTTATATCGTCTGGAAACAGCCCGAAATGATCTGAAATCAGCAAGAGCATTGTTTTCTATTGAAAACTGCGCGTCGCATTCTCGTTACTTTAGCCTGCAAATAAAAAGTCA
>NZ_QUGU01000032.1:0-5446 GCF_003479185.1 Blautia sp. AF17-9LB
ATGAAGTATTACCCTCATAGCGTGATGTTTGTGCGTCAACGTGTCGCACCAAAAATATTTTCGATCTCACGGGAAGCCAGAAGGTCCTTGACATTCTGCGTTAAACCTGATGGGATTCCGCCCCATTTACGGAAGCGTTTCCAGATCTCCACGCTGAAACTTCCTGTCTGCCCTTTCAAAAGAAGATGGAATTCGTCGATATAGAACCAGGTTGTTTTATGTTTGGAGCGATTGGCCGTGACACGGTTCCACACCGCATCCTGCATGATCAAAAGCCCGATTTCCTTTAAGGCTTTTCCCAGTGACTTAAGCTGGAAACACAGTACCCGGTGTTTATCCATCTGGATATTGGAACGGTGGTTGAACACGTTAAGGGAACCATTGACATAGATTTCCAGCGCCGTTGCGATATTCTGTGCCTCCGGTTCAGACTGTTTCAAAAGCAGCTCGTAAAGATCACCTAAGATCGGCATATTTTCCGGGCACGGGTCCTGCAGGTATTCCCGGTACACCAGTCTGGTACAACGGTCGATGATCGTCCTTTCAATGGGGGAAAGTCCTTCTTTGCCGCCGATGATAAGGTCACACAGCGACAGGATAAAATCACTTTTCAAAGTGATCGGGTTTTCATCATCGGAATAGTCCAGATTGATGTCCATCGGGTTGATGTAGTTCGTGGAAGTAGGGGAAATATCAATGACCTGCCCCTGGGAACCGAACTGCTGTACCAGCGGCCCATACTCATTTTCCGGGTCGGCGATAATGATGTCGTCCTCCGTCAGAAGGAACACATTGACGATCTCACGCTTGGCAGAGAAAGATTTGCCGCTTCCTGGGGTACCGAGAAACAGCCCATTGGGGTTTTTCAGCGTTTTTCTGTTCGCCATGATCAAGTTATTGGAAAGGGCGTTCAGGCCGTAATACAATGCCTCGCCCTCCTGGAACAGTTCACAGGTCGTAAACGGTACAAAAATCGCTGTGCTGCTGGTCGTAAGCCCGCGCTCAATTTCAATCTGGTTCGTACCAAGAGCAAGCGAGGACATAAGCCCCTGTTCCTGCTGGTAATCCAGCCGTTTTAAGGCACAGTTGTATTTCTGTGCCACACCCGAAGCGGCAAAAATATCATTGAACAGCTTTTGGCGTTTGGCAGCGATATTTTCCACCAGTACCGTCACAAGGAACATGCGCTCATTGCGGCTCTGCAAATCCTGCAAAAGATTTTTGGCTTCCTCTCCATAGGTGGCAAGGTCGGTGGGAATGATGTCCATGTCATACCCGGATCGGACCGCTTTCTTTTGTTCCTCAATGGTCATTTTCTGCAGGTCCGACATTTTGCGCTTGATGTTTCGGATCGCCTGCGCCTGGTCGATAGACTGGATATGCAGGTTGACGGTCACGGCGTCGTTTAAGTCAAGAAGATCCGCTAAAAGCCGGTCAGTAAGCTCCGGTGCCAAAATCTGCAAAAAGGAGACAGCACCGGAATGGTCGCCTACCCGAAATGTCTTTCCATCCTTTGAAAAAGACAGCCCGGATGGGGAAACGAAGTCTTTGGTAGAAAGACCGGTCTTAGGCAGATCCGACCACTGGAAATGAAACTTTTCCTGGCCGTCCGGGTGAAGCTGGCTGTGAAGAAGTTCCAGACGTTCCAGTCCGTTTAAGGATCTCGCCTGAACTCCCAGAGTCTTGAAATTTGCCAGCACATCCGTTTCAATGCGTTCCAGACGCATTTTCGCAGTACGCAGGTCATCTGCCTCGATCCCAAAGGTAATGTATTTGCGTTTGGTGAGACCGTTATTTCCTTTCTGCAACTGGTTCTTTAACATATCCCCGTATTCCCTGCGGATTCCGTCATACTCGTCGCCGCGGGGAGGGATGTCAATGCTTCTGGTAAAATCCTGCATATTGGCCCGCTGGTTGATAAAGGTAAGCTGCACATGGATCGAGGCGTCGAAGTAATTTAAGAAATCGCAGTAACCCTCGAAGATCTGTGCTTTATCATCTGCCTGTGCAAGCTGATAGTTAATATCAAAAAACTGCACCGTTTTGGTGTAAAGGGTATCGGTCAGCCGGCAGATCCCATCCCGGTACATTTCACGGTAGGGAATGCTCTGCTGGACCGTCTGCGGGGCATCTGCTTTCAGCCCGGCAAAAAAGCCGCCTTTTTTAGACGGCTTGGAACGGGCAGACTTAGTTTTGCCCTGCTTTGCATCGGCTCCGGTCTTTTTGGCCTGCCTGATGTTTTTTTGCAGACGCTTTTCCTGAGCTTCCTGCTGCTTGTTTTTTGGCAATCTTTGTAACCTCCTTCTTTGACATAGATTTATACAGGTTATCCGTCCTGTATGGACGGTCCTTCGGCCAGAGCTTATAACGGAGCCGGTTCTTCAAGATCTTTTCTGCCGGCTGCCCGTCACGCTCATACATGGCGAAGAAGAAAAAGGGCATCATCAGCCCGATCATCAAAAGTACAGCCGCCGAATTGCCGATCGCCCCGCGGGTAAAGAAATACACCGGAAGGCCGACAAGTCCGGCAAGGCTGAAACAAATAAGCTGGCGCTTCGTCAGATTGAAGGCCAGCTTAGTCTTAACTTTGGTTAAATCCTTTGGTACAGGTACATAAGGCATCTATACACCTCCCATCGTAATATAATTTCCGGCCCATTACCGTGCACCGAAATCGCGTACCGGTTTCTCCACAGCCGGACATTCCCGCACTTCCTGAGCCGCATTTTGCAGCCGTGCCAGGACAGAAACAGCCGGCTCTCTCTGACACAGGTATTCCTGGCTGTCTCGGATTCCGGCAATATTTTCCCGAATATCCATATCCACGTCGAACACATCTGAAACCGGCATAAGCCAACGGTCTGCAAAGTATTTCAAAGGATTCTCAAGCGCCAGCACATCATCCAGCATTTCATCCCTGAACTCAAACTTTGTTGTCAGATAGGAATACGCCTCCTGCATGGCTGTAATTTCAGCAGCTTTTTCAATTAAGGATTCCTTATCTCTTGACATAAGGCTTTCCCTGTAAGCAAAGTAATTCTGTCCCAGCCGTTTCATCAGGAGCGTATATTTGTCCTGTGCGGAAGGTTCGCTTGTGAAATGTTCAAATTTTTGCGCTGCATCAATTTCTTTGAGAAGATCGCAGATCGGGAAACTGTGTTCATGGTTATTTTCTTCCCAACACCATCGGGCTACATCCAACGGGTCCTGAAAAGAAAGAAGCGCCTCTACTTCCGCCGGAGTAAATACATGCTCAACCTTCAGATAATAGTGGAGTTCCGAAAGTCCCTGTAACTCGTAAATACTGCCGATGTTCTGTGCATCCAGCATATCCGCATGAACCTTCAAACACTCGTCCAGCCGTTCCATAAGCAGCCGCTTTGCATCTTGTTCTATCAAAATCACCCCTTTCGCTCCGGCATAGTCAGCGTACAGTTCACTTCATTGCCCCATACATCCCAGCCGGGTGTCTTTTGTCTTGCAAACAGTTCCACTCTGGGCTGATCGCCCATGAGTTTTACGATCTTATCCCGCACCTCGTCCGGTTTCTTGCTGTGCTGCTCAATATGGGAGATCACAAACTGATGGATTCCCGCACATTGGCGTTTCGGACGGCCTCTGGTTGCCAGCAGGCAGACCTCCGCGTTTGAGCGGGTCCAAAAGCCCATGCCATAAAACCAGCTATCCGCTTTCCGGTTCTGTTTGAGCCATAGAAAAGCCAGCGTTTTATATTTGAATCCCCAGGCATCGATCACCCGGAAGGCTTCATTGAGCTGCGGGAAGGTCGCCCACAGAAAAAGGGCACTGTCTTTTGCGGCAAGTTCCGATACCGGCAGGGCACAGATTTCTTCAATGCTCATTGTGGGGTAATGGTTTTCCGCAACGCCGCCTCCATGTTTCCTGTCATAATGCCAGGGCGGATCGGCATAGATAATGCCGTACTGTTTCGTTTCCGGCATTAGCGAGCCTGCTCATTCTTAGATGTGGCCGGTTTGGCCGGCTGTTCTTTGACCTTACCGGCATTTTCTTTCAATGCACCGGTCAGGGAAGGCTTTTCCGCTGCTCCCTTTGTCGCTTCAAGAGTTGCCTGCAAATTTTCAATAGCCTGCCCGTACCCATCGATTAAGGCATCGTTGAGCTGCTTGCGGAACTCTGCCGTAACCGGCCAGCAGACATCTTTCCAGTTGCCTCCCTTATCCTGGGTTGCGGGCATATTGACATACAGCCCCTTTTCACTGGAACAGATACGGAAGCCGTCAATCTTAAAGCATCCGCCAATCGTAACATTGGCAAACGCCAGCAGGTTTCCCATTGGGGCGATCGGACGCACGCGGACATCCAGCTTCATGCCGTTTGCCATTTCCGGCGTCTGTGTCTCCGGCGCCATTTTTTCTGTATTGGTTTTACTCATATATAAAATCCTCCTTTTTAGAATTGGTTTTGTTCATGCTATCTTGCATTAAATATGGATTTGGATAACGAACCTGTCTTAAACAGGGCAAAAGCCAGCAGTACCGTATAACCCGCCGTTCCCCAGATCGCGCCGTGCACGTCGCCGGACGATGGGATAGACTGGACCAGCACTGCATAAATGGCAACACAGATCAGGATCAAAAACCCCTGAAAGCCCAGGGCAAAAAGGGAACGCAGATACCCGGTTCCCATTTGTCCCCATTCCCGGTTTGCCATTGTGGAAAACGGGATCGGTGCAAGGCTCACGGTTAAATAAATCTCGATCATACGGCCATATACAATGACAAAGATCACGATGGACAGTACCCACATACACAGATTGATGATGTTGGTTTCCAGCCACAGTCCAATCAGTTCCCACATTCCCATTGCTTCAAGCTGGGTTTTCAGATCAGACAACGCCGCCTGCACATCCAGGTTCCCGTTTATGACACCGGCACTTTGCGACACCACATTTTGGGCCACATCAAAGACCGCCATCACAATCGTAAAACAGTTGGTGAGCAGGTAAGTGGCAACAAAAGTCTTGAAAATCCACTTGAAGATGTTGAATGTATCGAATTCGTGCATGTTGTTCTTTTCGAGAATCATCTGGATCAGTTCATACACCAGAACAAAGGTCAGGATCATGCCCGCAATGGGAATGACGACGGTTTCTGAAAGATTCTGAATCATGGAAAACACGCCGCCATTCCAGCCCTGCGGGGTCTGTCCTACCTGATTTGCCACATCCGCAACCTGATTGTTGACGGAGTTGAAAATACTGGTGTACTGTCCGGTGATCGCATCGATCAGGCCCTCTTTAATCCAGTCTGTTATCCATTCAAACAGACTGCCCATAAGTCAGCCCTTAACCGAACAGGCCGGAAAGCAGCGGGATCAGCGTTGCACCAACCAGAGCGATACCTCCGCCTGCCATAAGCTGTTTTATACCCAATTAGGTGTAAAACTCTGCTCGATGGCGGGCGGCGGC
>NZ_QUGU01000033.1:0-5334 GCF_003479185.1 Blautia sp. AF17-9LB
TCGCTGTGCGAATTTTTTTATAAAAGTTCTTGTGGATCCACCGGAGCCAAAAGAACTTTTATAAAAAAACCATGCCTTTGACAGCTCATTTTTTCCGGATTTCAATATAGTCAAGAGGGAAAAAGATAAAGTGTAGCCTATCAGCTATCGTTTGAAATAATAGTTTTTCTTGAGCTTTAGATATCCGTCCGGCTCGTCCGCAGCTATCAATATCACAGTATCTTTTCCTTGTCGGTCAAGCTCTGCCGGTTCTATAACCCACTCTTTGGCTTCACTTTCTGTGTGTGTAGTCTGCTTTGCGTTACTGGAAGTGCTGTGTTTCGTACTGTCTTTATAGCCTATCAGAGAAGCAAAATATTTCTGGCTCTCAGGCTCTCCCAAGCCACCTAAAAGCACTTTATACTTTAGGTTCGATAATATTGCTCTCGTGGCATCTGCACCGTACAAAAGGTTTAAATCCACGGTATTTTGCATGAGTACCATAATCCGGCATCTGCGTTTTCTGAATCTGCGTACTGCATCCAAGATAAGCTCTTTATCCAGTTTCAAAGAGCCATACTCATCTAGGAATAATAGTATAGCCGGACTGCTTTTCTGTACCTCTCTTGTCCCTATGTAATTCATGAGCTGACTTGTTAAAATATTCATTAAAGGGGCATACAGATTCAGCTTATCTTCTCCGACCACCACAAAAATATTGTTATGCTCTATCTTCTTCGGTTCAACAGATTTTTCGCCCTTTTTCGGTCTGCGAATAGAACGCTTTATTTTTCCATTGGTTGCAAAGAGTTTCAGAGCATCATCGCAAGACTGCTTGCATCCGGCAGTATTAGCTTCATTCGCACCCTCGAACCCATTGATATATCTCATTGCATCTATATTTTCAGTGTTATCTATATCTCGAAAAAGTTCTTGCCAACTGCTTTCGACAATTTTCTCAGCTATCTCTATAAAATCCATGCCTTTCTGGTAAAAGGCTGTAAGGCTTGCTGTTAGTATCTTTCGACCATTTACCAGAAAGAACCTTGCATTATCATTCATGTTCGGTTCTTCCGGCATCAGCAGAAAAGCAAGTTGCTCCAGAGCTTCGTTTTTGTCCTCTATTTCGTTTAAATCGTCAATAGGGGAAAATATATTGTATGGTGTCGTATCTGGCTTTTCTGGGGCATATACGAGCTTATGTGGCATGTCTGGACAGTTCTTGCAAATATCCCCAGATATATCTATCGTGTAGCTTGTCCCTTTCCATGCCCTAAGTGTAGGGATTCCTATAGATGCCGTTTTTCCGGTGCCACTGGCAGAGAACACCCCCACATGTCCCTCGGCTTGTTCTGGACTATATAATAACTTCCATCCTTTCTTTCCGAAGATAATTCCATGAGCCTTTTTTCGTGTCCCCTTTTTCAGCTCTTTCAACTGTCTATCTTTCCAACCTCTATACCATTCTAAGCATAATATAGCTACTACAAAAATTATGGCTACCGCTACCATTTTAGGAACACAATCATTTAAAAATAAAATAATTTGTTTCAATAGTCATCACCTCACCAACTTCTTTTTAAATTTATTTTTCTCTCTGTTCTGTCTGCCGGATTGCCCCACCTGTCTACTTGCTCTACGTTTCTTTCTTTCTCTGTGTTATGCATCCGCAGATTTATTTTTCTTTTTTCTACATTTCTTTCTCTTTCAAGATATCTCTGTCGTTTCAATTCCTTTACCGACAAGGCTCTACCGCTTGCATCCCTTTTTGTCTTTCCATTCAAAATATCACTTTTTTTACATATTCCGAGTTGCTCCATGTACGAAGCGAAATCTTGATGAAAACTTTTTAAGTCCTCTCTCCCTACACATTCTTTAGCACACAGCCTTTTCTGTCCCATTTTTTCAACTACCGGAAGAAATGCAAAGTGTATATGGTCAGTTGTTTCTGACTTATGTATATATGCACTGATTACAACATCTTCGCCCATGCCGGATTTTTTTCCGTATCTATCCACTAGGAATTTATAAGTGGTCTGAAAAAACATTCCTTTTTTTTCTTCCGGAAGTTGCTCCGGCACGTCTACTATCCAACAGCACATTTTAACAGCATCTTTTCTCACTGTTCTCCCATCCATAATTTTTTCAATCTGAGTTTTTATATAGTCTGTCTGTTTGCCACGATCGGGTGCAAGGTTCGTATGGTCGAACGATAATTTATCCTGGTCAATATCCTGATTTCCATAGTGACCTTTTTCGACACTTCTCTCATAGTGAGCACATAAGTGCCCTATGTCTTTCATGTCCGAAAATTTTCTCATATTAGCCATGCATTTTCTCCTTTCTGTAGATTTTTTCTGTCGGTCGATTGGTCGCTCTACGCTCTCAATCTCTGTTTTGGTGTAGCATGTTATACTTTGTCCCAAAGTATGCCCTCGCTCCACGCTTCGGTAACATGCCAGAGAGGTTTCTCTGGACTCTCATTTTCCTATCCGGCAGGATAGGAAAAGAGGGTGCTTTCGCACCCTCGCAAAGGTCGAGCTTTACGCTCTCCCAATGCTATTTCAATCCAGTGCAATACACAACTCGACTTTATACACACCACCGCCAATAATATTCCATGACTTAATTTCTCTGTCTTTAATATCACTCCACCATGATTCTTCCGCTATACAAGTTGGTTGGTAATGATTTGGATTGTCATCTGACAAATAATCCTCGTCAACCTCTTCATAATAATCATAGTTTTCTTCTTCACAATATCCATCTATAGTCACACAAGCATTGCCACCATAATTTTCCAAAAATTCTTTTAATGTCATCTTTCTACCTCCTTTAATAGATATCCCAGCTCTTTGTCACATCTTTTATACACTCAATCGCATTTATTCTGTGTTCTGGCTTATCCCACAATGCATTATCTGAAAGAGCAACCACATCAAACAACATACGGAACGTAAAACTGTTATTTCCTAGTGCTGTCCAGTTCTTAAGCACAAGTGAAAAATAATTGTACGGGATAAAATCCACTCCGTCTTTTGTGGTGTTATTTAATAATGCCAGATTATCTTCAAGCTCCATTTTCTCCTCAAAAGAAAGCTCTTTATTTTCCGCTTCATGTTCTAATATTTTAGCGACTTGCTTACAATTTGATGGAAAATGACCATCATAATAATGACTATATTCTGGATCAATACTTGAGCTGAATGGTCTTGATAAAATATTTGTAGCAAGTTTTATCAATGGATAAGAATTTTGCTCAGATGCCTTAAAGTTAATTCCGGCTGACAAATTTTGCATTAATGCGATAAAGCATTCTTTTAATCCGAATTTATAAATATTCTCAATATAATAATCTGTTGCGTTATTGCCAGTAAGGATATTTTTAAGTAAAACATCCTCTATCGTTGCTGAATAGTTTGAATCTGTTAATGTGGCTCTATCTTGATAATATCCATTCAATAATTCCACGTGTTTAAACACAACCATTTTTCTCCCGTTCAATTTTTCTGTTTCCGCTTGTTTTTTTGTAAACATTTCTATTTCTCCTTTCTTGCATCTGCCTACTATCTGCTTCTGTATATACATTATATATACAGCATCTGCTTATGTCAAGAAAGAAAAAAGGAATTGAGTTTTCTCAATTCCTTAATGCTTCACTTCCACCATTTGTATACTGTTGGTTTACTCAATCCAGTATCACGAATACAGTCGGCTTTCTTTCCGTCTGGGTGGCTCTTTCGCCATTCTTCGACAATTTTCGACTTTTCTGGTCTGCCGTCTTTGTTTCTCCATGCTCCGTCTGGGTGTTCAATCTCTCGAATAGCATTCATAATTTTGATATGTTGTTCTTGCTTTCTTCCGTTCCTCTTGTTCGGCGGTACGGATATACCGCTGACACGCTCAACCTCGGCTCTGCTGTATGTGACATAGTTTTCTTGATACATATTCATTGCGTCCAGTACATCACGCTTGGTAAAGCGGTTATGTTCATCATCACTGATATCATCAAACATAGGTAACAGCTCCAGAGCATCCGTCAATACCTCATCTTCTGGTATATCGCATTTGATACCATAGGATGCAAGCACAGACAGACACCAGTATCTATGCCCCACTGACACCGCTCCGCTCTGTATCTTTCTTAACCACCATTCATACAAATCTCTCTTGATATGCCATCTGCCCTTTTTCTCGCCCCTAACAATCCTCTTTTCATACCATTCTGGGTACTTCTTCTTGGCTTCGGCAAGGCTCAAATCGGATTTATACTTGAAATCTGTCACAGCCTTGCTATCGTCCATAAGAAAGTTATTCAGATACTCTACTGTGACACGCTCCCCAGTTTCAAAAGCTGTCACTGGATACCGCTTTCCCAGTTTCGACTGGGTACCAACCATACGAAAGCCTTGAAAGATACCTTGGTACTGCACTTGCTCACGCTCTGTATAGGTGCTTGTGTACCTATTCCATATCTTTCTGATTAGCTCATACTTGAACTCCCTTAACTGGTCTTGCAGATGTCTGTATAGCGGTACTGGCTTCTCAAAGAGATAATACAAATGCAGTCCATGACCGCTGTTCACACAATAGGTACATTGTGGCAAAAAATCGTGCTTCATCTGGTGGAACACATCTCTTAACTGCTCCATTTCCACTCCGTCAAGGTCTACAGCTATCCCATATAGCCACCTTGCGTTTTTGGCTGTCCTGTTACGTCCAGAATAGCCCACAGGAGACATGATAGCGAACTCTGCCCCCTTGACCTCATCAACCATGTTCAGCTCATCAAAAACAATATAGTTCCTTGCCTTTTCTCCCTCTATCACTGTGAGAACCCCATTGCACTTCTCATCTTCTGGGTGTCCCTCTCTCTCAAAACTGCCCTCTGGAAAGACAGCTCTGTAAAAATCCCTCGGTTTCACTTCCTCGTAGAACTGCCCCAACCATTCATTTTTCATCTTGAACAACTGCTTATCAGTCGGCTTTCTTGCCATGAATAAACACCTCTTTTCTGGCATATACTTATACTATATCCGCTACCCTATGACTGTTAGCCCTAAAGGGCTATAGGGGGCTTATATTATCAATGAAGTTTTTTTACCTTTTTGATTTTATAAAAAAGAGTAGGAAATACTACTCCTTTTTATCCTTGCAGTTCTTCCAGTTCAACTCAAATTTCGGGTAACCTACCAAACACCAAGGTCATACATATGGTGGGGGTGCTATATTGCACAACTTCGCTCCACCGTCCTCTAATACAGAATAAAAAAATTTTCAGTATGTGTCAACACACAACATCTTATTTCCTCTTGGGTGCAGACTAATCCGGAGAAAATGAGCTGTCAAAGGTTC
>NZ_QUGU01000034.1:0-4032 GCF_003479185.1 Blautia sp. AF17-9LB
TACCCTCATAGCGTGATGTTTGTGCGTCAACGTGTCGCACCAAAGATGTTCTCAATCTCCGGGCTTGCCAGAAAATCCTTTACGTTCTGCGTTAAAGCACTGGGAACGCACCCTTTTTTTCGCAGCATTTTCCAGATCGCCACACAATAGCTTGCCGTCAGACGGTCACGGAGCAGCACATGAAATTCGTCGAAGTAGCACCATGTAGCGATACCGCGCAGGAAATTCATGGACACCTGCGAGTTTACCAAGTCCTGCATAATGAGCATGGCAATCGTCCGAAGTCCGGCCCCCAGCTTTTTTAAGTCAAGGCATACCAGACGGCGGTTCAGGTCCACATTGGTTTCATGGTTGAACACGTTAAGGGAACCCGACACATAGATTTCAAGGGCAGTTGCCAGCCGTACCGCCTCGCCCTCCGGCTGGGAACAGAGCAGGTCATACAGGGTTTGGAGGGTCGGCATTTTGCTTGTTTCCGGGTCCTGCAAGTGTTCCCGGTACATCTGGCGTACACAGCGGTCAATGACGGTCCGCTCCACCGGCTGCAAGCCATCCTTACCGCCAACGATCAGCTCCATCAGTGACAGGATAAAGTCGGCTTTCAGCGCCATCGGGTTTTCCTCGTCAAAGCTCAGGTCAATGTCCATCGGATTGATGTGGTGGGGGCTGTCCGGGGCTATCTCGATGACCTGACCGCCCAGCCGCTTGATAAGGGGCGAGTATTCGCCCATCGGGTCAACCACAATAATCCGGTCACGGGTGGCAAGGAACACGTTCACAAGCTCTCGCTTTGCGGCAAAGGATTTGCCGGAGCCCGGCACGCCGAGGAACAGGCCGTTGGGGTTTTTGAGCTTTTTCCGGTTGGCCATGATGACGTTATGGGAAAGTGCGTTGAGCCCGTAATAGACGGCTTCGCCATCCATGCGGAGCTCCTGCGTCATAAAGGGAACGAAAATGGCCGTGGAGCTGGTCGTCATGCCGCGCTTGATCTCAATGCCGTTATGGCCCAGCGGAAGGCTGGAAAGAAAACCGTCCTCCTGCTGGAAGTCCAGCCGCTTCAAGGTGCAGTTGTATTTCTGGACGATACCGGACACCGTGAACAGGTCATTGTCCAGCTCCCGGCGGGTCGGGGCCATGTTTACCACAAGGAAGGTCAGCAGGAACATTCTTTCATTCCGGCTCTGTAAATCTTCCAGAAGGGTCTTTGCGTCGTTGCTGTACGTTACAAGATCGGGTGGAAGTATGTCCATGTCGTACCCTGACCGGGCTGCCTTCTTTTGTTCCTCCACCTTCATCTTGTCAATGTCGGAGACTTTGGCCTTGATAGATTTTACGGCGGCGGCCTGATCGACGGTTTGGATATGGAGCGTGATGGTCATTTCCGCATCCATTTCCAAAAGCTCCGCCAGCAGCTTGTCCGAGAGCTCCGAGGCCAAAATCTGCAAGTAGGAGGCAGCGCCCCAAGTCGTCCCCACCCGGAACAGACGGCTGAAACGGAAGTCGAAGCTGTCCGGGGCGATAAAGTCTTTGGTGGAAAGCCCGGTTTTGGGGATCATATCCCATGAAAACCGGAAGGGGGAGCCGCTGCCGGGGTGGAGCTGCCCATGAAGAAGCTCCAGCCGTTCCAGCCCCGAAAGGGAGCGGCACTTGACGCCCAGTTTTTTGAAGTTCCCGCAAATGTCCGCCTCTACACGTTCCAGCCTTGCCCTGGCGGTGGAAAGGTCGTCCACATTCACGCCGAAGGTCAGGAGCTTTGTGCGGACAATGCCGTTGTTGCTTTTGGCGATCTGGTTTTCCAGCATTTCCACATACTCACACCGGACGCTGTTGTAATCATCGTCCTGCATGGGGATGTTCACGCTGTACCGGCTGCCCGGGCGGCTCCGGTGGTTGAGGAAGGAAAGCTGGAACGGAAGGCTGCTATCAAAGTAGTTGAGGCAGGCGCTCCACCCGTCAAAGATGGCCGCCTGATCTTCGGACTGTGCGAGCTGGTAGTTGATGTCCTCGTATTCAATGGTTTTGGTGTAATAGCGGTCCGCTACCCGGCACACCCCGTCCCGGTACATTTCCCGGTAAGGGAGGGTCTGCTGGGCGGTGGTGGGAATGTTCTTTCCTTTCGTGAACAGGCCGGTAAGGCCCTGCTTTTCAGGCTTTCTGCCTGCGGGCTTTCCGGCCCTTCTGTTGTTTCGCAATCGGCTGCGCCTCCTTTCTGGCGCTAAGCAGCGCATAGAAGTTTTCGGTTTTGTAAGGCCGCACCCGGGGATAGAGGAACCGGGTGCGGATGATGTTTTTCAGCACTTTTTCCAGCGGAAGGCCATCCCGTTCATACATAGCCAGAAAGAAGAACGGGAGCATGAGGCCGATCATCAGGAACATGGCGGCGCTGTTCCCGATACTGCCACGGGAAAACAGGTAGGCCGGGAGGCCCACCGCCGCCGCGCTGGAAAAACAAACAAGCTGGCGCTTCGTCAGATTGAAGGCCAGCTTTGTCTTGATTTTGGAAAGGTCTTTTGGTACTGGTACATAGGCCATTTTGGTACACCTCCTTTATTGCTTCGGGCCAGCATGACCCGAGGTTATCTTGCGGCCTCTTTGGCCGGGGCTGTGCTGCGGGCAGCTTCGGCGGCCTCTCGTCCGCTCTGCCTTGCCCGCCAGTATTCGGGGTGATACTGCCGGATGGACTGATTGAGTTTTTCTTCAAACTGTCCTTTGTCCTTAATGCGGTCAGGGATTTTCCACAGCTTTTTGTCCAGCAGCTCCCGGAGCACTACGCTTTCCTGTGCGTCCTCCTCATAGCAGATATAGCCCTTGTCCTTGAAGCCGCATTTTTTGGCCGCTGGGGAGAGAACGGCGGCTACCTCGTTTGCCACCATCGTTCCGCCGTGGCTGGCGGTAGATACCAGAAACACCCCCGGACAGAGGGTTTCACAATTCTGCACCTCGCCCCACGGGGAGCTTTTCGGCGCATGGAACATTCCGCCCGTCCGGCTCCGGTCCGCCTGCATGAGCGCCGCCTTTTCCAAGATGGCTTTCAGTTCTGGGGAAAAATAGGCATATTCCCGAAGAACACGGGCAGCCTCCCCGCCGCAGGCGTTCATCAACAGGGTATAGGCGTCGCTGTCCGCTTTGGTACAGCGGCCCAGCAGTTTTCCGTCGTAATAGCAGGCCGCGTCATAGCCCGTCCGTTTGCGTGGCATGGTTCCCGCCTCCTTTCTGCTTCGTGCCAGCATGGCCCGAGGTCAACGCTCTGCACTGCGGCTGGGCTTTTCCTTCGGAGGCCGCTCTGCCTTTGCCTGTTCGGCAGCCGCTTTCCCGGCTTTGAGCTGGTCGCTGATGGACGCACGCCCCACAGAGCCGCGCTCCGCCATCTGTTCCAGCTTTGCCTCATAGGCTTGCAGAACAGCGGTATTGAGCTGTTCCCGGAACTCCTTTGTGACAGGGTAGGCCATATCCCGGTAGCCGCCTTTTCCGTCCGGCTGGCTGGGCATCCCAAGAAAGAGCCCCTTGCTGCCCTGTACGATTTTCAGATTTTCCACCACAAAGCAGTCATTGAATTTCACGCTGGCAAAGCCCATGAGGTTTTTCACAGGTTCGATGACCCGCACGCTTACATCCAGCTTTATAGGGGCGGCTGGTGTTCCGCCCGCAGTTTTTTCCTGCATGGATTTCTCCTTTCCGCTTCGGGTCAGCATGGCCCGAAGTCTCTTAATGGCAGCCGAAGATGGATTTTGCAAGACTGCCTGTTTTGAATAAGGTAAAACACAGCAGCACCGTATATCCCACACAGCCCCAGATCGCCCCGATGGGGTCGCCGTCGGTGGCGATACTCTGGATCAGCACCGCATAGATGGCGACACAGACTAAGATCAATAGACCTTGAAAGCCCACCGCAAAGAGGGAGCGGAAATAGTTCTGCCCCATGTGTCCGGTTTCCCTGTTGGGGACTGTGGCAAACGGGATAGGAGCTAAACTTGTGAGTAGTAGGGTAAGAACCCGACGCCTTACCATATCACTATGGCAGGTTTCCGAGAA
>NZ_QUGU01000035.1:0-4003 GCF_003479185.1 Blautia sp. AF17-9LB
TTTTAGTTTGCGCGCCATGGGCGCGCTCTAACGGGTGAAAGTCCCGAACACGCCTAGGCGACAAGGAAGTGTATAGCTGAACAGCAAGGGTGTCTATCGTAAGGTAGAATCTGAAGGAAGCTGTAAGCAAACTCTTGGTCCGACGGACAGAAATCACATATGAGGCTAGGTTCCGCTTGGTAAGTCTGCTAAATAAGACAAAGCCGTAAAGTTGCCGTTTGTAGGAACCGAGTAAATGTGGCGGATATATGAGAGGAAAGAGCGTGCATCTTAAGCGTGGAGGTCTCACAGAGGTTTCATTAGCCTAGTAACAACGAACTGTGAGAAGTCAGCCGAGCCCATAGTGTGCGACTTGCAAGTCGTCATTTAAATTGTGATAAATTCACTACTACATCCGTTTGTAGTATTTCTACCGCATAGTGCCCAGTAAGTAATGAAAGGTGCGGAGCAGCGGGACAACGTGAGAAAGACAGAAACCACATCTGTCCTATTGCAAGGAAAAGATATGCAAGGTTAACATATGTGAACTGTCGTAAGGGTCGTCACTCGTGTAAAAGGTGAAAGTGGTTGATACACCTTGACTAAAATAGTACGGAGTCAGGGACATGATAATTACTATGGTATCATGCCAAACGGACAGAGAACTCCCGGTCTATAGGCAGAACCTAAACATATCAAGATTATTTAAATGACGAAACAAGGTAAACCTTATGTGCTCCTGGGAAAAGGTAGGCTAATCGTAAGAAAAGCACAATGCACAGAAGGCAGAGGATGTTGGAAAAAGCGAAAGTTCATGTGTAATGCATGAAATAAGGGTTCAAGATTTGCCCTGTCCGAAAGGAAGCAGACTTCCAACGCGTATCAATTACATGAAGAAACTGGAAACTGTGAATGTATCAAGTTCAATGGCACATTTGTGAGGACAATACAGACATGAAACTTCAATGGAACCAGATAGATTGGAAGAAAGCAGAAGAACAAGTTAACAGGCTACAGATTCGAATTGTAAAGGCAACATTAGAACAAAAGCTGAGATTGGTTAAGAGATTACAGTATTTAATAACTAATTCATTTTACGCGAAGGCTCTGGCTGTTAAACGAGTGGTTAGCAACAGAGGAAAGAAAACTCCAGGTATAGATGGAGAATTTTGGAAATCTGATAAAGAAAAAGTAAACGCAGTAAGGAGCCTGGACTGCCAGACATATCATGCAAAACCATTGAAAAGGGTATATATCGAAAAGTTTGGCAAGAAAGAAAAGCGTCCTTTGGGAATACCTACTATGAGAGACCGGGCTATGCAGGCATTACAACTTCTTGCGCTGGAACCAGTGGCAGAAACAACTGCCGACAGGATCTCCTTTGGATTTCGGAAATACAGAAGTCCTGAAGATGCACGTGAGTATGCGTTTAGTGTACTTAGCAGAAAGGATTCTCCACAATGGATTCTGGAAGGGGATATAAAAAGCTGCTTTGATAAAATCAGCCATCGGTGGATGATGGATAACATTCCCGGAAACAAAAGAATTATGAAAGAGTTCATGCGTTGTGGATATGTAGAAAAGGGAAAGTTATATCCGACTATAGAAGGCTCTCCACAGGGAGGAGTTATCTCGCCAACTTATGCAAACATGGTACTTGATGGATTAGAACCCATGATACTGGATGTATACTGGAGAAGCAAAGTTAAAAGGACATTTAGTGTGAAGTACAATGCGCATAAAGTACATGTGGTGAGATTTGCTGACGACTTTATCGTTACAGCATCTGACAAAGAAACACTGAAAGAAATCAAACCAATGATAGAAAGATTTCTTGAAGAAAGAGGACTGAGACTGTCAGAAGAGAAAACGGTCATTACTCACATTAATGATGGATTCGACTTTCTGGGTTGGAACTTTCGTAAATTTAAAGGAAAACTGATTATCAAGCCGTCACATAAATCTATGAAGAAAATTACGAGAAAAATCAGTGAAATAATAAAAGAAAACCAGACAGCCACACAGGAAATACTCATAAAGAAAATAAATGAGGTGACAGTAGGATGGGCAAATTATCATCACTCATCATGTGCTAAGAAGTGCTTTCATACGTTGGATCATCGCATATGGGAAATGTTGTGGAGATGGTCCAAACGCAGACACCCAAACAAAAACAAGCACTGGATAGTTAACAAATACTGGAAAGAGCATAAAGGCAGAAAGTGGACATTTATGTCGGACAAAAACATCCTATTTCTGATGATGGATATGCCAATTGTGCGAAAAGGGCAAATATCTTTAAACAAGAATCCATTTCTTGACAGGGAATACTTTGAATGCCGAGCAAAAAGGCACCGTCTGAACCGAAAAAGAGCTATGAATTCCAATCGAGCCGCGCAAATGGGATATTATGCGTTATAGATACGTGAGCGGAATGCGGTGAAAGTCGCACGTTCCGTTCTTTGGGGAGGGAATAACCGTAAGGTTTGTCCCTTACCCGACAGCGAAGAAGTCTCTGTAATGGAGATGGAGCGAAGGGGCGAACAATCAATAAGTTTGAGTATGTCTCGTATTGCAGAAATGACAACATCTGCCGTAACCAATCGGGAAAAGGGTGGTCAAATCAAGCGAGACGGAAAGGAAAGAACGCATGGACACAAGTAGTCTAATGAAGCAGATACTATCCAGCGATAATCTCAACAGAGCATATCTGCAAGTCGTACGAAATAAAGGTGCCGAGGGAGTGGACGGAATGAAGTACACAGAACTTAAAGAACATCTTGTAAAGGACGGCGAAATTATCAAGGAACAGTTGAGGACAAGAAAATATAAACCTCAACCAGTACGAAGAGTGGAGATACCAAAGCCAGACGGTGGTGTCAGAAACCTGGGAGTACCAACAGTAACAGACAGATTCATACAACAAGCCATTGCACAGGTCTTAACACCAATCTATGAGGAACAGTTCCATGACCATAGCTACGGATTCAGACCGAATAGATGTGCACAGCAAGCAATCCTAACAGCACTTGATATGATGAATGATGGTAATGACTGGATTGTAGACATTGACTTGGAAAAGTTCTTTGACACAGTAAATCATGATAAGTTGATGACTATTATTGGTAGAACGATTAAAGATGGAGATGTCATCTCTATTGTTAGGAAATACCTAGTTAGCGGAATCATGATAGATGATGAGTATGAGGACTCTATTGTGGGAACACCGCAAGGAGGAAACCTTTCGCCGCTACTGGCAAACATCATGTTGAACGAACTGGATAAGGAAATGGAAAAGAGAGGGCTTAATTTTGTACGATATGCGGATGACTGTATTATCATGGTTGGAAGTGAAATGTCTGCAAACAGAGTTATGAGAAATATCTCACGATTCATCGAAGAGAAACTAGGGCTCAAAGTCAACATGACTAAGAGCAAAGTAGATAGACCAAGTGGACTTAAATACCTTGGGTTTGGATTCTACTTTGATTCAAGAGCACATCAGTTTAAGGCAAAACCGCATGCAAAATCAGTAGCGAAGTTTAAGAAAAGAATGAAAGGACTCACCTGTCGTAGTTGGGGCGTCAGCAACAGCTATAAGGTAGAGAAGCTCAATCAGCTTATCCGAGGTTGGATAAACTACTTCAAGATAGGTAGTATGAAAATCTTATGTGCGAAATTAGATGCAAATATTCGGTATAGACTTCGTATGTGCATATGGAAACACTGGAAAACTCCGCAGAATCGTGCAAAGAATTTGATGAAGCTTGGAATTGACAGGATTACAGCATACAAAGTTGGTTATTGTTCAAGAGCCTATGCTCATGTATGTAGCTGTGGTGCTGTAAATATAGCAATAACAAACAAGAGATTAGCCTCATTTGGACTAATCTCAATGTTAGATTATTACACCGAAAGGTGTGTTACATGTTAAGTTGATTGAACCGCCGTGTACCGAACGGTACGCACGGTGGTGTGAGAGGTCGAAAATTCCTCATCAAGAGGAATTTTCTCCTACTCGATT
>NZ_QUGU01000036.1:0-2972 GCF_003479185.1 Blautia sp. AF17-9LB
TACCCTCATAGCGTGATGTTTGTGCGTCAACGTGTCGCACCAAAGATGTTCTCGATCTCCCGGCTGGCAAGCAGATCTTTGATGTTCTGCGTGATGCCCGTAGGGATACCGCCCCATTTTCGGAAACGCTTCCAGATTTCAACACTATATGCGGCAGTCTGCTCTTCCTTTAAGAGCAAGTGGAACTCATCAATGTAGTATCGTGTATTTTTCTTTGCATTGCGGTTGATGGTAACACGATTCCACACCTGATCCTGCACGATGAGCATACCCAGCTTTTTGAGCTGCTTGCCCAATTCTTTGATGTCAAAGCAGATAAGGCGGTTATCCAGTTCCACATTCGTCTGGTGGTTGAACACCCGCAGCGAACCATTGACGTAGATTTCCAATGCCGTGGCGATACGCTGCGCCTGCCGTTCTTTCTGCTCCCGCAGGCAGTCATATAAATCACCGAGAATCGGCATATTTTCCGGCTTCGGGTCATTCAGATATTTCTGATAAACCAGCGGCAGGCATCGGTCAATGACAGATTTTTCTTCCGGCTCCATGCCATCCCGTGCGCCCATGATAAGTTCGCACAGGGAAAGGATGAAATCCGATTTCATGCCAAGCGGGTTATCATCGTCCGCATAGTTCAGGTTAATGTCCATCGGGTTGATGTAGTCCCGGCTGGTGGATGAGATATGAATGACCTGCCCGCCCAGGGCTTCGACCAGCGGATAATACTCGCCTTCCGGGTCTGCGATGATAATATCGTCCGTTGTCGTGAAGAACACGTTTGTCATTTCACGCTTTGCGCTGAACGATTTACCAGAACCAGGCGTACCCAAAATCAGACCGTTCGGATTTTTGAGCTGTTTGCGATCTGCCATAATCATGTTGTTAGACACTGCATTCAGACCGTAATAGAGGGAATCGCCCTCCATGAAAAGTTCCTGCGTGGTGAACGGCACGAAGATGGCCGTGGAAGTTGTAGTCAATGCCCGCTTGATGGGGACAAGGTTATTGGCCAGCGGCAGGCTGCTCATAAGTCCCTGCTCCTGCATATAGTCCAGTCGATTCAGGGTGCAGTTGAACTTCTGAGCGATACCAGCCGTCTGAAACACTGCACTGTCCAGCTCCTGTTTGGTTTTCGCAGCATTGAGGAACAGCACCGTAATAAGGAACATACGCTCATTGCGGCTCTGCAAATCATCCAGAATCTTCTTGGCTTCACCACCATAAGTTGCAAGGTCACTCGGAATAATTTCCATATCATAGCCGGAACGCACCGCCTTTTTCTGTTCCTCAATCTTCATGCGGTCAAGGTCTGTGATCTTGCCCTTGATGAGTTTGATTGCCTTGAGCTGGTCTACCGACTGCACATGGATGCTGACCACCAGATTCTTGTCCATGTCCAGAAACTCTGCCAGAACCTTATCCGTCAGTTCCGGGGCAAGGATGTTCAGATAGGATACTGCGCCGATAGTATCTCCCATCTGGAAGTCCTTGCCGCTCTTGAACAGAAAACTGGTCGGAGCAATGAAGTCCTTGGTAGTCATGCCGCTTTGCAGGATGCGGTCATAGCTGAACTCAAACTTCCGTTCTTCCTCCTGATGGAACATCTCGTACATGATCTGTAAGCGTTCCACACCATTCAGCGGATATGCTTTTACGCCCAGCACCTTGAAATTGTTGAGAATATCGGTTTCGATACGCTCCAGCCGGGGCTTTGCTTCTTTCACGCTTTTGGCTTCAATGCTGAACGTGATGTACTTCGTTCGGACCAGACCGTTGTTGCCCTTGGCAAGCTGCTGTTTCAACATCTGCGCATATTCCATGCGCACATCATCGAACTGGTCATGCTGCGGCTCAATCTGAATGACCTTGTTGTATTCGCTCATATCACTTTTGTGGTTAATGAACGAAAGCTGAAAGCGGATGCTGGAATCAAAGTAGTTGAGGAAGTCACACCAGCTTTCAAAAATGGTGTTCTTATCTTCGTTTTGCGCGAGCTGATAGTTGATGTCATAGAAGCGGACGGTTTTGGAATACAGATGTTCCTCCACCCGGCAGATGCCGTCCCGCCCCATTTCCAGATACGGAATCGACCGCTGCACGGTCAAGTGATGCTCTTTCTTCTTTTTTGCTTCTGCCTTTGCAGACGGCTTGAAGAATTTCTGGAAGATGCCGCCGAACAGCGGCTTCTTATCCTTTTCTTTTCCCAATAATGCCTCCCTTCTTCACTTTTGGTGTTACAGGTTTCTCCGGCTCATATTCGTACAGATTTTCGATCTCGTAGCAGCGAACCGCCGGACGTTTGAAACGGACATTGATGAAGTTCGTCAGGATGGTTTCAAGGTGCATCCCGTTTTTCTCGAACAGTGCAAAGAAAAATTCCGGGAGCATCAAAAGCACCATGCCTGCCGCCGCATTGCTTGTGCCAAGTGTTCCCCGTGTGAGAAAGTAGAACGGGACACCGATGGATGCCGCAAAGCCCATACAGATGAGTTGTCGCTTTGTCAGGTTGAGAAAGACCTTGTTCTTCACTTTGGACAGGTCTTTCGGGATCGTCACATAAGCCATTCTTCACCATGACAGTCAGACACGCCGCCGGGATACGGCTTTCTGTCTGCTGTCTTTCCTTTCCTCGAATTTTCCCGGTTTTAGTGACTGCCGAAGATCTGTTTGGACAGACTTCCCGTTTTCATCAGGCTGAAACACAGAATCACGGTATACGCTGCAACGCCGATCAGCGCGGAGTGCATATTGCTGGAAATCCGCACCGAAGAAATCAGTGCTGCGTAAATCGCCACACAGACCATCATCAGAAATGCCTGAAATGCAAGGGCGAACAGTCCTCTGAAATAGTTGGTTCCTACATGACCCCATTCACGGTTGCTCATCGTTGCGAACGGGATCGGGGCAAGCGATGTATAGAGTAGGGTAAGAACCCGACGCCTTACCATATCACTATGGCAGGTTTCCGAGAA
>NZ_QUGU01000037.1:0-2933 GCF_003479185.1 Blautia sp. AF17-9LB
ACTTTTTATTTGCAGGCTGAAGTAACGAGAATGCGACGCGCAGTTTTCAAAAACGCTCCCCTAGTATCTATAACGCAAGGGGAGCGTCTATTTTCAATTAGTTCGCTTGTTCTGATAATCGAGTTTTGCTTAAGCTCTCTCCCAGCGGCCTCCCGGGGCTGAAGATATAACACAATAAGCAATATTCAAACTTGAGGTTCCAGCTTTAATATACGAACGACAGGACCGTCCACACTCTAAAGTCGAATATGTAATCATCTGCGTATTATTTGGAGTATAGTGATATGGGGTTCCTCCAGCAGGATTTGAAATTGTTTTTGTAATATCATCATACTGGAATCCCACCTCTGGTGAATATTTGGATGTCTGCATTAAACTACTTGCTTTCATAGAGGTTCCGTAGTTCAGTGTTGTTTCAAACCAATTAATTCGTACCTTTAATGCCTGACGGTCATTTGTCACGGATACTTTCATGGTTGCATAAATGCTGTACTGGCTAAGCTGCCCCGTATTGCTTACAATATCAGTGATTGCTACTCTTTGCTGATGCTCGTCTACAATCAACAAACCCGTTGAAATAATATCCTGCTCGCTGCCATTTTCATCCACTACCTGTGTGATTGACAAATAATCATCCGGCTTTGCATCAATGGCGCGGGTCTTCATCTGTTTTTCCTGATATTGTTCAATTGCAACCTTAATTACGTCACTTTCATTCGTGATGTGATTGTTTAAAACCTCTTCATACACTCTGTTTTTTAATTCTGCATTTGTTTCTGCTTTTACTTTGGATTACAATTTCGTTTCCAAATCCTTCTTCACCTACCCCACCATTTACAACAACATCTCTTCCTACAAATCCTGATGGTGGTTAAAGTTAATCAAATATTTTATTTGTCTTGACATAACTTTCCATTAACTTATAATTTGTTTGCATCTTATATAATCTTAAAAGATCTAAATCCTGTTTAAAATATTTCTTGCACTTTACATCTTTTTGTGCTTCTAAAATACAAGCCTCAACCATTAATGAAGTGTGCAATGATCCTCCTTTTCCGGCAAATAATGTCTGTTGAATTCTTTTTCGACAGACACCTATTGCTTTTTCAAAATATCCCAATTCTTCCAACGCCATCCCATAATTTCCCATACTCATACCCCAATCTAAGATGTGAAATACAGGTTTAATAAAACTTTTTTCATATTGTCCCACTAAAAATTGATATATTTCCAATGCTACTTTATAATTCTGTTCACCCCAATAAATCAATGCCATTTCTGTCAAAATACTAACTTCCTCTGTATTTAAAACATATTCTATTTTTTGTCCTTCTTCAACTTTAAGTGACATAGCAAGTAATTCTTTTAATTGTTTTATAAATTGTTCCGTATATTCTGCATTTTCCTTATATTTTACTTTTACCCTTTCTGTTTCAATATATTGGTAATTTTTCATCAAATTACAGTCTAATTTTTCTTCAATTTTTGAAAGTACCTTTTCTGCATTTCCATACTCTTTTCGATGAATAAACTTCGAA
This sequence comes from Blautia sp. AF17-9LB, assembly GCF_003479185.1. NCBI lineage: Bacteria > Bacillati > Bacillota > Clostridia > Lachnospirales > Lachnospiraceae > Blautia > Blautia sp. AF17-9LB. Next base: position 1,539 of record NZ_QUGU01000037.1, read on the forward strand.
AATTCAATCTTCAACTCCAGCGTCTCATACTCTTCCACTTGAATCCCCGTCTCAATTCTATCCCCACTCCTTCCCATCTTCTCCATCATCTGACGTAGATTTCCGCTTCGTGGTTTCTGATTTCCGTTTTCGATTCTTGCCAATGTTTCCTGCGCACAAATGTCTTCACTCAGTCCTTCCTGTGTAAGTTTTGCCGCATTTCTTGTTCGACGTATCAATTCTGCATCAATCTCGAAATTCCGAACCACATGGTCAAACAGACGGTAATTTTTAAAAGAAACTTTATAATCACTTTCCAATTCCAGAAGGCTTGCACGTTCCTGTCGCAGCAACCCAATAAATTCTGCGTTACTATTTTCTTTTTCCAGAATCTGCGCATACTGCTCCAGAATTTCCGGCATATAAAGCAGTTTCCCTTCTTCTCTCAAGTTTTCTAACGCCGTTTCTGTTATCAATTTTAAATAAGTATCCGCTTTTCCATCTCGGGCTGTTTTTTCTATTAACAATGCAGCATATGGAATTACTTTTACTCGTTCTGTCCTCTCAAAGTTTTTCTGAAAGATCTCCTCTACTAACTCCTGAAGTTCTTTCTCTCCTCGTTCACGATCTGTACCAAAACAGACTTCCCATCGAAATAGCAGAAGTTTGTATTCCTCTGCACTTAAAATCCCTGTCTTTCTCTGTATTTCCGCTTCTGGCATTGTCTGTACAATTGCCTTTTCCAAATGTTCACATACTGTCTCTACTGATTTACCACGAAGCCATGCAATCTGCGCATATTCCTGCTCAATGAACTGCTGATGCAGCGGCTCCTTTGCTCTTTTATTCTTCTCATATTCAAGCAGACATTGTTTTGCTTCTTCCCATTTTTTTTGACAAATTTTCTGTTGTATCTCCTGACGCAATTCATAGATATTGTAAATGTCCCTTGGCAATATATAAGTGAGCCTCTCCACCGATTTTCCCAACCGTCCCATAATTCGATCAATCAGAAAAAAATCAATTTCCTGCTGATCTGCTTCAATTCTTGCATATTTTGACACAGAAGAAATACCCAGGCATAATTGTTTTTGTCGTATTCCTTCTTTCTCTCGTAATTTCCATAGTAATTGACCAATTCCTTGCATCTGTTTCCCTTTACTGATTCCTTTTTCTATGTTATTTTTTGTGACTTTTATTATAATTTTAAAATTGTATTTACACCAAGAGAAATTATCACCATATTTTAATTTGATTTTTATACAAATCCACGTTTTCTATTTTTATAGGTAAAAAAGTGTAATTTTTCCCTTTTTCATACGTATAATATGCTTTGAATTTATTTTCATATTTTTCTTTTAAAAATCGAGTAGGAGAAAATTCCTCTTGATGAGGAATTTTCGACCTCTCACACCA
>NZ_QUGU01000038.1:0-1205 GCF_003479185.1 Blautia sp. AF17-9LB
TACAGGTCAAGCATTAAGAGCGCAGGGTGGATGCCTTGGCACTGAGAGCCGATGAAGGACGTGATAAGCTGCGAAAAGCTTCGGGGAGGAGCAAATATCCATTGATCCGGAGATATCCGAATGGGGAAACCCACTTGAGCAAACCTCAAGTATCCATACGCCAATCCATAACGTATGGAAGGGAACCGGGGGAACTGAAACATCTAAGTACCCCGAGGAGAAGAAAGAAACCTCGATTTCCAAAGTAGCGGCGAGCGAAATGGAAAGAGCCCAAACCGTGGTGCGTGCACCGCGGGGTTGTGGACTGCATAAGGTACTCGAATCAATAGCCGAACAGTTTTGGGAAATCTGATCAGAGAGGGTGAAAATCCCGTAGGCGAAATTGATGAGAGGCTGGCAGGATCCAGAGTACCACGAGACACGGGAAACCTTGTGGGAAGCAGGAGGGACCACCCTCCAAGGCTAAATACTCCTCAGTGACCGATAGCGCATAGTACTGTGAAGGAAAGGTGAAAAGGACCCCGGGAGGGGAGTGAAAGAGAACCTGAAACCCTGTGTTTACAAGCTGTGGAAGTGCCTTATGTGCACAACCGCGTACTTTTTGTAGAACGGTCCGGCGAGTTACGTTTACTGGCAAGGTTAAGCACTCAAGGTGCGGAGCCGAAGGGAAACCAAGTCTTAAGAGGGCGTGAAGTCAGTAAGAGTAGACCCGAAACCGGGTGATCTACCCATGTCCAGGCTGAAGCTGCCGTAAGAGGTAGTGGAGGGCCGAACGCACATCCGTTGAAAAGGGTGGCGATGAGGTGTGGGTAGGGGAGAAATTCCAATCGAACCCGGAGATAGCTGGTTCTCCTCGAAATAGCTTTAGGGCTAGCCTCGATGGAGTCTTACGGAGGTAGAGCACTGAATTTCTAAGGGGGCGTCAAAGCTTACCAAGGGATATCAAACTCCGAATGCCGTAAAGATGCTCATCGGGAGTCAGACTGCACGAGATAAGTTGGGCAGTCAAAAGGGAAAGAGCCCAGACCTGCTGCTAAGGTCCCAAAGTACGTGTTAAGTGGAAAAGGATGTGGGATTTCGAAGACAACTAGGATGTTGGCTCAGAAGCAGCCACACATTCAAAGAGTGCGTAATAGCTCACTAGTCGAGAGGTCCTGCGCCGAAAATGTCCGGGGCTGAAACACGACACCGAAGCACAGGATACC
>NZ_QUGU01000038.1:1279-2930 GCF_003479185.1 Blautia sp. AF17-9LB
ATGAAGCAGTACCGGAAGGAGCTGTGGAGTGCCAGGAAGAGAGAATGCCGGAATGAGTAGCGAGAGAGAGGTGGGAATCCTCTCGGCCGAATATCCAAGGTTTCCAGGGTAAAGCTGATCTGCCCTGGGTAAGTCGGGGCCTAAGGAGAGGCAGAAATGCGTATCCGATGGACAGCAGGTTGAGATTCCTGCACTATCTTAAAACAGAACTGTGGGGACATTTGTGGAGAGCACAGGCGCGGAACGGAAAGCCGCGTGCAAGCGAAGGAGGAGTCACATAGGAAAAACCGTGTGGCAATCCAGAGGCGTGATGCGGACCGAACTAAAGTAGGGAAGTGTGTGAGCCATGAATCAAGAAAAGCCGCTATTGTTTTTAAGATACCCGTACCGTAAACCGACACAGGTGGATGAGGAGAGAATCCTAAGGCCGGCGGAAGAAGCATTGTTAAGGAACTCGGCAAAATGACCCCGTAACTTCGGGAGAAGGGGTGCCAACGAGAGTTGGCCGCAGAGAATAGGCTCAAGCAACTGTTTAGCAAAAACACAGGTCTATGCAAAACCGTAAGGTGAGGTATATGGGCTGACGCCTGCCCGGTGCTGGAAGGTTAAGAGGAGAGGTTAGCGCAAGCGAAGCTTTGAATTTAAGCCCCAGTAAACGGCGGCCGTAACTATAACGGTCCTAAGGTAGCGAAATTCCTTGTCGGGTAAGTTCCGACCCGCACGAAAGGCGTAATGATTTGAGCGCTGTCTCGACAATGCATCCGGTGAAATTGAAGTACCAGTGAAGATGCTGGTTACCCGCGCCAGGACGGAAAGACCCCATGGAGCTTTACTCCAGTTTGGTACTGGGGTCCGGCAGTGCATGTACAGGATAGGTGGGAGGCTGTGAACCTGGAACGCCAGTTTCAGGGGAGCCATTGTTGGGATACCACCCTTGTGCTGCTGGGCTTCTAACCAGCGGCCTTTATCAGGCCGGGGGACAATGCCAGACGGGGAGTTTGACTGGGGCGGTCGCCTCCGAAAGGGTATCGGAGGCGCTCAAAGGTTCCCTCAGAATGGTCGGAAACCATTCGAAGAGTGCAAAGGCAGAAGGGAGCTTGACTGCGACACCGACGGGTGGAGCAGGTACGAAAGTAGGACTTAGTGATCCGGTGGTATTAAGTGGGAATGCCATCGCTCAACGGATAAAAGCTACCCTGGGGATAACAGGCTTATCACTCCCAAGAGTTCACATCGACGGAGTGGTTTGGCACCTCGATGTCGGCTCATCGCATCCTGGGGCTGTAGTAGGTCCCAAGGGTTGGGCTGTTCGCCCATTAAAGCGGTACGCGAGCTGGGTTCAGAACGTCGTGAGACAGTTCGGTCCCTATCCGGCGTGGGCGTAGGATATTTGAGAGGAGCTGTCCTTAGTACGAGAGGACCGGGATGGACTGACCTCTGGTGTACCGGTTGAACCGCCAGGTTCACGGCCGGGTAGCCAAGTCGGGAAGGGATAAACGCTGAAGGCATCTAAGCGTGAAGCCCCCCTCAAGATGAGATATCCCATTCGAAAGAAGTAAGACCCCTTGAAGACGACGAGGTAGATAGGGCAGAGGTGGAAGTGCCGTAAGGCATGGAGCTGACTGTTACTAATCGGTCGAGGGCTTGACCT
>NZ_QUGU01000039.1:0-2792 GCF_003479185.1 Blautia sp. AF17-9LB
TTTGGTGCGACACGTTGACGCACAAACATCACGCTATGAGGGTAATACTTCATAGACTTATGGCCATGTGATGCTAAAAGCGTCGGGCTTATCTCGGCAGGGATGAGCAACAACTGATAACCCGATAGGTAGAATGAAGGAGTAACGCCCTGAAATGCCTACTCTGATACTTCGACCGGCTTCGGCTGTAATGGCTGGAGTCTGGAGCTCGATAAAGTCGGCGGAAGTTTGTCGTAACAGCGTGGCAACACGGCTGACGAAAGTGCAGTAGAGGTACTGTATGCAGATGACACGCCGGGAGTCTATAAAATATCTATGGTGAGAATGTCTACGACGGACTGACGAAAACCGCGAATGTACGGGTCTAGATGTTTACCGTATAGAAATGTACGGACACTTAAATGTGGGTCAGTGCGGTAAAGTAAAAATCGAAAATATGAAATTCCGTATTGTGTTGCAGGCACAATCAAGCTGACAGGACTATAGCGGACACCTAAGGATATATGTACAGATAGGGTTATCGGAACGTGGAAAGGTACAGAGTTGCTCATAAGCAATCTGCGGACGAATCATATAAGCCGCTTAATCTGTGCTGAAAAGCGAAGCTCGAACCTATGACAGCCCAACGAAAAAGGCGGGCTTGAGGAATGGGCTTTAGTCGGTTAGAAACTATTGTTGTCATTCAATCGTATAAGGATTACGAGTAAGACAAAAAGGGACACTTTCCCGCGAAAGGAGAGTGATGCCTTATGACCAGAAAAAAGAAACAACTGCTATGTGAGGAAAATCTGCGACATAACGAGTATTACGGAATGCAAGATACCTTCGATAATCTATATGCTGCCAGTAAGAATGGTGAGGTGTTTACAGACCTCATGTCTATCGTCCTTCAAAGGGAAAACATTCTGCTGGCATACAGAAATATCAAGAAAAACACAGGAAGTAAAACGTGTGGAACAGATAAACTCACAATCAGGGACATTGGAAAGTGCTCCCCTGATGAAGTAGTTGAAAAAGTGAGATTTATTGTAAACGGAAGTGAGCATGGTTATCGTCCTAAGCCAGTCAGGCGAAAGGAGATACCGAAGCCATACGACCCGAGCAAGACAAGACCCTTAGGCATTCCATGCATCTGGGACAGGTTAATCCAACAATGTATTAAGCAGGTAATGGAGCCGGTATGTGAAGCTAAGTTCAGTGAGAACAGCTATGGCTTTAGACCGAACCATTCCGTAGAAAACGCTATTGCCAGAAGTTATAAACTGTTACAGCAAGCAAACCTGCACTATGTCATTGAATTCGATATTAAAGGATTTTTTGACAATGTGAACCATGCAAAGCTGATTCGGCAGATTTGGGCAATGGGGATTCACGATAAGGCGCTTATATTTGTGCTTCGGAGAATACTGACAGCACAGATAAAACTTGAGGACGGAACATTTATTACGCCTGATAAGGGAACACCACAGGGTGGAATCATTTCTCCACTCCTTGCAAACATCGTTCTTAACGAACTCGACCACTGGGTTGAAAGCCAATGGCAATGGAGTCCGATATGCAAAAGAAATGTCAGACCTGAAAACGGGTACAGACAGGCGAAAAAGTCCAACCTCAAAGAGATGTTCATTGTTCGATATGCGGACGACTTTCGGATTTACTGTAGAACGAAAGATACTGCTGAACGGACAATGCACGCAGTTATACAGTGGTTAAGAGAAAGGCTGAAACTGGAAATCTCAGAAAAGAAAACAAGGATTATCAATGTCAGAAATCATTACTCAGACTTCCTTGGGTTCAAGATGAAAGTTCACAGGAAAGGCAACAAGCTGGTGGTAATTTCATACATCGCTGATAAGAATTTTGACCACAAGCGCCAGAAGCTGAAAACACAGGCAAAACGGATTGTCCATCCCCGAAAAATCTATGGAGAACAGGGTGAAATCAGGCTCTATAACAGTATGGTCACAGGAATGCAGAATTATTACTGCATTGCCACCCATATCAACCATGATTGCGCAATACTAAATCGTGCAGTTATGACACTGCTCACAAATAGGCTTAGTACCCGTAACGGGAATCGATTGGTTAAAACCGGACGGGAATTGACTGAGTTTGAAAGAAGCCGATTTGGAAAATCCAAAATGATGCGATATGTTGCAGGCACAAATGAGCCAGTATATCCTATTGGCTACACGCAACACAAGAATCCTTTATTCCGTAAAAAAACATGGAATTACTACACTCCAGAGGGGCGGGAAGGCATTCACAATAACCTACGAATCAATATGGCCATTCTGCTCTCGCTTATGCGGAAGCCACCCTATGGCTATAGCGCGGAATATGCAGATAACAGAATATCACTATTCTCTGCTCAATGGGGAAAATGTGCTGTTACCGGTGAAGAATTCTCAAGTACACATGAGATTCACTGTCATCACAAACTGCCCCGGTATCTTGGAGGCGATGATTCCTATGGGAATCTTATTTTAGTGAAGGATTCTGTACACAAGTTGATTCATGCCATCAATGCAGATACAATCGCAAAATATTTGGAACTCCTACAGCTTGACAAGAGCCAGCTCAAAAAGGTAAATACGCTCCGTGAGTTGGCGTCTCTGCCGTTAATCTAATCTCTCACTAATCAACACAACACAGTATTTCTATGACAGGTTTGATTGTTTAGACAACGAAATCTACTAACCGATGGAACGCCGTGTGCGGTGAAAGTCGCATGCACGGTGTGAAGTGGGGGAAAAGCCTGAGATGATATCAGGGGCTTACCTATCACTATA
>NZ_QUGU01000004.1:0-260000 GCF_003479185.1 Blautia sp. AF17-9LB
CTGACTGTTACTAATCGGTCGAGGGCTTGACCTGAATGGTTGTGTTCACAAAATGGAATGATAGATGTAATGTGTATGCGGTTTTGAAGGTATATCGGAAAGGCCATCGGAGAAATCCGGTGGCTTTTTGTAATTATTTTCCGCAAAATACTTGTTTTTCGAAAAAGATTGTGTTATAGTAACGATTGTTAGGAAAAGATTCCTGAGGTATTCCTCGATAGCTCAATGGTAGAGCATTCGGCTGTTAACCGAAGGGTTGTTGGTTCGAGCCCAACTCGGGGAGCTAAGATGAAGAAGCGATACAGAAATGAGAAATCATAGCTGTATCGCTTTTTTGCTGTCTGTAGCCATTAAGAAATGCCATCTAACATTTTGACGGTTTTCCATAACATTTCTTCCTGTTCATGGAAAAAAGATTTCGTTATAATAAAATCAGACAGATCACGGAACATGTGCAGAGTCCGGAGTCGTGTCCAGGCGGAACTTTTTCCGATAGGCGCTTGGCGTCATGCCCTGCTTCTGGCGGAAGGCTTTGGTAAAAACTTCGGCATTCCGGTAACCACAGGAAAAAGCGACCGTTTCGATGGAGAGATCCGTATACGATAAAAGCTCGAGCGCACGCGTGATCCGGCAGGAAGAAAGATAGTCCTGCGGTGAGGTATGGAGATATTTTTGAAACAGGGTATAAAGGTAACTTCGGTTGATGCAGACATATCTGGCAATATCCGAGACAAGGATTTCATTGGAATAATTATTTCGGATAAACTCAACGGCTTTTTCCACGTAAAGATTGCCACTCTCCCGTGCAAAAGGGTCGGCAAGCGTGATTTCGCGGGAAAGAATTGAGAAAAACTGGTATAGACAGCCTTCCAGAAGATACTGGTCAGAGGTGTCATAGGTATTGTGCTTCTGCATCTGAAACAGGAGGGACTGCAGTTCACCGGAAAAGTTGCACTGGTAGACAGGGTGCTCCTCGGAAAGACCGAGTTCCTGTACATAAGAGGCAGCTTTTTCGCCGTCAAAACCGATCCAGAGATAGGTCCAGGGATCATCCGCATCGGCTTCATAGTAGGTGCGGACATTTGGCATCAGGAAAAAGCCCTGTCCGGCGGTTAAGCGGTAAGTGCGGTTTCCGATGGTAAAAATGCCTTTCCCGGAAATAATATAGTGGATCACGTAATTGGGGCGGACAGCCGGGCCGTAGCTGTGGAACGGCTGGCAGGCTTCGTAGCCGCAGAAGCAGAGATAAAGATCCGAAAATTTATGCTTTGGGACGGGAAGTGTCCAGGAAGTTTCCATAAGTATACCTCACAAAATGAATCATCAGAAAAGCCGGAATGTCACAAAAGGATGAGATTCCGAAATGTCAGTAAAATTATATCGTGTTTTGCAGGATACTGCAAGCCGCTGTAGAAGATCAAAGGCCCGGAGTAGCAGCCGTTGCGGTTCACGCAGCACCGGAACACTTGCTGTTCGGGTATGTAAGAAAGTGATTTTGGTGTGAGCAGCCCGAAAAAATGCGATAAGATAAAGGAGAAAAAACTATGGCAATCAAAGTAAGTGAAAATGGACGGTTATTTACCCTCCAGACAAAAGACAGCAGTTACCAGATGTTCGCAGATGACAAAAATGTGCTTCTGCATCTCTACTATGGAGAAAAAATCGGTGAGGAAAATCTTTCCGGTCTGATTTTCTGTACAGATATGGGATTTGCAGGAAATCCGGAGGAGGCAGGCCCTAACCGGAAATATTCTCTTGATGCACTTCCGCAGGAAATTCCGGGAAGTGGTGTCGGTGATTTCCGTGATGATATGATTGAGATCCGCCACGCGGACGGCAGCTTTGCAGCAGATTTTCGTTTCGATTCGTTCGAAATTCTGGATCATTCCTATGCTATTCCCGGAATGCCGGCGCTGTACGATACAGAGGAAGAAAAAGGTGAGACTCTTGTTATTACAATGACGGAGAAGGCTTCCGACATTGTGCTGAAGCTGTTTTACGGTGTATTTGAAAAGGAAAATGTGATTACGAGAGCGGCAAGACTCGAAAATCACGGAGAAACGGCAATTGAGCTGGAAAAAATGCTGTCATTCAGCATGGATCTGATGTATGAAAATTATGAGATGATCTATTTCTCGGGTCGTCATGCGATGGAGCGTACGGCGGAGCGGATTCCGGTGCAGCATGCAAAAGTCGAGATCGGAAGCACCCGCGGTACATCGAGCCATCATTACAATCCGGCTGTGATCCTCTGCGAGGAGGGTGCGGGTGAGACACACGGTTCCTGCATCGGCGCATGCCTCGTTTACAGCGGAAACTTTGTTGCGGCAGCACAGAAGGATCAGAAAAATCAGACCCGTTTTCAGATGGGTATTCATCCGACCAATTTCTGCTTCCATCTGGAAAAAGGAGAGGCGTTCGATACCCCGCAGGCAATCTTAAGCTATTCCGGAACCGGCCTTACCAAACTGTCACAGCAGTATCATGAGATCATCCGCGAGCATATCTGCCGTGGCGCATACAAGCATGCCAAACGACCGATTCTGATCAACAACTGGGAAGCAACCTATTTTAATTTCAACGAAGAAAAAATCCTGAAAATTGCAGAACAGGCGCAAAAGCTTGGCATTGAGATGCTGGTGCTTGACGATGGCTGGTTTGGAAAACGAGAGGATGATAACAGTGGTCTCGGTGACTGGTTCGTCAACGAGAAAAAGATGAACGGCTCCATGGCGCAGCTTGCAGAAAAAATTCACAAGATGGGCATGAAATTCGGTCTCTGGTTTGAGCCGGAGATGATTTCCGAGGACAGTGATCTTTACCGTGCACATCCGGACTGGGCATTTGCAATTCCTGGCCGTGTGCCGAACCACAGCAGAAATCAGCTTGTACTTGATATGACGCGTGAGGATGTGCGTGAGTATCTGCTGGAGCGTCTGACAACCATCGTTCATGATGCAAAGATTGATTATGTCAAATGGGATATGAACCGCAGTGTCTGCGATGTTTACAGCCATGTGGCAGCACAGAGCCGAAACGGAGAGCTGTATCACCGCTATGTGCTCGGTGTTTACGATTTGATGGAAAAATTCCTTGCCGCATGCCCGAATCTGCTGCTCGAGGGCTGCAGCGGAGGAGGCGGAAGATATGATGCCGGTATGATGTATTACTCTCCGCAGATCTGGTGCAGCGATAATACCGATGCGATCAACCGCCTGTCTATCCAGTACGGAAGCTCGTTCTTCTATCCGATCAGTACCGTTGGTTCCCACGTTTCTGTATGCCCGAACCATCAGACCGGCCGTGTGACACCGTTCCGGACAAGAGGCGATGTGGCGCTGGCAGGAAGCTTTGGATATGAGATGGATCTGAATAAGATTTCAGAGGAAGAAAAAGAGATGGTAAAAGAGCAGGTTGCTGCGATGCATGAATATTACGAGCTCACACACGAAGGCCTGTATTACCGTCTGACCGGACTGAAAAAACAGGATTTCATGGCATGGGAGTTCGTGGCAGAGGATCAGAGCCGCGCACTGCTTACGATCGTAAAGACTGACGCAGAAGGAAATATGCTTCCGGTTCACACGAAAGTGTGCGGTCTTGCAGAGGATAAGCTGTACCGCTGCAGCCTGGACCAGGAAGTCCGCCTTGGCCGTACCTGGAACCGTGCGGGGCTGACCCTGCATCAGGTGCTGGGAGAGTATGAGAGTATCCGGGTCGAATTTACAGAAGTAAAATAAAAAAGATAAGAAAAATCTTCAACTGGATTTGAGGGGGAGGGAACCTCAATCTGGTTGGAGATTTTTTTGCATAAAGAAAATCAAGGCAGGAGGGAAGGAACGTACTCTTTACAGTGCAAAAATAGTTGTGATACAATAAGCAAAAGAAATTTTCTGACAGAAAATAAAGACGGAACTGTCAAGAAAGGAAATTGTACATGAGAAACAGAAAAAACTGTTTAGCGGTTCTTCTGATGACAACTATTGTGGTAATGGGATGTGGAAATCAGCAGGTGAAAAAGGAGAATCCATCGGCTGTCTCCGAAAGAGCATCCAGTGTCCAGGATGAGTCAGAAGATGGTGAAAAAGAGTTTCTTTCTACATACCAGAATATTATAATCACACTTCCAGAAGGCTGGAATGTAATGAGAGATGAAAAAATCCAATGCAGTTTCATATCGGAAGATGGGGAAAGTCTTGAGATATCGTATCGGGAAGGAATGGCAAAAGTGATACTTATGGATTTTCCGGAGGACGAAGAGAGCGCTGAAAATTTGCTCTATCCGAATGAAATAACAGGGGAAAACAGCATCAGTGATTTTATGGTGAAAACAGCTAACGAAGGAAAAGATAACGAGAGTTCCTTTTATCGTTTCCAGGTAAAAAATTCCCAGCAGATTCCGATTGCATTTTTCTGCGGGGTGAAAACGGAGAATGAAGGGTATCAGATCATATGGAAAAAAGGAAGCGGCAGCAACGATACACAGCAAATCGTGCCGGAAATACTGGAGTCTCTGCAGTTCCCGGACAATGAGCTGCTGACAGAAACATTTCAGACGGCCTGCAAGGAGCAGAAAAGAGCTCTGGAAGCAGAAAATAATTCGGATGGCGTGAAAAAGCAGAAGGGTAAGAAAACCGTCACCTGTATCTCACCGGTCAATGTACGTACAGAACCCAACGTCAGCACAAGCCAGGTCATCGGAGCTCTGACGACAGGGGAAGAAGTGGAAATGCTCGGAAAAGAAAACGGATGGTACAAGATTTCGTATGAGGGAAAAACGGCGTATGTGTACGAAGACTATGTGAAAGAAAAAGAAAATTAAAAAAATCATATTTTCAAAAAAGCTGCCGAAGCAAACAGAACCGGCAGCTTTTTTGAAATAATTTTGAAAAAGAAAAATCCCGGAAACTATCTGTTTCCGGGAAAGAAGAGGCGTCGACCGGATTTGAACCGGTGGATACTGGTGTTGCAGACCATTGCCTTACCACTTGGCTACGACGCCATATGACTCCGACGGGAATCGAACCCGTGTTACCGCCGTGAAAGGGCGATGTCTTAACCGCTTGACCACGGAGCCGAAGTTTTTGTTTTGTCTGCCGTGATTTTTGCTCAGCGACAAGTAGTATATTATCATAAGAAAACGAGTTTGGCAAGTGTTTTTTGAAAAAAAATCAAAAATTTTTGAGATTTGTGTTGCCGTGCATTCAGAAGGAAAAAATTTGAGTTTCGCTGTGTAAGAAAGTGATTTATCTTTGCGTAGATATAAAAAGGAAACAGAAAAATTTGCCGGGTCAGGGCATGGCCTTTCGATATTCTTCCGGTGACATACCAAAAGTCCGGCGGAAAATGCTGGCAAAATAGCTGGGGCTTTCAAATCCGGTATGCAGAGCAATTTCCAAGATAGAAAGCGAGCTGCCGGTAAGAAGATCTGCGGCTTGGGTTACGCGGTACTGGTTGATATAGGAAATAGGCGTTGTGTGAAAGTGCGTTTTGAAGAAACGACAAAAATATTGTGGATTCATATTGAGTATAGCAGCAAGATCTGAAAGACGGATTTTAGAATCATAGTTATCCTGAATATAACGTAAGAGTTTTTTACACTGATCAGATCTTTCTTTTTTACGAGTGCAGAGGGGTTCCGGATGAAGAAAAAGCTGGTATTGCGCCAGAAGTGCAAGAATCCGATACATGTCACTTTTGATCAGAAGAAACCAGCCGATGGGTTTGGTATCGTATGCATACAGGATTTCCTGGAAAAGCTCAGATAATGTCAGTACAAATGTTTTCTGTGTCTGAGAGGAGGCTTCAGCAGCAGAAAGCTCTTCCAATGGAAAAGCCGGAAGAAGCAGTTGATATGCCATACTTGTTCGTGAAGAGTTCAGTTGCCTTGAATTTATCATGAACAGGGACACGATCAACTGGATTCTGAAATAACTGAATACAGGAGGTCGAACATGGAGCATTTACCAAAGAAAATCCATCAAAACGGAATCAGCTACACGCTGGTGGGAGACTACTACATCCCCGATCTGGAGCTACCGGAGGAAAGCCGCCCCATTGGGCGGTGGGGCCGGATGCACAAAGCGTTTCTGCAAGAACACCGGCCCGGCCAGTACAATGCCCTGCTTCTGTCGGGAAAACTCTGGACATATCTTGCTGACCTGAACGAACAGGCCGCTGACCGGCTGGCGTGTATCGTCTCGCAGATGCAGGAGGCGGAGGGTGTCACCGAGGAACTGAAAGCCCGTGACCAGCTTGCGTGGGTCGGGGGCATGAACAGCATTCGCAGCCGAGCAGAGGAAATCATCCTCTCTGAGATGATTTTTGTTTAAGGAGGTGCCTGTCTATGAGATACCGTATCGAATACGCCGATGGGCGTTATTGTAACTTTGCCAACGGCAGGGCTGAGCTGCTGAAATGGCTGAAACTGCTGAAGCAAGAGGAAATCTCCGACATCCGCAAAGTATATAAAAGCGGTGTGTCAGATTCCGTCCTGGAAACATACCGGAATTATATCCGCCCAGCATAAGGAGGGGCGCTTATGGGTACAGATATAGAAAAATTGGTTGATTTGATGATTCAGGAGCGGATGCAGAGCCAGTTTGCTAAGTGGCGGGAGGCAGAAACCGGCACGGAGAAAAAAGAGGACTGCCTTCGCTTGGAAAACGAGTATGAAAAAGCAATCAGCGCATTGTCTGAGGAACAGAAGGACGCTGTAAGACACTACTGTGATTCTATTTTCGATTCTGGTGCAGAAAGCGAGTGCTTCTTTTACCGGCTGGGCCTCAAAGATGGCATCCGTCTCTGGAAGTTTATGAAAAAGCTGATGAAAACGGTCAGCTAACGGATGTATAACCACATATTTTATTCCGCCCACAAACGGGTCGAAAGCCGTCCAACGGTACAGATTGGGCGGCTTTCCTGTTATCTGCGTTTCTTCCGCTTGGGCGCATAGTACGGCTGCGGCTTGGCCTTTCCTCTCATGTTGTTGGGATTTTTGAGCATTTTGGACAGGCTCAGTATCCGCAAAAATGCAGAGAAGTCCTCTGAGGAAATCTTCTCGAAGGGTATCTGCATTCTGTCGCAAAATTCGTGGATTACCACTTCCTCTTGGCTGCCCTGTTCGAGCGCCTGTTCAAACTTTTCCTTGACGTCATCCAGCGTGGGCTGCGGGTCGGCGGTGGTCTTGTCCTTGCGGTGTGCTTCCCGGATGTCCCGGACGATGCTGTCCAGATCATCGTGCATGACATGGCTGTAAAAATCGCTTTCCTGCACCTGCCCCAGTTCCAGCGTCCGCATATAGAGGTCATCTTCTCCGGGCGCATACTTGCTCATGACGGTCTGCCGGGTGGCCTCCAACACCAGATTCATCTGCTCCACCCGCATATTGGCGATCTGGTCGATGCAGATTTCCATATCTATCATCAGCCGCCGGAAATTCGGGTGGGCAGCCAGTTCGCAGAGAAGCCGGTTGTTGATTTTGCCGCTGCTCAAAAGTTCCACCATATCATCACTCAGATGCAGAGATTGAAGTTCTGTGTTTGGGTGATTTTTATTTTCCGTCAGCCCCATCAGATAGTCGGTGGACACGCCGTAAAAGTCCGCCAGCGTTGCAATCGCAAACGGGCTGATGTCCTTGTAGTCATCGGTTTCGTATTTTCCCAGCGCGGATTTAGACAGGCCGGTCTGCTCCGCCAGTTGTTCCAGCGTCAGGTGCTTGTCCACCACCCGCAGGTCTTTGAGCCGCTCCGGGATTGTCAGCTTTGCGTACATCCAAAGCCCCCTCTCTCGTTATCTTTTTCAGTGATTACACCCATTATAGCACGATTCCATAAGCGTGGAAATATGCGGATTTCGAGCGTTTTTCCGACGTTTTGGATATACGGGAAAGGGCCTCTTTTTTCGGTAAACTGGTTCTTGCAGACAGGCACAGAACCTTGAAAATCGAATGACCGGCTGCAAGGGGTATGGCCTCCGGGGAAGTGACGCCAGGACAGAAATCGAGCACACCAAAGAGGCCGATACGCCGGGAGAAATTCCGGGCAGGAGCGGCTTGCAGGCAGACCGGCGGACAGGAAACAAGTTTATCATGCGGGGCGCATGGCTCCGCAGCAAAGAAATGGAGGAAATCATTATGACACTGAGTATGAAAGAAAAGAAGATTCTCTACGCTTACGGCTGTCTCAGCCACCACAATACGGTGACACGGCTGAAATGGCTGACGGCTCTGACGGTTGACCCGGAGGCCAAACGCCGGATGCTGGGGCTGGCCCGGAAGGTGGAGACGGAGATGAACGAAAGCTGGTACGAGGATTTTTATCACCATCTGCGCATGGAGATGGACGAGTACCGCCGTCTCAAGCGCAACCTGCGTGTGCTGAAATCTTACACCGATTATGAGGAGGATCTGTATGAAGAAGCTGTCTAAGTATGAGAAAGAAACCATCATCAACTGGAACGAGGCGGAGAACCTTGCCAGCGTCTACACCTTCAACGCCAGCTTGAAGCGCAGGCTGGCTGATTTCAGCCGGAAGTACCCACTGTTGTGCCGGTTGGAGCGCAGCACGCCGGAGGGCAGCGTGACCTATGTGCTGGACAAGTCCCGGCTGTCGATCCGGCTGGTGCCTCCGTACAGCGAAGAACGGAAAGCCGCCGCAAGGGAGTACGCAAAGGAGCATGGCTTTCAGGTGGTGGTAACGGAAGAAAAAATCGCCTAAAATCGGGGTGTTTACGGGAAAAATGACGGGTCTGCACCCGATGTTTTGACCGGCAATCCCCGCAGGCGTATTCCGTATCCACTCCCCGCCTATGGGCGCAAATGTGTGGATACGGAGCCGGTGAAACTGGCAAACACCGTTCCTGCGGTGGAAGCCAGCTTCGCCGGTGCGGAAGTACAGAGGGCGGCCAGCCCTTTGTGGCGGGGTGCAGGGGCGGCAGCGCACTGCTGGGGTCAAGGGGCAACGCCCATTGGCAGGGTAAGGGCGGCAGCCATTATCGGGTCAAGGACGAAGTGCCTTGGCAGGTTGAGGGCAGCCGCCCCATCGGGTCAAGGGTGAAACGCCTTGCCCAGGGAAAGTTGATGCCTGCGTCAACTTGTATTGGGTATTACCTGACGCAAAATTCGCAGGATTTGCGGCTTCGCCGCCCCTTCCCCGGCCCCAGAACATCTTCGCAGGAAGGAGGAAATCTGTTTGAAACTGACACGACACAATGGACGCTCCGGCAAGCATGGCACCTATAATCCCCGCCACAATGACCGCCGGTTCGATGTGGAGAACAGCGAACACATTGACGCAGAACGGGCAAGGCAAAATGTCTACTGGGACTGCTACCGGGGCTTTACCACCCATGAGTTCCGGGAGAACCCGGAGCAGCCGGATTTCAGCTTTGAGGAAATCGAGCGGATGTATTACTACGAGCATTACGGCGGCTATGTGGAAGCTCAGAACGCCCGGAATGAGAAAACCCGGCACACCGAGCGCAACCGCACTGTGGAGGACTTGCTGAAAAACAACAAGACCTGCCCGGAGGAAAGTATCTACCAGATCGGCACGATGGGAGAATCCGTCTCGCCGGATACGCTCTTTTCCATCGTCAATGAGTTTTATCAGGAATTTGAGCGCCGCTTCGGTTCCCATATCCACATCCTGGACTGGGCGCTCCATCTGGACGAGGGGACGCCCCACATCCATGAGCGGCACGTCTTTGACTGTGAGAACCGCTATGGGGAACTGTGCCCCCAGCAGGAAAAGGCGCTGGAAGAACTTGGCATCCCTCTCCCCAACCCGGAGAAGCCCAAAGGCCGGAACAACAACCGCAAGCAGACCTTTGATGCGGTCTGCCGGACGATCCTGTTTGACATCGCCAGACGGCATGGGCTGCATCTGGATCAGGAGCCGTCCTACGGCGGGCGGGACTATCTGGAAAAACAGGATTATATCCTGATGAAGCAGAAGGAGCAGCTTGCGGCGCAGGAGCAGAAGCTGGAAGAACTGACGCTCAAAATCGAGGACGTGGAGACGCTGTTAGATGATGTTTCCGATGCGGCCTATGACAAGGCGGTGGAGGTGGTGACCGATACCGTCCGGCAGGAGACACACAAAGAAGATATTCGTCTGATCGAGGAAACGAAAAAGTGGGTGCTTTCGCCGGAGCGGAAGGCCCCGAAGAAGGAGCGTGACTACGCTGCCGCCCGTCTGGATGGAGTGATTACCAAAATCAAACGGGTCATGCAGAACGCCCTGGCAAAAATCCAGAAAACTCTCATGCAGCCGGAGGTCAAGAAGGCCGGTAAGGAGCAGATTAAGGAGAAGGCCAGAGAATCCATCCGGGAGAAGCTGGCGAAAGGCAGGCTGAACGCTGACCGAGATAACCGGGAACGCTGGGAACGTGAGGGGCGGATTGCTCCGAAAAAGAAACACGATATGGAGTTATGAGGCACCTGATTTTCTGCGGAAACGGGTGCTTTTTTCTCTGCCTGGAGGTGAGAAAATCGAATATATTTGAAGCGGTGAAGGAGTCTGTCACCACAAGGCAGGCTGCGGAATATTACGGGGTGCAGGTTGGCAGGAATGGCATGGCCTGCTGTCCCTTCCATGATGACAAACATCCCAGTATGAAGATTGACCATCGGTTCCACTGCTTTGGCTGTCAGGCAGATGGGGATGTGATTGATTTTACCGCCCGTCTGTTTAGTCTGAGCAGTAAGGAGGCGGCGCTGAAGCTGGCGGAGGATTTCTCTGTCCACTATGACGCCAAAGGCCATGACCCGCCCCGCAGGAGGCCGGTCAAGCGAAAAATCAGCGAGGAACTGCGTTACCGGCAGGCGGAGCAGAAATGTTTCCGGGTGCTGTGCAATTACCTGCATCTGCTGGAACGCTGGGAGAAGGAATACGCCCCGCAGACGCCGGATGAAGCGTGGAATCCGCTGTTCGTGGAGGCCCTGCAAAAGAAACCGTACACGGAATATCTGCTGGATATTCTCTTGTCCGGCAGCATGGAGGAACGTGCTTCCGTGGTCGCTGAGTATGGAAAAGAGGTGAGGAAGATTGAGCAGCGAATATCAGAGTTTACCGCTAGCCACCCGGCAGGCCGCCATGAGCGCAGCCGAAGCCTTAGCGCCGGAGCGGAGCGTTGATGAGGTGCGGGAAAGCCTGTCCGTCACCGAGAAGGGCCAGCCCGCCAACACCATCGGCAACTGCCGGACGGTGTTCTGCCATGACCCTCTCCTGCGTGGGGCGATCCGCCTGAACCTTTTGACTGACCGGGTGGACATTGTACAGGATTTAGGCTGGCGCAGGAATACCAGTGCCCTGACGGATACGGACGTGAAATATCTGCTTCTCTATTTTGAGCAGACCTATGGCCTGACCAGTGAGAAAAAGATGACGGCGGCGCTCTCCATCGTGGCGAATGAGAACTGCTACCATCCCATACAGGACGTGCTAAACGGCCTTGTCTGGGACGGGACGCCCCGCATCCGCTCCTGTCTCCATCATTTCTTAGGTGCGGACGAGAGCGACTATGTGGAGGAAATGCTGAAACACTTTTTGCTGGGGGCTATCCGGCGGGTATTCCGCCCCGGCTCCAAATATGAGGAAATGCTCTGTCTGGTGGGCGGTCAGGGGGCTGGCAAGTCCAGCTTCTTCCGCTTGCTGGCGATCCGGGACGAGTGGTTCAGTGACGACCTGAAAAAACTGGACGATGACAGGGTGTATCTGAAGCTGCAAGGACACTGGATTATCGAAATGTCGGAGATGCTGGCTACCAGCAGCGCCAAAAGCATTGAAGAAATCCGCTCCTTTATCAGCCGCCAGAAGGAAACCTACCGGACGCCCTACGAGGCCCAGCCCAAAGACCGGCTGCGGCAGTGTGTGTTCGGCGGTTCGTCCAACACACTGGACTTCCTGCCCCTTGACCGGGCCGGAAATCGGCGCTTTTTGCCGATCATGATTTACCCGGAGAATGCAGAGGTTCACATTTTGGAGGACGAGGACGCCTCCAGAGCCTATCTTTTACAGGTCTGGGCGGAGGCCATGACGATTTACCGCAGCGGCCACTACTCTATGAAGTTCAGCAAGTCCATCCAGCGCCAGCTGGTGGAGGTGCAGAAGGATTTCATGCCGGAGGACACCGAGGCCGGACAGATACAGGGCTTTCTGGAACACTACACCGGCAGCATGGTCTGCTCCAAACAGCTGTTCAAGGAGGCGCTGGGCCACACCTACGATGAGCCGAAGCGGTGGCAGCTGCACAATATCAACGAGATCATGAACACGGTGGTGACGGGCTGGAAACCATTCTCCAATCCCCGGATGTTCACCGGATATGGCAGGCAGAGGGGCTGGGAACGGGACGTTTCCGGCAACGAACTGCCCGGCAACGAAGATGGATTTGTGGAGCTGACCGAGGAAGAATGCTGCCAGCTGGAACTGCCGAAGGAGTGGATCGCATAAAATTAGCGGTCTGTTGCCGGGATGGTTGCCACTTGGTTGCCGGGTTTGTTGCCGGGGATTCTCCGGTCTGGATACGGAAAAAGCCTGTAAATAAGGTATTTTCTAATATCTATCTCTATCTCCGGCAACGAAAACAACGAGATTTTTCAAGAAAATTGATAAAGTAAGATTTGCAGGTCAGACGGTAGTTTACAGGTTTTCAGAGGTTCGTTGCCGGACTTCGTTGCCAGTGCTGCCGTCTGGCCTGCTACTCTATGGAGGTAGCCTATGGAAAAAAGCAAACAGCAGAAAAATAAAGTCCGTTTTGTGGTGGTGCGGGAGTTCTCCGGGGAGAAGTCCATGCGGGAAGCCTTTGAGCAGCTGATCGAGCGCCAGACCTGCGAACACTTCGAGGAATGGCTGGAACAGCGGGAAATGGCCGAAAACGCTGCGTAAAAACGGTTGATTCAGGGGCAGGGACATGGTACTATAATGGTATCGTGTCCCTGTTCATAGAAGGAGAACGCTATGAGCAGGAAAAAACAAGTCTATGAGAAAATCACCGCTCTCTACTGCCGCATCTCTCTGGATGACGGCGGCGACAACGAGAGTATGAGCATCAGCAACCAGAAAATCATGCTTCGGGACTTTGCTGAAAAGCATGGAATGTTCCAGTATGAATATTATGTGGATGACGGCTATACGGGCCGCAATTTCAACCGCCCTGCCTTCCAGCGCATGATCGCTGACATTGAGGCGGGGAAGATCGGCTGCGTCATCACCAAAGACCTATCCAGGCTTGGTAGGAACTATATTGAAGCTGGCAGCTATATCGAAATCTTTTTCCCCAAACACAATGTACGCTATATCGCCATCACGGACGGCGTGGACAGCCTGACCCGTCAGGAGATGGACATTACGCCCTTTAAGAATATCCTGAACGATATGTACAGCCGGGATATTTCTAAAAAGGTGCTGGCAGGCATCACCACCCGCTCCCGGCAGGGGAAGTTCTGCGGAGGGACGCCGCCCTTCGGCCTGATGCGTGACCCGGAGGACAAGGGGCATCTCATCATTGACCCTGAGACAGCGCCAATCATCCGCAAAATCTATGACTATGCCCTTGACGGGCTGGGCTGCATGAGGATTTCCAAACGTCTGATGGAAGAAAAAATCCCAATCACCCATGTCAAAGCCAACACGGAGTTTGACGCCAACTATTATTTCTGGGGCGGAGCCAGAATCAGTCACATCCTGAGAAATCCATTCTATAAGGGCGCACATTTGGTCTTTCGGACGCATCAGAAAGGCATCCGCTCCAACACCTATGACATTATTCCCCGTGACCAGTGGGAAGTGATCGAGGGCTGCCATGAGGCCATTGTGACGCCGGAGGAATGGGAACAGGTGCAGGAACTCATTGACCGCAGGCCGACCATTCAGGGGAATTCCTGCCCCTTTTATAATCTGTTCCACGGTCTGGTCTACTGCGCCACCTGCGGGAAGTCCATGCAGGTGCGGTATGAGAAAGTGGGCCGAACCGGGAAGAACCGCTTCACCGGCGAAATGCGGGAGCCGATTGACAAGGCGTACTATATCTGCCAGACCTACAACCGCATGGGCTGCAAGGTCTGTTCCAGCCACAAGATCGAGGCCAGGGATTTATACAATCTGGTGCTGAAAGACATTCAGGAACTGGCGGCGCAGGCTATGAAGGATGCCGATGCGTTCTACCAGCGGCTCAGCCGCCGGATGGAGCACCGGTATCTGGTGGACGCCTCCCAGACAGAAAAGGAACGCCTGCGGCTGGAAGCCCGAAATCAGGAAATTGACGGGATGTTCCTGAGCCTGTACACCGATAAGGCCAAAGGCATCCTGACCGAGCAGCGGTTTGTGAAGCTGACGGCGGCGCTGGAACAGGAGCAGGAATCCAACCAGAAACGCCTGCATGACCTGGCAATGATGCAAGGTCGTGCCGATGCGCAAGAAAGCGAAGTCCGCACTTTTATCAAGGAAATCCGGCGCTATGCCGCCATCGAGGAACTGGACGAGGCGGTGCTGAACCGGCTCATTAGCCGGATTCTGATTGGAGAAATCAAGAAGATTGATGGTCAGAGGACACAGGAGGTTAAGATTATTTACAATTTTGTTGGGGAAATGTCAAGGTAGAATTTAGACGCTAAATACTTTTAATTTATATCAAAAGTGATACAACAATTTTCTTTTAATGCTATCAGGCAATAAAGTTATTCCTTTGGCCAGAGTAAAAGGGATAACTTTATTTTGCTAAAGCATACTAAAAAGGGCGCGTTGCAGAAAATTATCCGCAACACGCCCTCTTCTATAAGTCCTTATGTCAAAATCAAATTATTGGTAATCTTGAATATTGGGATAAGCGGCACCGTTATTATGCGCGTAAGCTGCTTCAAAGTAGTCGAGGCTTTCAAAAGTAATGCCCTGATAGTTTCCGACATTCAACACATCAAAAGTTAGATTCAGAACATCACCAGCGGAATATTGGTCAAGAAGATTTCCTGCAAATTTCCATCCTATGTTTTCCTCATAAGTATCCTCGGTAAAATAAAATGTAGTCGCATCCTCAGTCGCATCATAACTAATGTCAATAATTATATCAGAGAAATGAACTTGATCTCCAGCATTAAAGTCTTTGAGATAATCTACAGTTTTTCCATCAGCAGGATTAATAAATTGAGCATTAAGTTGTGTCATATCAACAACCTCTGGAGGAAGAGAATTAAGTCTGTAAGATTCTGCAACAGAGAATTGATAAACTCTGTTATTATCCCCAAAGTAAAATCCATCTTCCGTCATAGGAACACTTGAACGAGCATTGGCATTGTAATAATGGGCATAATACAACTGCCATTTGTATGTCTCAGTTGAAACAAACTGTGCTTTCCATGTACCAGAACTGTCTCCTGCTTTCTTTGTATAAAACATATACTGATTTGTACCAGTAGTTGCTTGACTTACCGTATCACCAGAGGCATCTGACAAGATGAGTGCAATCTGTGTAAAAATATCGACAAAGATAATCCTATGTCCATGCATACGGATAGAACCAACGCTGTTATCTACTTCTGGACGAAAATAAACCTCAGGCCCCATATCACCCGTGTTATATTCTATGCTAGGTGAAACAAGATAGGCCCAACTACTATCCTTTTCACTCTGTCCATCGAGATCGATAAGCTTTTCCACATAATCTGAAAGGATAATCCAGCCAATCTTCCACCAATTCACTTTGCTTGCTTCAGCAGAAGAACTGATATTCTCGTTGTCGGCATAAGCAAAAGTAGTGTTAGAAAAACTTATGCACATAACCAAGGAAAGAGTAAGTGCAACAATCTTACGTGTTAGCTTTTTCATTAAAAGCCCCCCTTCTCTTATAAAACCAAAACAATAATGCAAATGATGGATGCAATAAAAAAGAATACTCCAGCAACCCGCATCAAACCAAGATATAAATCTGTAGGTTCACCGCCTTTTACAGAAAAGAAGTGTTCAATTTTCCATAAAAGTTCCGGCTTAAAAATCATAAAAAAACTTAATAGAAGCAAAAGGATAAGCCATATGTTATCTATGTATAACACTTCCTTTCTGCTAATACTGAAAATTCAAATAAAAAAGCGCATAAGTAGACAAATAATCATGCCTAACTTATGCGCAAATAGAAACAATTTTAATTCTAAGCCTCCAAAGCTGGCAGCGCCGGTAAAAATGCTCCATTATTAAGTTAGGCAACTTAACCTTAAAACAAATCATCGGTCTTACCTCCCAACAATATAAATTTCGACTTTTCACTTTTATTTTATCACCTAAAGCAGAACTTGTCAATGAATTTGTCTAAAATAAGTCGATTTTCTTTTTTGATTATGTGCATTTTTAACTAATAGAAAGAAAGTTGTATTGAGGGCGATTGGTGTTCCTTATTCCATATGTCGGAACTGTATGAAGTGAAAATAGTTTATCCGTTGAAGAGTCACTCCACAGGTTATGCTTGATTCTTTCAAAGTTATGTTTCTATAATATGCATCCGTACTGTCATATTATAATTCACATTATTGGATAATATAAATTGACAAGTATAAGATAAACAGACAAGGAGTCGCTGCCACCCGTAAAACGGGTGGCTCGGGACGCAGGCTTTAAGCCCACTCTACTTGGCCGCGCCTCAAGGCGCTAGCTTTCTCTTTTAGGCTATACTAAAGTTTTTATTTCCCTGGTACAACCGGGGATTTTTTTGCTTCAAGCCGCCAATTAGAACGGCAGCCACAAAGATTTTTCTTTGCGGCTGCCGTTTTCTTGAATTCATCACTTGACAATGTGGCAAAGATGAGAGAGCAGCGGACGAATCCAGTCTGCTTCACAGGAATCCAGATAGGCACATGAGAGAATTTCTGGAAGAAATACAAGGGCATGGTGAATCGAAGGGGTAGTTCCAATGCTGCAGAGCTGATGCAGTTCGTGACTGTTGATGAAAAGAAAAGTACCTTCGGAAATTGTCCGGGTTTCAGTTTTCAGTGTCAGAGTGAGAGTACCTTTTTCAACCCAGATCCATTCTAATTCTTTATGCCAGTGAAAAGGAACAGAGAGCCCGCCATGCGCATAATCCTGATGATAGATATGGAGCGGAACAGGTTCGGTTCCATGCACGGTAAAATCCCGGATTCCGCCAGAAAGAACAGGGGAACAAGATTCAGGAGAAAAGAGCTCTTTTGAACGTTCTTTTTTCATAAAAGTCAAAATCCTTTCATTAAATACGAAAATCAGGTTAGAAAATATAAGATAATATCATTATACTGCTCTTATAGGAAAAAAGAAAGAGAGGACAGAAAATGAAAAGAGAGTGGTGGCATAGCTTAACCGTATATCAGATTTACACCAGAAGCTTCTGTGACAGCAACGGAGACGGCATCGGCGATTTTGGAGGGATTCTGCAGAAGCTGGACTATCTGCAGGAGCTTGGTGTTGGAGCCATCTGGCTTTCGCCTTTTAACGATTCTCCTAATTACGACAATGGATATGATGTCAGTGACTATTATAAAGTAATGGAAGAAGCGGGCACAATGGAAGAGCTGGAAGAACTGATCGCAGCCTGTGAAAAGCGGGAAATTGTGGTCATGATGGATCTTGTTTTAAATCATAGTTCCCATCTGCACCCATGGTTCCTGGAAGCCAGAAAGGATCGAAACAGTAAATACCATGATTTTTACATCTGGAAGGAAGGAACGAAGGAGCAGCCGCCAGAAGGCGGCGGAGCATTCTTTGGAGGAAGCACCTGGGAATGGGTGCCGGAGGTTCAGGAATATTATTATCACAGTTTCAGTGTAATGCAGCCGGATCTGAACTGGAAAAATCCGTCGCTTCGGAAAGAGCTGTACCGGATGATCCAGTTCTGGATGGATAAAGGGATCCGTGGTTTCCGGCTGGATGCAATTGACAATATTGTAAAAGATGGACATGGAGGAAATGATACTCATTCAGAGCAGATTCATACATACTTAATGGAAATGAATCAGAATACGTATGGAAAATCAGAACAGATCCTGACAGTGGGGGAAACCGGAGGTGCTACGGTAGAAATGGCACAGCAGTATTCTGATCCGGAAAGCCAGGAGCTCAGTATGATTTTTCAGTTTGAACTGATGGGAATCGACGGCATCCGAAGTGGAAACTGGGATCCGAAACCGTATACGCTGCCGCAACTGAAGCAGCTCTTTGAAAAATGGCAGACGGGACTGGAAGAAAAAGGATGGAACAGTCTGTTCTGGGGAAACCATGATTTTCCGCGTGTCATATCGCGCTTTGGAAATGACAGGGAACCGTATCGGGAAAAATCAGCAAAAATGTTGGCTGTCCTTCTCCATGGGATGAAAGGAACTCCTTATATTTACCAGGGGGAAGAAATCGGTATGACAAATGTGTCAGGGCTTCGGATCGAGGACTATCAGGATATCGAGTCTGTAAATTTTGCCGAAGACCGTAAAAAAGAAGGCTGGGAGGAAGAAAAAATTCGTACCTATCTTGCACGGAACAGCCGGGACCATGCGCGGACGCCAATGCAGTGGAATGCGGAAAAACACGCCGGATTTACAGCGGGAACACCGTGGATGGCGGAAAATCAGAATTACGAGGAGATCAATGTGGAAAACAGCAGAAAAAATCCGGATTCCCTCTTCTATTTCTATCAAAAACTAATTGCGCTGCGTAGGAAAAATGACACTCTTGTTTATGGGGATTTCCGTCTGATTGAGGAAGAAAATCCGGATATTTTTGCTTATGAGAGAAATCTGGGAGAGAAAAAGCTGATTGTGCTCTGCAATTTCCGGGATACCGCGGCAGAGATGAAAGCCCGATATGATTTGACAAAAGGAACGGTTCTGATTCATAATGATACAGAAAGTCTCACAAAAGAAGTGTGGAAGTTACAGCCGTATGAGGCGTATATGATTGAACTTCTGCAGTAAAAAGACAGAAATGAAAAGCAGCAGGAGAAGAAAACTGCAGGAGCAACTGGAAACAGGAGGGAGAAAATGTATCGCGTTCTTCTTGTAGAAGATGAAGAAATTGAACTGGAGACATTGCGGGATTATATTGACTGGAAAAAGAACGGGATTTCCAGAGTATTTACCGCGCGCAATGGCAGAAGGGCACTGGAGTGCCTGGAAGAAAATATGGCAGATATTGTGATTACGGATATTCAGATGCCAGGAATGAGTGGAATTGAACTGGCAGAGACGATCGTACGCCGGGGGTATCCATGCAAAATTGTTTTTCTGACAGGATATGATGATTTTTCCTATATCCATTCCGCTTTTCAGGTGAATGCCGTGGATTACCTTTTAAAGCCATTTACGATTGAAGAAGTAGAAGCATGTCTGAAAAAAGTGAGAAGTGAATTGGAGAAAAGTGAGATAGCAGACTGGTCGCGGAAAACGGCGGCGAAGCAGTTGCTGGAAATGGCTTTGCGGGAAAAACAGGAAACAGAGCTTTTACGGAAAAATTTCCGTGGTGTATTTGGAGAAGAACTGGAAGAGTGCAGGTTTGGAATCATAGCGGTTTATGGAAAAACGGAAGAAAACATCTGTAGCCAAATTCAGGAAAAATACAAGGGCATCCGTTACATCAGCAAAACGGAACGGATCAGCATTCTGCTGCTGGCGGGGTATCTGTCGGTGAAAGATACGGCATTTCAGATCTGGAATGATTTGAAAGAAGACGCACCGAGAGCCGTTGGATGGTGCAGTGGAGCATGGACAGCTGACTGCCTGTACGAAAAGGCGGAAAAACTTCGGAACTGTTGTGTTCTGGCATTTCATATGGATCCACCGGAACTTTTCTGTGCAGATGAAAAAGAAACGGAAGAGGAAAAAGCATATCATTTCCGGGAACAGAAGGAGCGGAGAGAAGAAATCTGTCGTCTGGTCAGCAGCGGGAAAAAGCAGGAAACGCTGCAGACCATGAAAGATTATTTTCAACAGCTAAAGGGGCTTGCGCCGAAAACATTTGCGGGAGAAGTTTATAATCTCTATATGTATCTATGGAACCGTCTTGTTTTGAGCGATGAACTGCTGGAAAACTGGATGGAAGCAGAAAAAATTTTGAGAGAAAATGAAATTTTTGAAGCAAACAACAGTTATCAGATGCGGGAAAAGATGAAGCAGTATCTGGAACGGATGTTGGCATTTTTTGAAGAACAGAATCAAAATCCAAATTACTATGCCGTTTATCAGGTAAAAACATATCTTCAGGAGCACTGCTCGGAAAGCGCAGATATCGAGAAGCTGGCCGCGGAGGTCGGTTTGTCTCCGAATTATCTGAGGAGCCTGTTTAAAGAGGCAACAGGAAAAACGATTTTGGAATACAATACGGAAATGCGTCTGCAGAGGGCGGCGGAACTGTTAAAGAATAAGAAAAATAAAGTACGGGAAGTGAGTCTGGCGGTTGGATATGAAAATGTTTCTTACTTTGGCGTTGTGTATCGCAATGGCGATGAGTGTCCTGATGGCAGCGGGAATGCTTGCAGGATGCGGATCAAATGGCAGTACATCATCAAGTACTGCATCCGGCAGTGCATCATCTGCATCGGGCGAGGTATCAACAGACGGAGTTACGATTTCTATCTTTGACAAAAACTCCGGAAGCAATACCTTTGATGATCCAGTTGCAAAAGCAATTGAGGAAAAAACAGGTGTCAAAATTCAGGTAGAAAATCCAACCGGAGATCCGCTGGAAAAATTGAACCTGATGCTGACCGGTCAGAATTACCCGGATATCGTCCTGATGGATCGTGGAAATGATATTGTAAACCGTTACATTGAGGCAGGCGCACTGCTTCCGTTGAATGATCTGATCGATGAGTACGGCCCGGATGTAAAAGAGATGTACGGGGAAACCTTAAACAAGAGTCGTTATACCGATGGAAAAAATTACTATCTGAATAACTGGTACGGAGAAGATCCGGATCCGGTAGCCGGTGTTCTGATGCGCTATGATTATCTGTGCGAAATCGTTGGAAAAGACCGCGCAGACAGCGATGAGCCATTTACACAGGAAGAGTATATTGACATTTGTAAGAAATTCAAAGAACTTCATCCGACCATTGACGGAAAAGAGAGTATTGCCATTACCTTTGATGCAGAATCCAAAAACTACGATGGAACATTAAAAGGAATGTATGGTCTGAAAACATATTATCAGGATGGGGACAATCTGGAACATGTTGCCAAAGCACCAAACTTCAAAGAGATGATGTCCTTTGCCAATGAACTGTATACCGAAGGCCTTCTGGACAAAGAGTGGGTTGTCAACAAGAAAAATCAGTGGACGCAGAAACTGTCTGCAGGCAACGTATTCAGTACCTTTGCTTCCTACTGGGATACCGATGCAGCAAATACAGCACTTGCTTCTTCTGTAGGAGAAGATGCAAAATTCTATTCCTATAAAATCCTTGGAAACGGAATCAGTGCAGATGAAACTACTTACTCCGGAAGAAGTACACTTGGCTGGGATGCAATCGCGATCACCAAGAATTGTAAAAATCCGGAAGCAGCCATGAAGATGATCAACTACCTTGCAAGCGAAGAAGGACAGTATCTTCTGATGTGGGGTATTGAGGGAACCAACTGGAATATGGAAGATGGAAAACACGTTCCGAACGATGATCTGATTGAAGGATTCCAGACGGATTTTGACAAAACAAAACTGGATACCGGCGTCCGCAAATGGACCTGGTTTGTAAAGAACGGAAATGGTACAGACGGAACTCCATACGATGTATCACAGTATAAAGTAAAAGAGACCCGGCAGGTGGCTATGAATCACTTTGGTGAGAACGACAGATGGGATACCGCAGAATTTGCAGGCCTTACCCCGGCAGGAAGCACTCCGGATGGCTTGAAATGGCAGAAAATTCAGGATATCTACGATCAGGAATATCCGAAGATTGTGAATGCAGACAGCCACGATGCGGCAATGGAAGAGTACGACAAGATGATTTCCGAAATGAATGACGCAGGACTGGAAGATGTAGAAAAAGTTATCACGCAGAATTATCAGGAGCGTATGAAACTCTGGAATGAGTAAGCTAAAGTAAAATAAAAAAATCACACACGGAAAAGAACCGGCAGAAATTGAAATACAGATTTCTATGTCGGTTCTTTTTTATCAGAAGAAGCATTGCGATTTTCAAGGAATCTGGATATAATGAGGAAAACTGGAAAAACAGGGAAATCCAACCGCATGAGACAGGAGGCATCGTACATGGCAGCGAAAGAACAGTTAACCGCAATGGAAATGATCTGGGGATTTATGAGTGGGACGACAGGACATATGGGAAAGACGGACTTTGCGCCGCAGAAGGAAGCGTTCGGGGATTTTGCATCTCCGGAAACGTATTTTCCGCGCGTGGTGCCGGAGAGCGAGAGCATCTCATCGGAAAAGCTGACGCAGATGCTTCGTGAGCTCGCCGCTGCGCGCCATACGGACATGCATCATCTGCTGGTCCTGCGGAACGGACATGTCATCTGCGAATGCAATTTCGCCCCATACCGCAGCGGCATCTGGCATGCGACGTATTCTATGTGTAAGAGCATCACTGGCATGGCGGCTGGTTTTCTGATCAGTGAAGGAAAACTTTCCCTGGACGAGAACGTCTATGATATTTTTGAAAAACGAAACGGTCTGCTGCAGAAGATCCTGCGCCCGAATCTGACCGTGAAGCATCTTCTGACGATGAAGAGCGGCGTACAGTTCAACGAGATGGGCGTTGTTTCCGGCAACGACTGGGTGGACAGCTTCTTAAATGCGCCGGTCAAGGGAACGCCGGGCGAAGCGTTTGAGTACAACAGTATGAACACGTATCTGCTGTCTGCAATCATACAGGAGCGCACCGGCATGAAAATGGTAGATTACCTGCGGTCGCGTCTGTTTGAGCCTCTCGGCATCCGGAAAGTTTTCTGGGAGAGCTGCCCGGCAGGGATTACGAAAGGCGGCTGGGGCCTCTTCCTGTGCCCGGAGGACGCGGCCAAGCTCGGGGTGATGTACGTGAACGGCGGAAAATTCGAAGGAAAACAGATCGTCCCGGCGGAATGGGTCGCAGCGTCCACCTCCGTTCATGCGACACCGCCGGAAAAGATGGGAAAATATGGCTATGGTTACCAGGTCTGGATGGAGGAGCGGCCGGGCAGCTTTGCGTTCAATGGCATGCTGGGGCAGAACGTGCTCGGTTATCCGGATACCGGCGTGGTGATTGTGACGAATGCGGGCAGCAACGAGCTGTTCCAGACGTGTGAGATGCTCGACATTGTGCGGAAGTATTTCGGCGCGGAATTTGGTGCAGAGCTGAAATCCGGCGAGGCGGAAAGCCCGATGGCATATCAGAAGCTGGTGCAGACCTGCCGTGATCTGGAGGGCGCGAAAGAGACACCGGGAAGAATCCTGCGCGGCGGCTGGAAGCGGAGAACACCGGGGCCGCGGAACAGCGGAACACCGCGTCAGATCGACATGGCGCAGCTTCTGCACGGAAAAGAATATAAAATGGAAGACACGCATGTCGGCATGTTTCCGCTGACGCTGCAGGTCTTCCACAACAACTTTTCCGACGGCATCCGCCGCATCGGTTTCTTCTATGAAAAAGGCCGTTTCTTTGTAGCGCTGACCGAGGGAGAAAAAACACAGCGCATTGAGATCGGTCTTACGGGGTCCAAAGTTGTAGAATGGGTGGAAAACGAGGAATCGTATCTGCTCGGAACGACGGGACAGTTTGCGGAGAATGAAGACGGCGAACTGGTGCTGAAGCTTGAGTTTGCATTTCTGGAAGAGGCCGCAAGACGGAGGGTCAAAATCATTTTCCAGCGTGATTTCGAGCGGATCAGACTGGAGTGGAATGAGACGCCGGGCAAGGATCTGATTATCGAGGGCCTTGAATCCCTCGTGACGGATGTGGCGATCGCACCGCTTCTGCCGTCGCGGTTCCGCGAGCGGAGCCTTGACATGATCCATCTGCTGATGGCACAGACCATTGAGCCAATGGTAGAGGCACACCGCGTGCGGCCGGGGGAAGAAACGGAGACAGAAGAAGCGGCAGCGGAAGCTGAATCGGCCGCGGCAGTGGAAAATGCGGAAAACGCAGAAGAAACGGTGTAAAAACAGAAAAAATCAGAAGAGAAATGTGGATAAAAAAGGGAATGGAGCTGCCGGATGCGCAGTTCCATTCCCTTTTAAAAATACAGATTACAGATTCAAAGCCATATCGCCGGATTTGATCAGGTTTGCCTTGCGGAATACCTCTGAGAAGAACAAGGTGATCACAGCCGGAAGCACGAAGTGGAGCAGAATGATTTTGATGATGACGAGCTTCGGATCATCGTAAGCGATCATCGTCTGATACGTTGTGATCTGTCCGACAAGACCTGCGGAACCCATGCCGCTTCCCGTTGCATTATTCTGCATATTGGCGAGGATTGTGGAGACGGGTCCTAAAATCGCACTCGAGAAGATGACGGGCAGCCAGATCAGTGGATGACGCATGATGTTCGGCACCTGGAGCATCGAGGTTCCAAGACCCTGTGCGACAAGGCCGCCGAATTTGTTTTCCCGATAACTTGCAACCGCGAATCCGACCATGTTGCAGCAGCAGCCGATCGTTGCGGCACCGGCGGCAAGACCGGAAAGATTCAGAATGATGCCGAGTGCAGCGGAGCTGATCGGCAGTGTCAGAACCATACCCATGACGACCGAAACAACGATGCCCATGATGAACGGCCGCTGTTCCGTTGCCCAGTTGATGATGCTTCCAAGGCCTGTCATCATCTGGGAGATCGGCGGTCCGACGAGCAGTCCGACAACGGAACCGGCTCCGATGGTGATGACCGGTGTCACGATGATATCAACCTTGGTCTTGCCGGAAACCAGATGGCCGCAGGTGATGCCTGCGAAAGCTGCGATGAAAGCGCCGAGCGGTTCGCCAGGTCCTGCCAGAACGGCATTTCCGTCCACAAAGAATGTGCCGCCGGTGATCTTGCCGGCATAACCGCCGACCATGGCGGCGACGGCTGCAGAAACCGTGACAAGCGGGCTTTCCCCATATTTCACTGCCACGCCGACACCGATACCGGCACTTGTCAGGGCTGCGGCAGCTTTTCCAAGCAGATAGATCACATTTCCGGTCGAACCGCCGATCAGAAGACCGATCTGCTGAATCATCGTACCAATAATCAGGGTTGCAAAAAGACCCTGCGTCATGCCGCCGAAGCCATCAATGAAGATGTGCGAGGCGACTTTTTTGATTGTTCGCATATGGAATTCCTCCTCATGTATGTGGTGTGTTACTGTATTCACAAGTGACTTGTCAGTCGACTTTTAGTCTATCATAAGATGGGGGCGGGTGCAATCCTTTTCCGGGGGCATAAGTTGACAAAAGAAAGGGGCACGCTTATAATTGAGACAAATTCAGAGCGCTTCGAGAAAACAGCTCAGACAGTAAAAAAGTGATAAAGGAGACGCATGGGAAAACAGAAAAAGAAACAGAAAAAACGCGGCAATCCGCTTTGGACTCTGGTATTTTTAGCGGCACTTGCTGTTTTCTGCTTTTCCGGGTACAAGCTGATCGGCATTTACCTGGATTACAAGACCGGCACGGATGAATACCGGGATCTGCAGCAGTATACGACGGAAATTACAAAAACACCAGAGACACCGGCAACGACGAAAACAGAGGAGCCACAGGCGGAATCCGAACCGGCGGAGCCTTCCGAACCGGAGCCGGAACCACTGTCGTATCCGACAGAACCGCCGCTTGCCGTCGATTTTGAATCCTTAAAAGCGATTAACCCGGATGTGAAGGGATGGCTTTATATCGAAGCTCTCGACATCAGTTACCCGGTCGTACAGGGGCCGGACAATGTTGCGTATCTTCATACGACGTATGAGGGAACGAGCAACTTTGCGGGTTCCATTTTCCTCGATTACCAGAATCAGGATGATTTCAGTGATGGAAACACAATCGTTTACGGTCATAATATGAAGAATCTCTCCATGTTCGGAAAATTGAAACAGATGAAGGAGCAGGAAAAATATAGGGACAGCGTCTATTTCTGGATGCTGACGCCGGAATCAAACGATGTGTACCAGATTTTTTCTGCTTTTTATACGGAGGCAGACAGTGATGTCTACACGCTGTATTCCGGCGGGGGTGAAGCGTTTGTACAGTATCTGAATACCATGGCGGCGCGGTCAGAGATCCCGGTGGAGCAGCCGGAGATGGATGAAAACAGCCATATTATTGTGCTGTCCACCTGTGCGGCGAGCGATACGACTGGACGGTTCGTCGTTCTGGGCGTGCGGCGGAACCGGTAATGATTGGTCAGGAGGAGGAATGACAGATGGAAGAGGAAAGAAAAATCGAAGAACTGCAGAGATTGATTGATACGCATGAAAATATCGTATTCTTCGGCGGCGCGGGCGTGTCCACGGAGAGCGGGATTCCGGATTTCCGGAGCGTGGATGGCCTTTATCATCAGAAGTATGACGTTCCGCCGGAGACAATTTTAAGCCACAGCTATTTCCTGCGGTACCCGGAAAAGTTTTATGCTTTTTACCGCGACAAAATGCTTCCGGTCGGCGCAGAACCGAACGCGGCGCATAAGAAACTTGCAGAGCTCGAAGCGGCGGGAAAATTAAAAGCGATTGTGACGCAGAACATTGACGGACTGCATCAGGCGGCGGGAAGTAAAGTAGTGTATGAACTGCATGGAAGCACACACCGCAATTACTGTATGAAATGCGGGGCATTCTGCGATACAGAGCTGGTGAGAAGGAGCAGCGGCGTTCCAAGATGTGAAAAATGCGGAGGCATGATCAAACCGGATGTCGTACTCTACGAGGAGAGTCTGAATGAGAAAGTGCTCGACGGTGCGATCCGCTCGATTGCGGCGGCAGATCTTCTGATTGTCGGCGGAACGTCACTTGCGGTTTATCCGGCGGCAGGCCTTCTCCAGTATTTTGAGGGCGATGCGCTGGTTCTCATCAACAAGGGCGCAACGCCGATGGATAAAAACGCGGATCTTCTGATCCAGCAGCCGATCGGGCAGGTGCTCGGCAGCATCAAAGTAAGATAGATTTTAATTAGAAAATATAAGGCGGAAGAAACATGGCAGAACATTACGAAGTAGGCGATATTGTAAAACTGAAAAAGCCGCATCCGTGCGGCAGCAGCGAGTGGGAAATCCTGCGTGTCGGCGCAGATTTCCGTCTCAAATGCACCGGCTGCGGCCACCAGATCATGGTAGCACGCAAGCTGGTCGAGAAAAACACCCGCGGATTACGAAAAAAAGATGCGTAATATCGTGAAAAAAACAAGAAAACACGCGAAAAAGGGCTTGCTATAAGCCCTTTTTTATGTTAAAATAACAAATTGTGACGTATAAAAATAATTCCTTGCTCCCCATAATGAAAATGGGGTGCCAAAAAGTCCAAAAGGAGGTAAAGCATGAACAAGTACGAATTAGCACTGGTTGTGAATGCAAAACTTGAAGAAGAGGAACGCGCAGCTGTAGTTGAGAAAGCCAAAGGTTATGTAACCCGTTACGGCGGAACAGTTGGCGAAGTAGAAGAGTGGGGCAAAAAACGCCTTGCATACGAAATTCAGCATATGCGTGAAGCATATTACTACTTTATTCAGTTTGAAGCAGACGCAACAGCTCCGGCAGAGATCGAGAGCCATATGCGTATTATGGATAACGTACTGAGATACTTAGTCGTTAAAAAGGAAGCTTAAGAGGTAAGCGAATGAATAAAGTTATATTGATGGGAAGATTGACCAGAGATCCCGATGTCAGATACTCTGCTGGAGAGAACTCCACAGCGGTAGCCCGTTATACACTGGCTGTTGACCGCAGATTCCGCAGAGACGGCGATTCCGCAACCGCAGACTTTATCGGATGCGTTGCTTTCGGCCGCCAGGCAGAATTTGCAGAGAAATACCTGCGTCAGGGAACGAAGATCGCCATCACCGGCCGCATTCAGACCGGAAGCTACACCAACCGTGAAGGCCAGAAGGTCTACACGACAGACGTAGTTGTAGAAGAGCAGGAGTTTGCAGAGAGCAAAAATGCAGGTGGAAACAACGGAGGATACTCCGCACCGCAGCATAACAATCCGGCTCCGTCCGCGAATACATCTGACCTGGGCAGCGCCGATGGTTTTATGAATATTCCCGATGGCATTGACGAAGAATTGCCATTTAATTGATAGAAAAGGAGAGATTGATCATGGCTTATAATAATAGTGAAAGACCAGCTTCCAGAAGACCGGCCCGCAGAAGAAGAAAAGTTTGTGTTTTCTGTGGTGGAGAAGAGATCAGCTACAAGGATGCAGCTAAACTGAAAAAATATGTATCCGAGCGTGGTAAAATCCTGCCGAGACGTGTAACTGGAACCTGCGCAAAACATCAGAGAGCAGTAACAGTAGCCGTTAAGAGAGCAAGACATATGGCTATTATGCCGTACGTAGATGATTGATTCTGACTTGCGCTAAGCACTGTCCGAACGTTCATTTTGAATCGGTAAATAAATGGAGGTATCTGCCCGAAAAGGGCGGGTACCTTTTTTGTATCCAGAAGTATCTTGTTGCCAAAGTACAGGTCAAAGTGGTATAATCGGAAGGACAGGAGCGAAATACAACACGCAACGTTGGAAAGGTGTTAGGAAATGAAAAGCAAAATGAAGTTGAGCGGCCAATTGCGGAGCTATCTTCGATGGCCGCTGATTTTGTCCATCCTGATGCTTGTGATGAATATCGGCATGTATTTTGTGGATGTGATGGCAGGAATGTGGTTCACGCTGTTTTTTGCAGTCTATGTGATCGCAGCCGCAGTTCTCTATTACAGACAGCGTCCGCAGGTGATCAACGAGCTGATTACCTTTGCGACCGAATACGGCCAGGTTCAGAAGCATCTGATCCAGGAACTGGCGCTGCCCTATGCCGTTATGGATTCGCAGGGAAAACTTCTCTGGGTCAACAAAGAGTTTACAAAAATCACAGGGAAGGATACACAGTATCATAAATGTATCGCCACCATTTTTCCGGAGCTGACGGTCGAGCGGCTGCCGAAAAATGAGGAGGAGACCGACATCAACGTGGCTTACGGCGAAAAGAATTTCCGTGCCCATGTAAAAAGCGTCTGCATCGACGAGCTGATCCAGAATTCGGAGATGATCAACACAGATATCAAAGGCTATTTTATTCAGGCACTGTATCTGTTCGATGAGACGGAGCTCCGCGAGTATATGCGGAAATTCGAGGACGAAACGATGGTCACCGGTCTTCTGTATCTGGACAACTACGACGAGGCGCTGGAGAGCGTCGAGGAGGTCCGCCGTTCCCTTCTGACCGCACTGGTCGAGCGAAAGATCAACAAATATTTCAACGATCTCGATGGACTGGTGAAGCGGTATGAGAACGACAAATACATCGTGGTCATGCGCCGGAGTTCGTTAAATGAACTGAAAGAGAAAAAGTTCGATATCCTCGAGGACGTCAAGACCATCAACATCGGAAACGAGATGGCGGTCACAATCAGTATGGGTATCGGAGCAGATGCTGGATCGTTTGCGAAAAACTCCGAGTATGCGAAAATCGCGATCGACCTGGCTCTTGGCCGGGGCGGCGATCAGGTCGTTTTAAAGGACGGTTCGAAGATTCAGTATTTCGGCGGAAAAACGCAGGCTGTGGAAAAGAATACGAGAGTCAAAGCCCGCGTCAAGGCGCACGCGCTGAAAGAGTTTATGAACACGAAAGAGAAGGTCGTTGTCATGGGACACCGACTGCCGGATGCCGATTCGTTCGGTGCGGCCATCGGTATCTACCGTGCGGCGAAAACGCTGAATAAAAAAGCGTACATCGTCATCGACAACCCGACCAGCTCGATCATTCCGCTGATGAATACGTTCAGCGACAACCAGGATTATGAGGCGGACATGTTTGTCAACAACCATGAGGCGAAAGAGATCATGGACGACAACACGCTGCTCGTTGTGGTCGATACGAACAAGCCGAGCATCACACAGTGTGAGGATCTGCTGTACATGGCGAAAATGATCGTCGTGCTGGATCATCACCGGCAGGGAAGCGATACGATCCGCAACTCGGTGCTTTCCTATATTGAGCCGTATGCATCATCCGCGAGCGAGATGGTTGCCGAGATTCTCCAGTATTTTACCGAGGGAATCCGCATCCGGAACGTGGAGGCGGACAGCATCTATGCCGGCATCATGATCGATACCGACAACTTTATGCAGAAAACAGGTGTCCGCACGTTCGAGGCGGCAGCGTTCCTGCGCCGCTGCGGTGCGGATGTGACGCGTGTGCGCAAGCTGTTCCGTGAGGATATGAACGATTACAAGGCAAGAGGAGAGACGATCCGCAATGCGGAGCTGTTCCGCGGCCAGTTCGCGATTTCCGAATGCCCGAGCGACTATGTGGACAGCCCGACGGTGGTCGGAGCACAAGCGGCGAACGAGCTGCTGAACATTGTCGGTGTCAAGGCGTCCTTTGTACTGACCGAGTACAAAGGCGTGATCTATATCAGCGCCCGCGCGATCGATGAGGTCAATGTACAGATCATCATGGAGCGGATGGGCGGCGGCGGTCATCTGAATATGGCGGGATGCCAGCTCGAGACCGTCAACATGGAGGAGGCGAGAAACCTTCTGAAATCAACCTTAACAGAAATGCAGGATGGAGGAGAAATCTGATATGAAAGTTATCTTACTGGAAGACGTAAAAGCACTTGGTAAAAAAGGACAGACTGTAAACGTAAGTGACGGATATGCAAGAAACATGCTTCTGCCGAAAAAACTCGGCATCGAGGCAACCGCAAAAAACCTGAATGAGCTGAAACTCCAGAAAGCACACGAGGACAAAGTGGCAGCAGAGCAGCTCGCTGAGGCACAGGCTTTCGCGAAAGAGATTGAGGACAAACAGGTTACCGTAGCAATCAAAGTCGGCGAGGGCGGAAAAGTATTCGGAAGCGTATCGGCAAAAGAGATCGCTGAGGCAGCAAAAGAGCAGCTCGGATACGACATCGACAAAAAGAAAATGCAGCTTCCGAACCCGATCAAGGTTCTTGGAACGACAGAAGTGCCGATCCGCCTGCATACCAAAGTAACTGCAAAGCTGAAAGTTATCGTAAAAGAAGCATAATTCTATGGAAGAAGCACTGATTAAACGAATCCTTCCGCACAGCATCGAGGCGGAGCAGTCGGTCATCGGTTCCATGCTGATGGGGCGCGAAGCCATCATGGCGGCATCGGAAATCCTGACGAGCGACGATTTTTACCAGCACCAGTACGGCGTCATTTTTGATGCCATGGTGGAGCTGTTCAATGAGGGAAAACCGGTCGATCTGGTCACCCTGCAGAACCGCCTGCGTGAAAAGGATGTTCCGCCGGAGATCAGTTCGATGGAGTTTGTCCGCGATCTTTTAAATGCGGTGCCGACTTCGGCGAATGTGCGCCATTATGCGAACATCGTCAGCGAGAAAGCGGTGCTGCGCCGTCTCATTAAGCTGACAGAAGAGATAGAGAATGACTGCTATCTGAACAAAGAGCCGGTGGAAGTCATCATGGAGGAGACGGAAAAGAAGATGTTCCAGTTATTGGGCCAGCGGAATTCCGGAGACTTCATGCCGATCCGCCAGGTCGTCATCAATACGCTGGAGAACATCGAGCGTGCATCGAAGACGAAGGGAAATGTCACGGGTATTCCGACCGGATTCACGGATCTGGACTACAAGACATCGGGTCTGCAGAACTCTGACTTTATCCTGATTGCGGCACGTCCGTCTATGGGTAAAACGGCGTTTGTCCTCAACATTGCGCAGTATATGGCGTTTAAGAAAGACAAAGCCGTTGCGATTTTCAGTCTCGAGATGTCGCGGGAGCAGCTGATGAACCGTCTGCTCTCGATGGAGTCGAAAGTAGATTCCCAGCATCTGAGAACCGGAAACCTGAAAGACGACGAATGGAGCAAGCTGATCGAGAGCGCCGGCATGATCGGTGAATCCCGACTGATGATTGACGATACACCTGGTATCTCGATCGGAGAGATGCGGTCGAAATGCCGCAAATACAAGCTGGAGCACGGTCTTGATATCATCATCATTGACTACCTGCAGCTGATGTCGGGAAGCGGAAAGAGCTCCTCGGAATCGCGTCAGCAGGAGATTTCGGATATCAGCCGTTCCTTAAAAGCACTCGCGAGAGAGCTGAATGTGCCGGTTGTTGCACTGTCCCAGCTTTCCCGGGCTGTTGAGCAGCGTACCGACCACCGTCCGATGCTTTCCGACCTGCGTGAGTCGGGAGCGATCGAGCAGGATGCCGACGTTGTTATGTTTATCTATCGAGATGATTACTATAATAAGGATTCCGAGAATAAGGGAATCGCGGAAATCATCATCGCCAAACAGCGAAACGGCCCGATCGGAACTGTCAATCTGGTCTGGCTGCCGGATTATACGAAATTTGCGAATGCAGAGAGATAAAAGAAAATATTTTATGTGTCAGAACGTGTCGTGGGATAGTCCTGCGGCACGTTCTTTGTGTATAATTGTATGAAATTGTCGGAATATTACGATGAGATTTTCTTGCGGCAGGGGATAACAGATCCTATAATAAAGGGAAGAAGGGAGTGGCTGCCGTATGGAAAATAGAACGTATCTGGTCACGGAGGCGGAGAAGCTGACCGGGGAGAAAGCGCATGTGCTCCGGTACTGGGAGGACGAGCTCGGCATGGAAATCCACCGCAATTCGCTGGGACACCGCTGCTATACTGCGCAGGACATTCAGATTTTTCTGGGAATCCGGGAACTGAAGAAAAAGGGGCTTCATCTGAAAGCGATCCGCGAGCTGATGCCGAAGCTGGTGCAGGCAACGGCGGAGATCAAAGCGTTTCCGGCGGAAGCGGCAGAGACGGCAAAGGAGAAGCCGGATCCGGCAATACCGGGAAAAGCGGACGAAGTGCCGGAGGTGGTTGTCGATCTTCTGCCCGAGCGGGAAGCAGAACAGCTGGCGGACACCGTGATGCGGCAGGAAGAGGAGGAGCGTCAGACGGAATTTTACCGCGTGCTCGGCCGTCTGCTTGACCAGATGATACAGAAGAGGCGTCAGGAGGAACGGAGCCGCCGCGTGGACGAGGCGATCCGCCGCCACCAGCAGAGCCGGAGAGAAGCAGCGGCGACGCTGGAGCAGAAAGGAAAACGGACGAAAGCAAAACGGAGCCATCGAACCAAAGGGTAAATTGGACAGAAAAAAAGAACGCCTGTGAGAGGCGTTCTTTTTGGATCCACGCGGAAATCCGGCTTATTTTGCAGCCAGATAATCGTTGATCTGGTCTTCCAGAACCTGAGCGTCCAGGCCGTGAACCATAGCTGCTTCTTCCAGGGACTCACCCTGTGCAGAAGGGCAGCCGATGCAGTGCATGCCGGCTCCCATCAGGATTCCGATGATATTTGTATCCAT
This sequence comes from Blautia sp. AF17-9LB, assembly GCF_003479185.1. Lineage (NCBI taxonomy): Bacteria > Bacillati > Bacillota > Clostridia > Lachnospirales > Lachnospiraceae > Blautia > Blautia sp. AF17-9LB. The sequence continues at coordinate 33,476 of NZ_QUGU01000004.1, forward strand.
TGCGATTAACTCGCCGATTGTCATGTCTTTCGAGATCTTTGCCATCTTAAAGTTCCTCCTTTAAATGTGTATATACCCGTCGTTCCGATTTTGACGGCTATTTTGATTATAGCGTACCCCCGGGGGGAATGCAAGAACAAATTCATAAGATTATAGAATGTTTATAATTTTGTACTTGTATTTCAGGGGGCAATCGTTTACAATGTGGATAGTACCGAAAGGGCCAAAAAATCTACAAGGAGGATAAGATCATGGCATATGTAATCACAGACGAATGTGTAAGCTGCGGAACCTGCGCTGGAGAATGTCCAGTAGAGGCTATCGCTGAGGGAGATTCCCATTACGAAATCAACCCGGATGTATGCGTTGAGTGCGGAACATGCGCAAGCGTATGTCCAACCGAGGCTATCACAGAAGAGTAATTTGTACGGAACGTACAAAAAAGGAAGTCTTTCACAGACTTCCTTTTTTTATGCATACGTTTCAAAACTTACAGAGAAGCCAGCTCCTGCAGAGCATTCTCTTTTACCATTGCATTTCCATGTTCCAGCAGAAATGCTTCAGCGGCCAGGGAGAAGGATTCCTGTCTGCCGTACTCGGAAAGAATGTTGCAGACCTTGTTGAATTCCTCCGGTTTGCAGCCGGACTGGTGCAGAACGAGCTGATAGTTGGCATCTGCCGTGTTCTTATAGAGGGAATTGCTGCCGGTAAAATACTGGTTCAGCGCTTTTGCGGAGCTGATGACATCGTCGAGGGTTGAGAAGTGGAAGGTGCGTACCAGATCCACATTCTTTTCCTCGGATGCTGCAGGCTCTTTTTCGTTTTCCTTCTGTGCCGCTTTCTTTGCGATTTCCTGTGCCTTGTTCTTCACATCGCAGAGCTTGTGGAACAGGTCGATGATGTCGTCCGCGCCGGAATACTGTACCGGTTCCGGTCCGTCCGTATCGTCGCCGGATGGAGCAAATTTGGCGAAGCGGGTGTCGAGCTCCTGTGGATCCTCGACTCTGGTGATAATGAGGACAATGCTGTCCGGAGCCACCGGAACGGCCTCGACCATGAGCGGGGCATTATCCACATTGAAGCCGAACTGCTGGTTGGCTTCAAGCATCATATCCTGAAACAGGCTGCGGGCCTTTTCCGTGCCGTAAGCCAGTTCGCTGAGCTTTAAATTTCTTTCGGCAAGATCGGCGCTGGTCAGTGTGCAGCGGATCTTGTTATCATTGATTTTTTCTATTTTCATAACTCTCACGTCCTTAATTACTCTTTACTTATATAAATAGGGCTGCTTACGATATAGTATAACACATCACGGAAAGAAGTAAAGAACTTAAGATTTTTTTTACATTTCGCATAATTTTTTCAGAAATGAAGGGACAAACTTTATTTGTAATTCCCCCGGTTTGAAGTATAATAGGAGTTGGGGAAACCTTTGCTTCTGCCCGGAGGGTGCATACTCCGGCCGGAAGCAGGCACAGAAAAAACGGATCGGATAAGAAGGCGTCCCCTTGAAACATGATCATTGAAACTAAAAACAAAAGTATTTCATACGGATCTATGGGGCTTTCTTTTTTGTACGTCACAACTGCAAATAAGCCATGAAACAAACAATCGACAAAACTTTTTAAACAGATTTTCTGAAAAATACCCAATAGCAAAAAGCAACGATACGTTCGTTACTGTTCAATCAGCAGTGAAACACCTGCTGTTTCGCTGCGTAAGAACATGATTCAGGTGTGAGCAGCCCTCCTTTTGCGAAGCAAAACTTTAAATGAGGGCTGCGAATGTTACAGTTCGCTGGGAACCAGTGAACTGTAACGATACTTTCTGACTCGCATGCGGTTCCCTTGCGCATAACGGTTGCTATTGGGTATTTTTTTTGTTATAATGGGCGCAAGTGGGGAGATCTTCAGAGCGAAGAAAAGGGGAAAAGAACACATGAAGGAGCAACAGAAGAAAAAAGCAGCGCCGGTACTGGTCGTACTGATTCTGATCGTGCTAGTCGGTGCAGCAGGCGTTGTTTCATTTTTGATAAACCGATATAAACCCGGAACCGAATACATGGCCGGGAACGAATATTTTAACCTGACAGACGAAAACAGCGTTGCGCTGATCCAGAACGGAGAACTTCTGGAAGAGCAGGCCGTCCTTATCGGAGGAGAGCCGTATGCGGCGTACACATATGTAGAATCCCAGCTGAACAGCTGCTTCTACTGGGATGAAGAAACAAAAGGAATCCTGCTTACAACGAGCGGCGGCGTGCAGACACTGCTTCCGGGCGATGCGGCCATTGCCAAAACACCGGGCGGACAGCCTGCCGTACAGCAGGAGAGCGACGGAACGGTTTACATTTCGCTGGATGTCGTAAAAGAATACACAGATCTCGACTATGCATATTACAGCGATCCCAACCGTGTTGTAATCCGGAATGAATGGGACGGCGTGGAGCAGGCGACGGTACAGTCAGACACCGCGCAGGTGCGCCAGAAGGGCGGCATCAAGAGTCTGATTCTTGCGGATGTACAGAAGGGAGACACCCTGCTGTATCTGGAAAATCTGGACAACTGGTGCAAAGTCATGACGGCGGACGGCTATACCGGCTACATCCAGACAGAGGATATCTCCGAGCCGGAGACCATCGAAGCGCGGACGGCAAAGAAAGATTCCTATGAAAGAATTACACGGGATCACAAAATCAATCTGGTCTGGCATCAGAGCACATCGACCGAGTCGAACGACGCGATGGCAGAGATGACAGCAGAAATGACCGGCGTGAACGTGATTTCACCGACCTGGTTTTCCGTGACAGACGAAACCGGTACGATTTCCAGCCTTGCGAGCGCCGATTACGTGAAACTGGCGCATGACGCGGGACGGGAAGTCTGGGGATTGATTGATAACTTTAATGAAGCATTTGACGAAACAACCGATCTTGCCTACGCATCCGTGCGCAGCAGAATCATTGAGCAGCTGCTCGCCGAGGCAGCATCGTGCGGCATGGACGGCATCAACGTGGATTTCGAGAATCTGAAAGAGGCCGGAATCCCGCATTACCTGCAGTTTCTGCGGGAACTGACGAGCGCGGCGCATGCACAGAATCTTGTGGTGTCGGTCGATACGCCGGTACCGCAGGCTTACACGATGTATTATCAGCGCGGCGAGCAGGCAAGATTTGTGGACTATATGATTGTCATGGCCTATGACGAGCATTTCGCGGGAAGCGAGGAGGCAGGCTCTGTTTCATCCCTCCCGTTCGTACAGCAGGCCGTGGAGGAGATGACGCGGGTGATGCCTGCCGATCAGGTGATCTGCGGAATCCCGTTTTATACCCGTGTCTGGACGGAAAAGTTCGGACAGAGCGCCATTACCAGCGAGGTGCTGGGCATGGATGGCGCCAAAAACTATGCCAAAGAGAATCAGATGACAGAAACCTGGGATGCATCCCTTGGCCAGAATGTGGCAACGGTAGAAACTTCCGATGCCAGATACACGATCTGGATGGAGGATGAGCAGTCCATGGAGGAAAAACTGAAAGTGATCCAAAGCGCTGATCTCGCCGGAGTGGCAGAGTGGAAGCTCGGATTCGAGTGCGCAGACGTCTGGAGTCTGATTTCAGAATATATTGAAACAAACAGTTGACGAGGAGTCCGGGAAGGATAAGGGGAATGATAAAAGCCCGGGCACGAAGGAGGAGTATACATGTCAGAAAACAATCACGAAGAATTATTTAAAACAACGCTGATGGGCGGTTTCGATAAGGACGATGTCATGACGAAAGTGCAGAACCTGAAAGATCAGGCGTATGCCGCTCAGAAGAAACTGGAAGCGAAGATCGAGGAAAAAGAGCAGGAAATCGAGAAGCTGAACCGCAAGATCCGCGAGCGTGAGGATAAAATCGAGGAGCTCGAAAAAAATATTCATGAGAAATACCAGAGCTATATCGACAATTATGACAGCATCAGCGGCCTTGTGTTTGAGGCACAGGTGAAAGCGAAAAAACTGACACAGGAAACAGAAGATGCCTGCCGCGAGAAAACGGAAGAGACCGATGCAGCGTGCAGAAAGCTGACGGAGGAAACGGAGGAGAGCTGCAGAAAGCTAAAAGAAGAGACCGAGGAAGCCTGCCGCCGGAAAAACGAAGAAACGGACGAGTCCTGCCGCGAGAAAACGGAGGAAACGGATGAGGCGTGCTGCAAAAAGAAAGAGGAGACAAACGAGTCCTGCCGGAAACAGAGGGAGGAGACAAAGGAATCCTGTGCAAAGCAGCGCCGCGAGACGAAGGAACAGTGCGAATACATGGTAGAGAGCGCACGTCAGAAGGGCGAGGAACTGGCTGCTGTTTATGAAGAAAAACTGCAGGCCGAAGCAGAAGAAATCCAGAGCCATATGGACGCGGAACTGCAGAAAGCCAACACCAGATACCAGAAGATTTACGCCGAGATGGAAACCATGACAAGTGTACTCGAGAAGAACCGCAGAATTTTTGAGGAGACCTTTGCCGGCATCGAAAAAATGCGTGAGGAGATGAAACGTTCTGCGTCGGAAGTGGAAACCTTCATGAAAGATCCGGTAAAAAGTATCTTTCCCGGAGAGGCAAAAGAAACAGCCGCAGAGCCAGGCAGTGAAGATACCGCAGAAGAAGCAGAGGAAGAAGACGAAATCGTCGAAAATTCCGCAGTCATCGATTTCGAAAATGAGCCGGATTATCTCGATGATGACAACGACGAAGAAGAGGATGAAATCCCGAATCGCGCGCATGATGAAGAAGATGAGGAAGAGTAACCGGAAGCAATAAGAGTTGTAACCTGCCCCGCTGCTGCATAAAATGACCAAGAAAGGAAATTTGCAGCAGGGGGCTTTTCATTTGGAAAAAGGGAAAAAACTGGAATGGCTGATGGCGGTGATTCTGCTTTCGGCGGCGTATGTTCTGTCCCGCGAGGGCGCACGGCTGGTGGCAGCACAGAAGGCAGCCACAAAAGTAGTGGTGCTGGACAGCGGCCACGGCGGCGACGATCCCGGCAAAATCGGGGCAAACGGTGTCAAAGAAAAGGACATCAACCTTGCGATTGCCCGTCTGCTGAAAAAGAAGCTGGAAAAGCAGGGAATCCTTGTGGTGATGACGCGGGAAGGGGAGGATGATCTCTCCGATCCGGGAGCCGTGAATGCGAAAGTGCAGGATCTGCAGCGGCGCGTGCAGCTGATTCATAAAAAAAAGCCGGACTGTGTGATCAGCATTCACCAGAACAGCTACCCGGATGCGGCGGTCAAAGGGGCGCAGGTGTTTTATTATACGGATTCAAAAGAAGGCGAAAAACTGGCGCTCTGCATGCAGGCTGCACTGGTCGCGGGGCTCGATCCGGCGAATCACAGGAAAGCCAAGGGAAACAAAACGTATTACATGCTGAAGAAGACAGACGCAGTGCTGGTGATCTGCGAGTGCGGATTCCTCTCAAATCCGGAGGAGGAAGCGCTCCTGAACACAAAGGAGTACCAGAAAAAGGTGGCGGATGCACTGTGTGACGGCGTTTTAACGTATCTGGGAGAAAAGAAGAATGGCAAAGAGAAGACACAGACGAAGACGGAAGAGACCGCTGCGGGCGCTGCTTCCGCTTATGCTTGCCCTGCTGGCGGCTTATCTGGTATTCGGAGAATTTGATGAGAGCGATCCCGCGCAGAACGGAAACGGAGCGGACAGCAGCACTGCTTCACAGACGGCAGACGAAAACAATGGTCTGTCAGAAAATGGCGCAACACAGTTTCAGGCGGAAAATACAGATGAGGAGGAGCTGGCGAAGCGGTATTATTACAGCCAGCTCGATGAAAACAGACAGATGATTTACCGCGAACTGGTGCAGGGAATCGCGGAACACCAGGAAACCATCATCACAAAAGGCGGCGATCCCGATGTGACGGCGGAGGTTTATGGATGGGTCTATATGGATTACCCGGAGTACTGCTGGATCAACGGAGCATCACATGTCACGGGATACGGCGAGCCGAAGAACTACTGCGAGGTAGTTCCAGAATACACGATTCCTGCGGAGGAGATTACAGGACGCCAGACCCAGGTCAAAGGGGCGGGAAATGATTTCTTAAGTGATATCGACCGTTCGATGGATGACTATGGGAAGATCAAGGCTGTCTTTGAAAAATGTATCCGGCAGATTGATTATGTGAAAGATGCGCCGGAGAATCAGACACTCTACAGCGGACTTGTGAACAGACAGACGGTCTGCGCAGGCTATGCCAGAACGTTCCAGTATCTGATGAACCGCCTGGACATCCCGGTCATTTATGTGACGGGAACGACAGACACCGGCGAGGCGCACGGCTGGAATATCGTAAAGTGTGGAGACAATTATTACAACGTCGATGTAACCTGGGGCGATCCGGTATTCGCAGAGGGCGAGAGCGGCGAGTACAATCTGCCGGACGACCTGATCTACTACGATTTTCTCTGCGTTTCCGATGCGGAATTTTCGGACACGCATCAGGCGGATGCGAATCTGCCGCTCCCGGCGTGCAATGCAGATGACCTCGAGTATTACCGCCAGATCGGCCGGTACATGGATACATTTGATGCAAAACAGATTCTGTGGGAAATGGAGACGGATATTGAAGAGACGAAAGAGTATTCCGAATTTAAATTTGCCACCGATGATCTGATGGCACAGGTCATGGAAGCCCGACCGGAGCTTCTCGATAAGGCTTCCGGCTATCTTTGCAGCTATTACGGACTCGGGTCCGTAAAATATACATACAGTGAGGATACGGCGACAAGAAAGCTGATGGTATTCTGGCAATATAAAGGAGAACCGAGTGAATGACGGTTCTCCTTTAAAAATATCCGGAAACAAAATGTCGATCAGCTCGCGCTCGAGAAACTCGATGGTAATCAGGCACGAATAAGGGAGTTCGGAAACCTGGGAAACACTCACAAGATCCTGACGGACGGTGATGGAATGATCCGTGACATCGGTAACCTCTGCGACCCAGGCGGCATGCGGGATCGTCAGATGTTTCGCAATCAAAGGGCCGACCTGCGCGGTATCGCCGTCGGTTGTCTGACGTCCGCAGATAATCAGATCCGCGCCGCCGATCACCTGAATACCCTGCGCCGGCGTTAAGAATATCCCCCGTGGGGGCTTGTGAAAAAGGCCGATTTTTGGTAGAGTAAAGGGATATTTGAGCGGTTGGAGAACGACCGCGCCGGGAAAGTTAAGAAAAAGAAGAAAGAAGCGGAAGATATGGAACAGGAATTATTACAGGAAATTGCCTCCTACTGGGGAACCCGTGCGGAGGGGTATTCTGAGGTCAATGAAAAAGAACTGGCGGGAAGCCAGAGAGAAGCGTGGCTGCATGTATTAGAGGAGCAGTTTCCAGAGAAAAAGAAAGAAGAGATGAAGATTCTCGATATCGGAACCGGCCCGGGATTCTTCCCGATGATTTTGTCGGAGGCAGGTTATACGGTGGCGGCTGTTGACTACACGGAGGAGATGCTGGAAAAGGCGAAAGAGAATCTGGGAAAATATACGAAATACGGTCTGGAGCGCGTGACGCTGCAGCGGATGGATGCACAGAATCTGGAGTTTGCGGATGAGACCTTTGATGTTGTCATTTCCAGAAATCTGACCTGGAATCTGGAAAAGCCGGAGCAGGCATACCAAGAGTGGATGCGTGTCCTGAAACCGGGCGGCGTGTTGCTCAATTTTGATGCGAACTGGTACGGTTATCTCTATGACGAGGAGAAAAAAGAAGCGTACGAGGCAGACCGGAAGAAAGTGGAAGAGCAGCAGCTCGACGACCATTATCTGTGCACGGACATTGACCGCATGGAAAATATTGCGCGCCAGGTGCCGCTCTCTGCGATGGAACGGCCGGCGTGGGATACGAAGTTGCTCGAATCCCTCGGCGTCTGTTCCATCCAGACCGATTCCGAAATCTGGAAGCGCGTCTGGAGCGAGGAAGAGAGACTGAACTATGCATCGACACCGATGTTTCTGGTGCGCGCGGAAAAAAGCGCAGAGCAGTCCTTCCAGCTTGGTGATGTGACCGTCCGCCGCGGCGAAAAATATCAGGGGGATATCTCCTTTGCGAATGGGGATATCGTGCTTCCGGGAACGATTATCTGTGGAAAACTTCCGGGAAAAACAATGCTGATCACCGGCGGCGTTCATTCCGGGGAATACGTCGGCATTCAGGCGTGTGTGGAACTGGGAGCGGAGCTTCAGCCGGAAAAAACGGTTGGAACGATCGTGATTTTAAAGGTCTTAAACCGTCCTGCTTTTGAAAACCGTGCGGGCAGTCTCGGACTTTCCGATGGCAAAAACCTGAACCGCGTATTCCCGGGCAACCCAAACGGAACCGAGATGGAGCGTCTGGCGTGGGCGATGACAAAGGAAGTTTTCCCGAAAGTAGATTACTATATCGACCTCCACAGCGGCGACGATTTTGAGGATCTGACGCCGTACGTCTATTACGCCGGAAAAGCGGCGCAGGAAGTGATGGAGACTTCGCGGAAAATGGCGGAGCAGGTGGATGTACCGTACATGGTGCGCTCCATGGTATCATCGGGCGGAGCTTACAACTATGCGGCGTCCAGAGGAATTGCAAGTATTCTCCTGGAGCGCGGCGGCATGGGCGCATGGACATCCGAGGAAGTCAATTCGGACAAGCGCGATGTGCGCAATATCCTAAGCAGTCTCGGGATGTATCAGATCCGCCGCGATGTGCGGAACTACGTGCCGATGGAAGTGACGGATGTCCGCTATCAGGCGGCTTCGGAAAGCGGCCTGTGGTATCCGGCGGCGAAACCGGGAGACATGGTTGCGGAGGGCGCACTGCTTGGAATCATCCGTGATTATAATGGAAAACTCCGGGAGACATGCCGCGCCGAATACACCGGTGTTGTGCTGTACCAGACGGGCAGCCTGCAGGTAATCGAGGGAGGATCTGTTGTTGCCTACGGACGGATCGTGCGCGAGCCGGAATATGACGACCGCAAAGAACAGATTGTCCATTACTGGGAAAAGCGGGGTGAGAGCTTTTTGGAGCAGAGACGCGCGGAGCTTGCCAACCCGATTGCGAAGCGCTGGATGAAAGAGATCGAAAAACAGATTCCGGAAAAGAGACGGTTAAAAATCCTTGATGTCGGCTGCGGAGCCGGATTTTTCTCGATCCTGCTGGCAAAAGAGGGCCACGAGGTATTCGGCATCGACCTGACACCGGAGATGATTGAGAATGCCATCCAGCTTGCCGAGGAGGAAAACGCCGACTGCCGGTTCCAGGTTATGGACGCGGAAAAACCGATATTTGCGGATGAAACGTTTGACGTTGTCATTTCCCGAAATCTGACATGGACGCTGCCGAATGCGGAGCATGCCTACAGCGAATGGATGCGTGTGCTGAAAACGGGCGGTATCCTGCTGAACTTCGATGCCAATTACGGAAAAGACGATGCTTCTGACACGAAAGATCTGCCGGAACAGCACGCCCATTTTAAAGTGGGAAATGAAATGCTTGAAGAGTGCGAACGGATCAAAGCACAGCTTCCGATCAGCCGGAAAAACCGGCCGGCATATGATGTGGCCGTGCTGTGTGAGAATACCAGAGGGGAAATTCACATTGATCCGGATCTTGGAAAACGGATTTATCTGGAAAAAGATGAATTTTACAATCCTGCACCGATGTTTTCGATCTGTGCAGTAAAAAAATGAAGGTTTTCATACCGGAAAGAAATGATTTGCGGAGGAAAAGGATATGAAACAGTTTCAAAACTTTGAGGAAGAAAATATTCATTACTGGACCGGAAGAACCGATGTGGCAGCAATGGAGGCAATTGCACGGCAGACACTGCTGTCAGAAAAACAGAGACCGGAATGGGATCTTACCGTATTGCGGGTGGCGGGCATGGAAGCCAAAGCCGATCCCGAAATCTGGAAAGCGGTCTGGACAAAAGAAGAACGGATCAATAATGCTTCCACCCCGATGTTCCTGGTTGAAGGAGTAAAAAAAGATGCGTAACTATGTGATGAAAAGGCTTCTTCAGCTGATACCGATTCTCTTTGTGATTACCTTTTTGTCTTTTGGAATGATGCGGCTGGCAGGAAGCGATGCGGTACTTCAGAAGATGGAAAATACCGGCATGGTTATGTCACAGGATGTGATCGAACAGGCACAAAAGGAGCTTGGACTGGACAAGCCGTTTCTGGTGCAGTACGTTGTATGGCTGAAAAATCTGCTGCATGGGGACATGGGCGTAAGCTATATCTCAGGAGAAGATATTTTTGATACCTTTCTGGCAAAACTTCCGGCGACCCTGCTTCTGACCGTCGTTTCGATTGGACTGACGATTGTCATTTCCATCCCGCTTGGCGTGCTTGCGGCGGTAAAACAGAATCGGATGATCGACTACCTGATTCGGTTCTGCAGCTTTATGGGAAACAGTATGCCCAATTTTTTCGTGGCACTGCTTTTGATGCTGTTCTTTGCGATTCGCCTGAAGTGGTTTCCGGTTATTTCGGACGGAGTCAGTCTGCAAAGCGTGGCACTGCCTGCACTGACCCTTGCGATCGCCATGTCTGCCAAGTATCTGCGGCAGGTAAGGGCAACTGTTCTGGATGAGCTGGGGCAAAGTTATGTAACCGGCGCAAAAGCAAGAGGTATTCCATTTTCGACCACGCTGGTAAAGAGCGTGCTCCGCGCTTCGCTTGTGACGATTCTTACTCTGCTTACGCTGTCCATCGGAAGCCTTCTTGGAGGAACAGCGATTGTAGAATCTATTTTTCTGTGGGACGGAGTTGGAAAACTTGCGGTGGATGCTATCAGTATGCGTGATTATCCGATGATCCAGGCATATGTGATGTGGATGGCGATCATTTATGTCGGGGTTAACCTGCTTACGGATTTGGCGTATCGTTTTCTGGATCCGAGAATTCGCCTGGGAGGAATGGAAGGATGAAAAAAGAAAAGACCATTACCGTGCGCAGACAGAAAATTCAGCCGGACCGGACCAAAAAACGTTTGTGTTTTTTTGTGTTTCTGACGGCACTGCTTTTGCTGACAGTTGTTTTTGCGGAGCAGATCTGTCCCTATGATCCCAATGCGCAGGATACAGGGGCTGCGTTACTGCCGCCGGGAGCGGGACATCTTGCCGGAACAGATCGGTTCGGGCGGGATATGCTGTCCAGAATTCTGGTGGGTTTAAAAACCAGTGTTACTTCTACACTGATTCTGGTGGTTGTCGTTACCGTGACGGGAAGTATCCTGGGGCTGATCTGCGGATATTTCGGCGGAATTGCAGACACCGTTATTATGCGGATTTCCGATATTTGTCTTGCGTTTCCCGGACTGGTTTTTGCAATGGCAATCGCAGCTCTTTTAAATGGAGGAATCAGTAATGCAGTTCTGGCGCTGGCGTTAATCAGCTGGCCGAAGTATGCCCGAATTGCAAGAAGCCAGACGCTGACGGTAAAAAATACAAACTATATGGCGGCCAGCCAGCTTGCCGGATGTACTGCGGCGCAGATGATCTGGCGCCATATCCTGCCGAATATTGCCGGACCGATTCTGGTAACATCGATGCTCGATATCGGAACGATGATGATGGAGCTTGCCGGACTGTCATTCCTGGGACTTGGCGCGCAGCCACCTACGGCGGAGCTTGGAAATATGATGAGCGGCGGAAGAAGTATGCTGCAGACGTATCCATGGGTTGTAATTGGCCCGGGACTTGCTATTTTTACAGCGGTTGTTATTTTTAATCTGCTTGGTGATGCCATGCGCGATTATCTGGATCCACACAATGGGCGGAAACAATAAAGAAAGGGAGAGAGGAACATGAAAACAAAATACTGGAAAAAAACGATATCATTTTTAGCGGCAGTCTGTTTAAGCGGCAGTCTGCTTGCCGGATGTGGAAGTCAGAAAAGTGCGGACAGTACGCAGACAGAGAACAGCGAAAAAACATTTGTATTTGGTGATACCACTTTTAACCCGGAAAATGAGGAAGCCGATGTCAATCCGCATAATACCTATGCCGGCTGGGCCTGCATCCGATATGGAATTGGGGAAACGCTGTTTCATTATTCCGATGCCATGGAAATTGAGCCATGGCTGGCAACCGAATATGAAAATCCGGATGATCTGACCTGGATCATCACGCTGCGGGACGATGTTTCGTTTTCCAGCGGACGAAAAATGGATGGAGAAGCAGTAAAAGAATGTCTGGAACATCTGATCGAGGTTCATGAGCGTGCCAGAGGAGATCTGATGATTGACTCCATTACGGCAGAAGGTCAGACGGTCACAATCAAAACGCAGGTTCCAAAACCGACGCTTTTGAACTATCTTTCCGACCCGTATGGATGTATCATTGATATGCAGGCGGGCATTACAGAGGATGGCATCGTAACAGGAACCGGACCGTATCAAGTCGTATCTCTTACATCCGGGGAAAAACTGGAGCTTAAAAAAAATGAAACCTACTGGGATGGGGAACCGGGATTTGATCAGATTACGGTTCGCACCATCTCGGACGGCGACACACTTACCATGGCACTTCAGTCCGGAGAGATTGATGGCGCCTATGGAATGCCGTATGCAAGCTACCCGCTGTTTGAGAATGATGATTACACATTTTCGAGCTGTGCCACAAGCCGTGCGTTCTTTGCCCATATGAACTTTGAAAGCCCGATCATCCAGGATGAGGCAGTGCGGAAAGCAATTGCAATGGGAATCGACAAAGAAGGGTTTGTCGAGACGCTTCTGGATGGAAACGGTTATGCGGCAGTCGGTGCGTATCCGGATAATTTCTCTTTTGGAGGAGACGCCGTACAGGCAGAATCCTATGATCCGGCGGGAGCCGAAAAAGTGCTGGAGGATGCCGGATGGGTGGACCGTGATGGAGATGGAATCCGGGAAAAAGACGGAGAAAAACTGTCGATCCGCTGGCTGACGTATCCAAGCCGTCAGGAACTGCCGCTTCTTGCAGAATCGGCTCAGGCAACCTTAAAAGAAATCGGAATCGATGTGTCCATCAACAGCACGGCAAATCATAACAGTCTGCGAAAAGATCCGACGGCATGGGATGTTTATGCAAGTGCAATGGTAACGGCGCCGACGGGAGATCCGGAGTATTTCTTTACGACACACTGTCTGGACAGTTCGGCGGTCAACAACGGACATTACCATTCTGACAGGCTGGAAGAGCTGGAAAAAGAAATGGCAGTTACCTTTGATACAGAAAAACGAGGAGAACTGGCGGTCCAGATGCAGCAGACGATCCTGGACGATCATGCTTTTGTGTTCTGTTCACATCTGAAAATGAGCATGATTTCACGGTCAGATGTAACCGGACTGATGGCGCATCCCTGCGATTTCTATGAGATTACTGCAGACCTGAAACCGGCAGAATAATATGTGGGAAGAGCAAAAAGGAGAAAGAATGGAAGAACTGCTGTCTTATTCGCATGTCGATATCGCTTTTCGGGGAAACACCGTGGTACATGACGTCAGTTTCGAACTTCATCCGGGAGAAATTCTTGGCATTGTGGGCGAATCCGGAAGCGGAAAAAGTACCTTGCTGAAGGCTGCAATGGGTTTGCTTGGAAGGGACGGAATGGTAACCCGGGGAGATATTTTTTTCCGCGGGCAGGACATACCGGATCTGCCGGAAAAACAGCTACGGACCATCTGCGGAGCAGGAATCGGCATGATCTTCCAGGATGCGGGCGCTTCGTTAAGTCCCATACGTACCATTGGTGCGCAGATCCGGGAGAGCATGGCCGTCCATAAAAAAATAACGAAAGCAGAGGCGAAAAGGCAGGCACTGCAGCTGTTTGAAAAGATTGGCCTGGAAGACGGGGAAAGAATCTGGAGAAGCTATCCGTTTGAACTTTCGGGAGGCATGAAGCAGAGAGTGGGAATTGCCCTTGCCATGCTGATGGAGCCGCCGGTTCTGCTGGCCGATGAACCGACAAGCGCATTGGATGTGGCCGTACAGAAACAGGTGGCAGAGGAGATGCTCCATCTGCGGGAAGTATTTGGAACCGCAATCGTTCTGGTGACACATGATATCGGGGTTGTATCAGCCATGGCAGATACCGTGCTTGTGTTAAAAGACGGCTGCGTGGCAGAGTATGGTACTGCAGAACAGGTGCTAAAGGAACCGTGCCGGGAGTACACCAAAAATCTGCTGGCGGCAGTTCCCAGACTTTGGAGGAAATAAATGGAACCAATTTTGAAAGTTTCCGATTTGACCAAAACGTTTGAAGACAGAAAAAAGGAAAAATTTTATGCGGTAGATCATGTTTCCTTTCAGATGATGCCGGGGCAGACGCTTGGAATTGTGGGTGAATCCGGAAGCGGGAAAAGTACGCTGGCCAGACTTTTGTGCTGTCTTGAAAAGCCGGACGGCGGCGTACTTTCCCTGTGCGGCCAAGAGATCGGAGATACGAAACGAAAAAAAAATCGAGAGGTCTGCCGGAAAATTCAAATGGTTTTTCAGGATCCGGTCAGCTCTTTCGACCCGCGCCGGACGCTGGGGGAAGGGATCGGGGAAAGTCTCAGAAATGCCGGAGTTCCCCGGAAAGAAGCAGAGAAGAGGGTAAGGCAGCTGCTGGAGCAGTGCGGTCTTCCGGAAGAGTTTGCAAAACGATATCCGCATGAGGTAAGCGGCGGTCAGTGCCAGCGTGCAGCGATTGCAAGAGCACTGGCGATCGAGCCGCAGATTCTGATCTGTGATGAGGCGACGTCTGCACTGGATGTCGCCGTGCAGAAACAGATCATGGAGCTTCTGGATCTGCTGCGGAAGGAAAAACATCTGACAATTTTATTTATCTGTCACAATCTGGCACTGGTACAGTCCTTCTGCGATCGGATTCTCGTCATGAAGCAGGGAAAAATGGTAGAAGAAGGAACACCGGAGGAAGTGATCTGGCATCCGAAACATCCGTATACCAAATTACTGGTAGATTCCGTGTTATAAGTTTGGAAAGGAAGAGCAGAAAATGTGGATTTTCTGCTCTTTCTGCGTTATGATAGAGAAAAGCGGCAAGAGCGCCGGAAAAGAAAAGGAGAAAACTTGCGATGCGAAAAGAAGAGTTAAAAACATATATCGAAAACCATGAATCGGAGATGATCGAAGACCTGAAAAGCCTGATCCGGATTCCAAGCGAAAAACAGGCGGTAGAGCCAGGCAAACCATTCGGCACACCGGCGGCAGAAGCACTGGCGCAGGGAATCGAAATTCTGGAAAAATATGGCTTTGCCGTAACCAACTACGACAACTACGCGATTGCAGCTGACTTTAATCAGGAAGAAAAGGGCCTTGATATTCTCGCCCATCTCGATGTCGTACCGGCAGGCGAAGGCTGGCAGGAGACCGATCCATTCACCCCGCTCATCAAAGAAGGAAAAATGTTCGGCCGCGGAACCGCAGACGACAAAGGACCGGCGATCGCAGCTATCTACGCAATGCGCGCTGTCAAAGAACTCGGTTACCCATTAAAGAAAAATGTCCGTCTTGTCCTCGGTTCCGACGAGGAGTGTGGAAGCTCTGACCTCGAATATTATTATAAGAAAGAAGTGGAAGCACCATGCACCTTCTCACCGGATGCCGAATTCCCGGTCATCAACATTGAAAAAGGCGGCATGCGTGGCCACTTCGAAAAAACATCCGATGCCGGAACGACAGGCGTGCGCCTCGTATCCTTACAGGCCGGCACCAAACTGAACGTTGTACCAGGCAAAGCATATGCAGAGCTTGCCGGCATGGCAAAAGAAGACCTGAAAACCTGCGCTGACGAGACTGAGCAGAAGACCGGCGTTTCCTTCGTTCTGGAAGACACCGAAAACGGCAATGTAAAAATCACCGCCTGCGGTGCCTTCGCCCACGCATCCACCCCGGAAATGGGTAACAACGCACTGACTGCACTGCTGCAGCTTCTCGCATCCGTTGGAATGGAAGAGAGTGAACTGAAAAACGACATCAGTTTCCTTGCAAAAGTTTACCCGCACGGCGACGGCAAAGGCGCAGGCCTCGGTGTCGCCATGTCAGATGAAGAGTCCGGCGAGCTCACCTTAAGCCTCGACCTCATGAACTACGATGGCAAAACCCTGACCGGTTCCTACGACTGCCGCGCCCCGATCTGCGCGACAAAAGAAAACCTGTATGATACTGCCGAACAGAATATGAAAAAAGGCGGCTTTTCCATGGAAGGCAGTGCCATGTTCCCGCCACACCACGTTCCGGCAGACAGCCCGTTCGTTCAGACGCTGCTGCAGTGCTATACCGATGTCACCGGCAAACCGGGAAAAGCCTTTGCAATCGGCGGCGGAACGTATGTCCATCACCTGAAAAACGGTGTTGCGTTCGGCTGCGCGGACCTTGAAATTGACAATCGCATGCACGGGGCAGATGAATTTGTAGAAATCGAATGCCTGAAACAGTGTGTTGTGATCTTTGCAGAGGCGATTCTGCGGATCTGCGGGGAATAAAAATCCCGTCAGTACAAGATGAAAGCAGAGTCTTTATGCTGTGAACCATTTTGAGCGGTGTGGGACTCTCTTACCAAAGAAGAAGGAATAGATGAGGGCGGACAAATGAGGGAAACACTGGGAGTTTTGCTGGGATTTTTTCTGGCAGCCGTACTTGGCTATCTGATTTCAGAAATCGCGCAGAAGGAACAGGAGAAAGAAGTTCTGGAAAGCTATATGGATTCCCTTCAGGAGATTTATGAAGTGATCCGGCAGAGAATGGATGTGACGAGAAAATTCCGTCATGATCTTCTGAGCCATGTGCAGACGCTGGAGTATCTGATAGAAAAGCAGAAAAATCCGGATGGGGAGCTTCGAAAATATGCGGATCAGCTGACAGAAACATACCGGAAAATTCAGAAAGGAACCTTCTGCCGGGATGAGATCACAGATGCATTTCTGATGATGGAGAAACAGGTCTGTATAGAAAAAGAGATTCCCTTTCAGATCCAGGTATCGAAAACCTGCATGGAATGGATGATGCCCGTAGAACGAATCGGTTTTTTACATAATTTACTGGATAATGCAATCGAAGCGAACGGAAGAATTCCGGAAAAGGAAAGAAAAGAGCTTTCTTTTTGGATAGAAGAAGATTCCGATTTCTGTACGGTGAAATTGAGAAATGCGCTTGCAAGCAAAGAGGTTTTCAACTTATCAACCTGGAAAACAGATGGAGCAGAACACGGCGTGGGAACCAAAATCATTCGTGCCATTGTTGAAAAATACCACGGAACCAGCAAAACCTTCTGGGATAAAGAAAGACACAGCCTGGAACAGACCATTGTCTTTTCGATCGAACATCCGACAGAAAAGAGGGAAAAAGAATGAAAGATCCTAACCTTAGTGAACTGGTCCGGACCTGTATTCGCTGCTGGCTGTATCTGGTTCCACAGGCGTTTCTTGGCATTCACCTGTTTGATATGTTTATGCGGAGAAAAAACAGCATAAAGCCTCTGATGATCTGGCAGCTTCTGCGGGTATTCTTGATCGGTGGCATCAGCGACATCATTCTGCGGGGATACTATGGAGATGAGAGCTGGTGGGGAATTCTGATGATGTTCTGTTCGGTTGTCATCATGATAGCAAACACCGTTCTCATTTACTACACCTTTGAAGGCAGCCTTCCCAAGGTTGTGCTGGGCGCGATGCTGGCCGATATCGTAACGTCCATGATTCATTATCCGGCAATCTGTATTGTGGATCTTTTGTCAGGGCGTCCGCTCTATATCCTGAAATGCCCGGTAGAACCATGGGATTTACTGATCCCGGTTCTGGAATATCTGTTTTACAGGCTGGAGAAAAAAACAATCCTCCATGTTCTGAGAAGATATAGAGATTTTGAGGCCAGGTACCTGAAAATTATCTGGGTTTTTGTCTATTTTCTTCCGGTTCTATATTATGTGCCGAACGGACTGACGGACATACAGGTGATGTTTCTGGATGATATTCTGGTTATTCTGATTATGGTATTCAGCATTTTAAGCATAGTGCAGCGTCAGCGCCGGGTAATGAAGGATTATAAATTTCTTTCCGAACAGCAGAAAATGGCAGAATACCATTACCAGATTCTGACAGAGCAGATTCCCCAAATGGAACAATATCAGCAGACCATTTCGGAGCAGATGGAAAAAATTATGGCCGGAACTGCCGAGATATCCGGGGAGACGCTGAAACAGTATGCAGACAGTCTCAAAGCGATCAGTCATCAGGTGCGGCAGGGGATTTACTGTAAAGATCGAATGACAGATGCGGTTTTGTGCGCATGGAAATCAAATCTGGAGAAGAAAAAAATCGAACTGCATTATGAGATTGAGGGATACGATCGGGGAGAAATCGAAGAACAGGATCTGGCAAAAATCCTGATCGGAATCTTAAACTGGGGAGAAAATCTCGTAAAAAAAGAAGAACACCGGGAAATCCGGCTGAAGATCACAGGAGTGAAAAATCAGCTGATTCTGGAATGCCAGACCTCATCCGGACGCCAGAATCCGATGAGCCGGAAGCTGTTTCGCGGACTCGTGAAAAAGTACAATGGAAAAATACAGGAGAAAAAAGAAAAGACCGGGAAATTTGGTCTGACTGTTATTTTATCCAGGTACGTCAGTCTTTAATATGAGAACAGACAGAAACAGAAAGTACGACTGGAGAAAAAAACATGGATTTAAAAATAGGAATTTGCGATGACGCGCCGGACTGGCGGGAAAAAACGAGAGAAACTGTGAAACATTGTACAGACCAGATGGCAAATAGCGTAGAAATTTATTCCTTTCAGAATGGAAACGAACTGCTGTCAGAAGAACATCCCCCCATGCATATCCTGTTTATGGACATTGAAATGCCGGATGAAAATGGAATTGACCTGGCGATGGAAGTCAATCGGAAATGGCCAAAATGTCAGGTCGTTTACCTGACAAATTTCTGGTCCTATGCAATGGAAGTTTACGAGACACGCCACGTCTACTATATAGTAAAAGAAAAATTCGAGGAAAAACTACCGGGAGTGCTGGAAAAGGCGATAGAACAGCTGCGGAAACAGAACAGAAGAGTTGTTCTCCAATGTCATGGAGGCGTGAAAGCAAATCTGAAGCTGGATGATATTCTGTATTTTGAGCGGGATAAGCGTGTCACGTATGTGGCCACAACGGAAAAAGAATATACAGTGGATGATAAAATATTGGAGATAGAAGAAAGAATCGCCAGCGATGATTTTGTACGATGCCATACGAGTTTCCTGGTTAATTTTTCTTATGTGAAGGAATGTACGAAGAAGAAAATGCTGCTGGAGAACGGGAAAATTGTGGATATCAGCAGGAGCTACTGGAAAAAGACGGAAGAGGCGTATGTGGAATGGGTGAAGAGGTGGGCGAGGTAGAAACAGAATAGGGATAGAAAAGAGGAAAAATACTGCACGGGAATGGTGTGGTATTTTTTTTGTTGCAGAAAAATGGGAGCGAATATGGAAAAAATGCAGAAAAATGCTGATTATTACGAAAAAAGTGCAGATTGTGCAGCGGGTATAGGAAAAAATATGAGATATGATACAATTTTTCTTATGAGAACCGAAAAAAATCTCATGTAATATACAAAAAAGATATTACATGAGAATTGAGAGAACTATCAAAATTATTTACAAATTTTTCTCCAAATCATTCATCTCCTGCTGTTTGAGAAGCAGATCCAGCATTTGATTTACAGTCAACAGCGTGGAGGTATTACAACGGCTGAGTTTTTCCGCAATTTCTTCATCAATCAGGCGATCACGCTTGGCATATTGGGTATCAAGAAGAAAATAATCAAGATCCTGATCCAGAGCAAGCGCCAGTTTGGAGAGCATGGAAAGAGAAACTTTTGTCTGTGCGGTTTCGATGTGACTAATATGGTTATTCGAACAGCCGACCAAGCCTCCAAGCTCTGCCTGACTGAGCTTCTTTTGCAGACGTGCGGTGCGGATGCGTTGTCCGACGGTTTTATAGTTGATTTCCGGCTGCATGAGTAAAACCTCCACAATTAATGTAATTTATATATTATAAAAGTATAAAAAATATACAACAACCAACTATAGATGCATATTGCATTGATAAATATAATGTGTTAAAATTTTATAAATAAAATCGAAAATAAGAATTATTTGTAGAGAGGAGAAAAAATATGAAAAAAAGAATACTGGTATTGATACTCGCTTTAACCATACCATTTTCTGTAATGGGCTGTGGCAAGGAAGAAAAAGTTAGTATGAGCGATAGCGTGGAGGCTACAGACAGTGGAAGCGTGGAGAAAGAGCAGACAGAAGAAGTCGATAACAGCCTGGAAAGTACAGAAACAGTATCAGATGAAAACATAGAAGAGATGCCGGAAGCAGAGATGGAAAACAATATGGCAGGTTTTTCAATCAGCGGATATACGTATGAGAGTGGAGGGGCTGCCGCAAATGGTTATTATATTGTAGAATCAAGCAAATCGTCTTTGTATGGACTGGTAGATGCAGAAGGAAACTTTGTGATACCGGCAGAGTATGATGAGATGGAATTTGCAGGAAGGACAGAAGATCGAATAGAAGTTATTGTCAAAATGGAAGGAAAATATGGCGTATATGATAATAAGAATCAGAAAGTGATTCCTATGGAATACGATTTGATAAGAACTGGTAAGATCAATTATCTGGTAACAAAAGATAAAACGCAAAGTGTATGGGATTTTAATGGAAACTGTATAAAAGAATTGAACGATTATGGCTATGATAGTGTGATCGGAGATTTGTATCTTAAAAAAATTAGTTTGTCAGAAGGAATAAGGTATTTCGATATGAATGAAAACATAACGGATGCAGATTCTATAGAGTATAATTCGGAAACAGGAATTTACAATATCTTAAAATATTCAGAAGATCCTGAGCAGCAGGAAACATATCAGTTAATAGACGAAAACGGTGAGATCGTATATGAAGTAACGAACCGTGAAAGTGATGAGAAAGCATATATTATATCGTCGTTAAGCAAGAACATGATTAAGATCGCACGAAGTGTATTTTTTTATAATTCATTATACACAGATGGTCCTGCGTATTTCTATAATTTAAAAGAACAAAAACAAATAGATACATCGTATACATCTATTTATGGAATTGCGAATCATGAATTTTTAGGGAAAAGAGAAGATGGTATTGATATTTATGACGAAGATGGAAATAAAATACACTCTTTTGATTTAAGTGACTATGAATCTATTCAATATGAATATGATAGTTCACTTATTGTGGTTCAATATGGAGAAACCTGGCGAGTATATGATGAAGACGGAAATGATTTAATGGGAGAAAGATTTCAAGATGTCAGATTCATTGGTGAATTTTTAGAATTGAAAAATATGGATGGTGAATGCGGCGTGATCGATGAAAAAGGAAATGTAGTGATCCCTTTTGGCGACTTGTACGAAGTGGATTATGATGAGACATATCAGGGTGAAGAGATAAAGGCAATGAGCGCTGTTGCAGGAAAGTTATATGTTGTGACAGAAAAAACTCGTGATGATTTATTGAATCTGCATATTTTTTAAACAAGCAATAGAATTTTGAGTTCTGCTGAGAAAGAAAAGGCAGAAGAAACAAGGAAGAGTTTGTTTACAGGCAGAGACATTTGAGGAGGGCGCATATGGAAAGTCTAAAAATACTGTTTTTTCTGGAAAATCAATATTTGCAGACAGGAATAGAAACGGTATTGGACAAAACCAGAAATGGTTTTATCAGCAGAGAATTGTTAAATATGCGCCGGGAATTAAAATTTCCAGTATATGAACAGAATGGCACGTATTATCTGCAGAAGACGGAAGAAATCATTGGCCCTGGAGAGGCTGAACTGAGAAAGCTGCAGGATGGAGACTTCTTTTCCGTGAAGGATACAGAATGTCCCTACCAGTTTCTGGTTTTAGCAGAGCGATATTTAAGTGCAGAGATGAAAAAGTATCATTTGCCGTTAGAAGCGGAACTACAGATAGGACGGGCAGATGATGCAAATATCATTCTGGATATCAATGAAAATATTTCAAGAAAACATGCTGTGCTTCGGATGAAAGCAGGAGAAGGATATATTCAGGACATCTCCGAAAAAGCAGGTGTGTATTTAAATGGCAAAAAGATCACCGCATCGCGGTTACAATGCGGTGATCAAATCATGATCATGGGATACACCATCGTATATTTAAAAGAATATATGATGGTGCCGAAACAGATTTCTGTACAAGGGATTGAACCATGCAAAAAGACCCAGAACATGGCCCCCAGAAAGAACCGTGCGGAAGTAGTATTTGAAAGAAATCCCAGAATTTATAAATCACTGATAACGGATGAAATTCGGATCGATGCACCGCCAGCGTGTCAGACAAGAAAACAACAGCCGTTTATTCTGGCAGCAGGTCCAACACTTACAATGTCATTGGCTATGATGGCACAATTGGGACTGGCACTGGCGAGGCTGGAAGAAACCGGAAACTTTTCATCGATCATCAGCAACGGAACCATGACAGTGAGTCTGCTGGCTGGCGCTGTATTATGGCCGTTTTTATCCAGAAAATATTATAAAAAACAGGAGAAAAAAGAAGAAACTTATCGAAAAGAGAAGTATACGGCTTATCTTGAAGAAAAAAGAAAAGAAATAGAAGGCTGCAGAGAATATAATCGCAGAATCTGGAATGTGGATTACTATCCAGGTATTGAAGAAATGCTTGGATATGTAGAGAGGAAAAACCGAAGAATCTGGGAAAAATCACCGGCAGATCAGGATTTTCTTTCTGTGCGGCTGGGAATAGGAGAAAGATCATCAGAACTTCTGGTAAAAGTACCGGAAGACCATTTTTGTTTAGAAGATGATGCATTGCTGGAACAGGCAATTCAGCTGGGAAAAGAAAATCAGCGGCTGTCAGAAGTTCCAATTGCACTTTCCCTTCGAGACAGGAAGATGGTTGGAATTGTCGGCGATAAAGAAAAAATCAATAAACTGATTTGGTGCATGATTACAGGAATTGTCGTTATGCATGCGCCGGATGAGGTGAAGATTGGGATTGTTGCAGATAAAAATCAAGCTCTGGATTTTGAATGGGTTTTGAATCTTCCACATATTTGGAATGAAATCGGAGAACAACGGTTTTTTGCTTCTGATCCAGAAGAGGTGAAAGAATTTCTGTTGTATTTGGAAGAAACAGCAAAAGAAAAAAGTGAAATAAATATACCACATTATGTAGTATTTGTTTTGAATGAAAAATTACTGGAAAGTATTTCTCTGGGAAAGAGTTCTTATATTGCGGAGAACTTTAAAGGGGTAACCATCGTGTATGCTGCAGAGTTTTTCTCCAGAATTCCCAGGGAAGCAGAAGCTATTATTTTAAATGATGCGGAACAAAGCGGTATTTATCGAAAAAATGAAGATGATAATCAGCTGATTCCATTTGTTCCTGATGAATTGAATTACCTGCAGATCCAGAAAATGATGCAGTTGTTTGAAAAAATAGAAAACCGTCATTGGAACCATAAAGTGGGAATTCCAGAGCGAATTTCTTTCCTTTCCATGTATCAGGTAGGAAATGTTCACATGCTGGAGATTGAAAGACGATGGCGAGAAAGTAAAATCAGTCGTTCTATGGCGGCTCCGATTGGAATGAAGCGGGACGGAGAACTATTTTACCTGGATATTCATGAAAAATATCATGGATGTCATGGCCTGGTTGCGGGAATGACAGGATCAGGAAAAAGCGAGTTTTTACAGGAATACATTCTGTCTTTGATGTTGAATTACAGTCCGGATGACATTGCTTTTATTTTAATTGACTTTAAGGGCGGCGACATGGCGCGTCCATTTTTGAAGGCACCGCATGTGTCAGCTACAATTTCCAATCTTTCCGGAAATATGCTGCATCGTGCGAAAGTTTCATTGGAAGCCGAAATACAGAACCGGCAAAAACTTTTTAACGCAACAGCGCAGGAGCTGGGGATTGATAAGCTGGACATTAATTCATGGCATAAGTACATGGAAGAAGGAAAAATAAAGAAAAAATTACCGCATTTGATTATCATTATTGACGAGTTTGCGCAGTTAAGAACACAACAGCCGGATTTCTTAGAATATCTGGTTAATGTTGCACAGGTGGGCAGAAGTCTTGGGATTCATCTGATTTTAGCAACACAAAAGCCAAGCGGGGTAGTAAGTCCGCAGATCTGGAGTAACTCCAGATTTCGAGTTTGTCTGAAAGTGCTGGATCAGGAAGACAGTAAGGAAATGATCCGGCGAAAAGACGCGGCGGCAATCAGACAGCCAGGAAGAGCTTATGTACAAGTTGGATATGATGAAATTTTTGAAGAAGTACAGACAGGTTTCAGTGGTGCGGACTATATTGCCTATGACAGATACATGGAAGATGGCGAAAACAGCATAGAAATGACTGGATATACAGCTGGAGTGCGCAGGACAGCCAAGAAGCGAGCGGATGGAAAAAAAAGTGGAAGAACACAGCTGGAAGAAAGCGTAAAAGAAGTAATATTGACTGCAAAGGCAATGCATCTTTGTGTGAAACCATTGTGGAAACCGGTATTGCCCAAAAAGATATTTCTTTCACAATGCGTTGCCCATTCAGAGAATTTTCTGCCGGAACAGTGGGATAAAGACAACGATGCAGCAACTGCATGCGGAATGTGTGACATACCGGAACTGCAGGAGCAGAAGCCATTTGAACTCTGCTTCCAGGAAAATGGACATGTTGCTGTTTATGGTGCATCTGGATCTGGAAAAACCACTTTTTTACAGACCATGGCATTTTCCATGGCACAAAAATATTCACCGGATCTGCTGCAGTTTTATGTACTGGATTTCGGAGGAAGAATGTTGGGCAACTTAAGAGAAGCTCCACATTGTGTTGCTGTGGCTTTTGAAGATGAAAAGCAAAAGAGTGAGCATATGATACAGCAGATAAGAAATCAGATGGAACTTCGAAAGAAAGTATTTGCAGAAAAAGAGTGCAATACATATTCCTCTTATTTGGAAACAACCGGGCAAAAACTTCCTATGCTGCTGGTAATCATTGATAATTACACAGTCATACATGAACAGATGCCGCGTCTGGAGGAAGGGATTATTCAGATTGCTGCAAATGGAAAAACATATGGCATTTATCTGGTGGTAACAGGAAACAGCCGAAATGCAATTTATTACAAAACAGCGGAACATATCAAAACGCGGATTGTATTTCAGATGAATGAATTACAGAATTACCGGGATCTTCTGAATATACGTACGGCAATAGAACCTGAAGATGTGAAGGGACGGGCGGTAATTTCCTATGGAGAGTTTGCAGTGGAAATGCAGACAGCACTTCCGTTTGATGCAGTCAATGAATCTCAAATGTACAGTAAACTAAAGCAGACTTATCGGAAAATGAGATTTTATTATGGCGAAAATCAAAAGGAAAGTACGGTAAGAGAAGACAGGAAAAACATACTGATAGAAAAGAAAACGGAAAAAGAAAGTGGCAGACTGCCAGAGCGTATTCCTGTTTTCGAAGGCGCCAGAGATAAAAAAGAATGGCTGTCACTTGGAGCTTCTTTATATGATGAGAGAAAGCAGGGATTTCTTTTAAAAGAAACAAAACGCATTTTTATCGGAAGTGAGACAAAAACTTCTCTCGAGTCTGTGATTGAAAATGGAATCATAATGGAGAACTGGGAACTTTACCGTTTCAGTTTAGACCCAGAAAGTAAGAAGTTTTGGCATGAAATCCGGACAGAAGAAGAAATAGGACGTTTCCTTCAAAGGTGTTTGGAACAAAAAAAACAAAAAAGAATCCTGTTGTATATTGATGATTTTTCTGATTTCTATGACACTATTTCAGATGAGGATTTGGTAGTATTTGGAAAATATTTGAAAACACAAAAGCAGGAACAGCTTTTGATTATTACACAGGGAATTTTTAAAAAACTGTCGGAATATAAAGACACAGGCTTGTATGTTTACTTAGTCAGATGCGAAGATGGAATGATTATGGATGGAGGAATCGACAATTCAAAAATTATGTTTTTGAATAATGCAGTCAGCAGAAGTGATCCAGAGGTAAGAAAAAAGCAGTTGGAAAGAAATCAGGCGATTCTTTATCATGGGGATACTTTGGCATATATCAAGGTTAGGTGAGAAGATGAGAAAGCAGGAATGTGTCATAAAGGTTCCGGGGTTGAATGAAAAATTTCGATTCAAAGTTCCCGATCACATGTCGATCGCAGAGGTAATAAGTCTTCTGGCGGTTTTGATCAAGGAAGAATATCCGGAAGCAGAAATTCAAGCAGAAAGTATGGAATTGTATCAGGCCAGAACAGGAAAAAAAGCAGACAGAACCCAATGTCTTGCGGAATTGGAAATATCAGAGCAAGAAGAATGGATTCTAGCATAGGAGGGCAGATGACATCAAACATAAGACTTAACTATGAAAAAGTAATGCGTGAGGCAGCGAGACTCGACGGAGAAGAAAATGTATTTGAAGAACAGGTTAAGAAAATTTGTGGAGTTGCGGAAAGATTGAGACATGAATGGGAAAGCCCGGCATCCGCAGTCTGTATTCAAAAGATAGAACAGATTGCAGAAGAAATGACAGAAACCAGAAAAAAAATGCAGCAAACTATTGAGTTAATTGAGCTGGTTGCAACACGAATTCAACATGCGGAAGAAGAAACAAAGCGTATGGCGGAGCAGTTGTAAAGAAATGTAATGGTCATGGATAAAGTATGACGGAAAGGAGCCTAAGATGGCAAGAGAGTGGTCAGTAACAACAGAAAGTGTAAAAAGATCATCCGAAAGAATTGGAGAACTAGTAAGTAAATATCAGACGGAGTATGAAAAACTTTACACAGAAGCCCAGGCGCTTCGAAGTGCAAAGTGGACAGGAATCGCAAGTGATACATTTAACAAAAAATTGGAGGAATATAAAACGGCATTTGAGGAATTGAGAGATGTCATGAACAATTATCAGGAGTTCTTAAAAAATGCGGCGGAACATTATGAGCAGGTAGAAAATAGACTGCAGGAAGAAGCAGGCAATCTTAGAGGATAACAGAAGGGAGATGTAATTATGGCAACCATTAAAGTAGATTCTACAGCAATACGGGAGAAAGCAGCAACGTTTGACAGCATTGCAACCAATATTGAAAATTATACGGAAGAAATTGAAAGAGAGATTCAAGGAATGAAAAGCGTGTGGGAGGGAGATGCGGCTGAGTCTTCCGTTGCAAAGTTTGAAAATTTTAAACGGGCATTTGCGGAAAGAAAAGAAACAATTCGCAATTATGCACAGTTTTTGAGAAACGCGGCAGAGGCATATGATAACAGCGAAAGAAATATTCAGAACGGAGCCAACGAATAAGTAGACGGGGGTTTTAAAATGCCTTATATCAGAGTCAGACCGGAAGGGCTTCAAAGAATGTCAGAAATGCTCGATAGAGTAGAAAAAGATATTGAACAAAGAGAAGAAGCTTTTTCTATTGTTTCCAGAAATCTGGATTGGCAGGTAAAACGGGAAGAAGACATTGACTGGCAGCTTCGATGTATTTGCATAGAACTTCAGGAAGAAAAACAGAAAATTGCAGAGATTGCAGAATATCTCCGTCGTGCATCTGTGATATATGAGAAGCTTGAAAAGAATCTGCAGGATGAAGACGAAAGATCTTTAAGCTATGGAACTGTATATGACCAAAACGAACAGGAAACACCATTTGGTACAGCTTATGTCGCGGTTTACAGCTGGCTTTTGGAAGTGTCCCAAAATATTATGAAGGCAGTGTCAGAAAAAAATAAAGATGAAGTAACAGGTTTAGCCGGTGACCTAGTTTCTTATTGTGACAGCCTGATTAAATTTTTTACAGGTGATTCCAAACATGCTCCGTTTGGGATTGGACAGTGGTGTAAATTGTCCAAGGCATCTGCAAGTGTATGGAAAGGATTCTACACCGTATTCAAGAAAAGCTTTTCAGATGAAAAAACGCAGAATTTGTTCGAGAAAAAATTTGGCAGCTGGGCCACTGCTGTTGGAGTAGCGGGAGGATTGATGGGAATCCTGGGTGCAGTGACAGAATATTCCAGAAATGGCAGCAGCACGGCGAATATCGGAAAAGAGACCGTGGGTTTTGGAAAGACACTTTATCTGATCGGTAAAGATCCGGTATTTAAATATCCGGCGCATGTGTATACCTCTATTCTTCAAAGTGCGATGGATGTTGCAGGACAGACATATGACAGTATTCATAAATATAAGGAAGATGGACATTGGTCGCTGGAAGATACAGCATATACAGGGATTGAAGCTTCTGTAAAAGGCTTGGATACGTTGCTGTCCAAAATTTCATTCGGAGTATTTTCGTTGAAAACGGCTGGAACCAGTGCAGGAGATACAGCAAAATGGCTGGAAGAAAAAACGACCGAAATCGGTGAAGCAGCTGGAAAGCTGATTGCATCCAATCCAGAATCAAAACAGGCTTTTCAGAATGGAAACGTAGCAAAAAGACTGCAGATGATTGTACAGGCGATGTGGCAGAAAAAATAAACAGTTTCAAAAAGGAAAACAGGAGGATCTTATGCAGCAGGTTGGAGAACTGCTTCCCGTTGGAAGTATTGTACTTTTAAAGGGCGGTACAAAAAAAACAATGATTATGGGTGTGCTTCAGACTGACGAAGAGCATCCGGAGACCGTTTATGATTATATGGGAATTCCATATCCGGAAGGGTACATGGGAGAAGAAAGTGTATATCTTTTTCAGCATGAAAATATCAATGATATCGTTTTTCGAGGATATGAAAATCCAGAGAGAGACGAAATGATACAAGTGCTGGAGATGATAATAGAAAAGACGCAGGAGCAGTTAGGATAAGATGATAGGGCGGGAAGTCTTCGGATATCGAGTAGAAGAATTGATTGGTAAGGGAAGTTTTGCTTCTGTCTACAAAGTAAAAAAAGAAAATGAATCCGGTACTTATGTCCGCGCGTTAAAACATATTGTGATTCCGGAGAAAACGCAGTATTTGAAAATCTGGAATGCAATGGGAAAGGATACAGAAAAAACGGAGCAGTATTTTGAAAATGTTTTTCAGGAGACGATGCAGGAAATTCAGTTGATGCATGCGTTTACAGAGAATGGAGTTCGAAATATTGTTCCATGTTATGAAAACGATGTGATTCGCCATGAAAATCCGAAACGTTATGAAATTTTTCTGTTAATGGAATATCTTACACCGCTGTCAGTTTATATCAGTCAAAATGAGCTGGTATTAAACGATGTCTTTGAGTTAGGAATACAGATCTTAGACGCGCTGGAGATTTGTCATGAAAATGGGGTCATGCATCGGGATATCAAGGAAGAAAATATTTTCCGAAATGAGAAAGGAGTTTATAAACTGGGAGATTTCGGAGTAGCAAAAATGCTTCACGGGGAAGAGTCAGCTTCTTCTGTAAAAGGGACGGCAGATTATATGGCTCCGGAAATTTTACAGAATAAAAAAAGCTATAACGAGAGCGTTGATTTATATTCTTTGGGAATGGTTCTCTATCGAATCATGAATCATATGCGTTCTCCATTCTTTCCGCCATATCCGGAAACATTTGATTCTGAGGATGAAAAAGAAGCACAGAAAAGACGACTGCAGGGAGAAACAGTACCTTTGCCGGATGCGGCAGATCCGGCATTTGGGAAAGTTCTTCGAAAGGCGCTGGCACCCGAATCTGAGCGTTTTGCGAGAGCTGAAGATTTTCGAAGAGAATTGCTGAAAGTCATAAAAGCTACATCAGACGAAAAAAAGAACAGTTCTGTTATGGCAATCAGAAATGGGAATGCGATTCAAAAAAAACAGTCGTTGAGCAGAAAAAAATCAAAAATCTGGAAAAGGATTGTGATTTTAAGCATAGTATGTCTGCTTTTGGGAGGCGCTGCACAGCTGTACGGGCAGCGACACGTCTGGATACAGAAATGCAATCGCTGGGAACAGGCAACAATTTTTCCGTTTGACTGTATTTCAACAGATATGACAGAAAAAGATATGCAGCGTTACTTTGGGAAACGTTTTTCGAAAGGAACAGATCAGCAATACTATCTGGAGATGGAGGGAAACGCGGTATCCGGTTACGTGAACATAAAGTTTGGAAAGAATCAATGGGATTCCATCAGTTATAGTTTTTTGACGCAGGAAGAAAATTGGAAACAGATCTGTCAGAACTTTTATCAGACCAGCGATAAAGAGATAACAGAGTGGCCTTGTCAGATCAGAAAAGATAATGTGCAGGTTGTGATGGATTATGATCCGAAGGCTGGAAAAGCCAGTTTGTTCATAAGACGTTTATCATAACAAAAAAGGAACAGGAGGAGAGAAAATGCGTTGTAATTATTGCGGGGCAGAAGTCAAAGAGGGAATGAAATACTGTCCGGGATGCGGAAAGGAAATACAGCAGGGAAAAGGTAGCTCGGACCATGGTTCTGGAACGATTTTTCAGCCTGGTGAGGAGCAGAAAAGAGAACAGGAGACACCGATAACACCAAGATCTCCGCAAAAACCGCCTAAGAATAAAAAAACGAAAAAGAAGAGAAAAAAAGCACCGATCATTCTGACCTTGGTGCTGGTAGTGATTCTGGCAGCCGGAGGAGCTGCTTTGACCTTTTATGTGAAGTCTCCGGCAAGAAAAATTGTAAGCCGGATCAGCAAAGGTGATTACAGTGATATCGAACAGCTTTATAAAAACGATGTCAAAGATCATGTTATCCAGGAAATGCTTCTGGACAAGCTGGCGGAGAAAGACTGTGCCACTGTTCTGGACGATTTTAAAGCAGAAAAAATTACATATGAGGAAGCCAGTGAAAAATTAAATGCATATCTTACGCTGGGATCTAAAAAACTGGAAACTGCATTTGGAGAACAGGAAAAAACGTTGGAGAGTCTGAACAGTTCGATGGAAGCATATAAAAAGGCGGAAGAACTGTATGAAGACGGCGACTATGAAGAGGCAATGGAGGCCTATGCGCAGGTCAGTGAGGATGACAGTAATTACGAAGAAGCACAGTCAAAAATGTCTCAGTGTGTTGACAGCTATAAAGCCGAAATTCTGAATAAGACAGAAAATCCGGAAGATGAGCAGGAATATGAAACCGCGATTCAGACGGTAGAAGTTGCCGCCGACATCCTTCCAGATGATGAAGACCTGGCAAACCGCCTGGCTGAGTTGAAGGATTCTTATGCAGCTATGTTGAAAAGCGATGCGCTGGATCATGGAACGCAGTATATGAATGAAGGAAAGTATGAGGAACTGTTTGCACTGTTGAAGAAAGCACAGGAAGTAAATGAAGGTGACTCAGAACTGGATAACCTGGAAAAGAGCGCGGAAGATGCTTATGTAAAAACGGTACAGGACACGGTAGATGATTATCTTACCAAAGATAATTATGACGATGCAATTACCTATCTGAAAAGTGCGACAAGAGTGCTGGAATCCAATTCGACGTTAACTGAGCTTCTGCAGCAGGTGCAGGAGAATGTGCCGGTGAAATTATGTGACTTGAAAATCAGTGAATCTGACCGGTTTGAGTCAGGAGAAGAACTGAAGGTCATGGAAGACAGTGTGGGAAACATCTATAGTCCTGGAAATTTATATAAATTGACACCATATCATGGAAAAGGATATGCATCCTATTATGCGAACGGGGAATATACAAGAATGACCGGAACAATCGCGGTAGCGGATGACAGCAGTAAAGATACCGGAATTGTTACAGTTTATGACGAAAATGAAAAGATTTTGTATACGACGGGAGAAATCACCAGAACAACGGCACCGATTAAAGTGGATGTGGATCTCAGCGGTGTGAAGTGGTTTACTGTTTGCGCAGAAGATAAAGGATGGGATGGATTTAATTGCTTTATTTCAGATTTTGTATTGTATAAAAATTAAAAATACAGAATGACAGACAAAAGGAGAACATAATCATGGCAATGTTTGATGATGTAGATAAGAAACTTTCCGGATGGTTCAATGCCGGAGCAGAAAAAGCAAAGGGAATGTCAGAAACACTTCGGCTTTCCAATGCAATCCGGGAAGAAGAAACGAAGCAGGCCGAGCTGTATCGGCAGATGGGAAAATATTTTTATGATTATTTTGCAGTTGCAGCGGAAGGAAAAATGAAAGAATGGTGCGATGGCGTTAAGGCAAGCCAACAGCAGGTTCAGGTTTATAAAGAACAGATTCAGACATTAAAGGGAACAGTAAGCTGTCCGAACTGTGGGGCCGAGGTTTCTTCTGGTTCTGCATTCTGCAATGTGTGTGGAACGAAAATAGAACACAAAGTGCCCAAAGCCAGTGCGGGACGAATTTGCCCGGTATGTGGTGCTTCTGTTCCGGAAAGTGCAGCGTTTTGTACTTCCTGTGGAACTAAAATTCCGGCAGTGATGGAAGAAGCAAAGAGTGCACCTGCGGTTTCAACAGAGAAAAAGAGATGCACGAACTGCGGAAATGAGCTGGAAGACGGCCAGATGTTCTGCACGGTATGTGGTACAAAGGTTGAACTGGAAAAAGAACAGGAAGTAGTTTCCGAACAGCCAGTGCTGGAAGAAGCGGTGACAGAACAGCCGGTGGAGACAGACAATGTGGTGGCTGAAGAAACGAAAACAGAAGAAAGTTCAGCGGAAGCGGTATGCCCATACTGTGGAAGCGCATTAGAACCTGGTCAGATATTCTGCACGAACTGTGGGCAGAAGCTGGGAGAGTGAGAACCGTCAGATTCATGTTTGCCGAAGAAAATAGGGGAAAAGAAATCAAGGAGCGGATACAGAAAGATTTGAAACAGTATAAAAAAGCAGTGATTCTCACAGGAATGATCCTTGGAACAATGCAGATTCTGTTTCAGACGGTATGTCCTATGCGAATTTTATTTGGAATTCCATGTCCAGGCTGCGGTTTGACACATGCGGGATGGTATGTGATTACCTTTCAATGGAAAAAGGCGTGGCAGTGGAATCCAACAATTTTCTTATGGATTTTCTGTATGGGAAGCTGGTGTTTCTTTCGCTATGTAAAAGCGCAGCAAAGTAAATTCTTTTCTGTTATTCTGGTGATTACCTGTGGAGCTACGTTCCTTCGCTACGGTTGGAAATACAAGGA
Source organism: Blautia sp. AF17-9LB (assembly GCF_003479185.1). NCBI lineage: Bacteria > Bacillati > Bacillota > Clostridia > Lachnospirales > Lachnospiraceae > Blautia > Blautia sp. AF17-9LB. Next base: position 66,665 of record NZ_QUGU01000004.1, read on the forward strand.
AGAAATTACCAGGGGATTTCTTTGGATGCTGTGGTATGTGAAAAAAGCAAACAATTTATTTATTTTATAAAATGTACAAGAGATGAAGGAGGGAATGTTCTATGAGATGTGAACATTGTGGAACAGAAAATGTGGATGGCGCACGCTTTTGCAAAGGATGTGGTGCGGACCTGACACAGCAGAATGAAGCTGCGAATCAGCCGGCTTGGGGCAGTAACATGAACAATACAAAGACTGCACCAAATCAGAACTATTCGAATATAACCCCGTCACAGGTTGGAGATATGGGCGATTATCAGCCGATTTCCATGTGGGGATATTTTGGATATGAATTATTATTTGCAATTCCATGCGTTGGATTTGTCCTGTTGCTGGTATTTTCCTTTGGCGGAACAAAGAATGTAAATTTACGAAACTTTGCGCGCTCGTATTTTTGCTTTACCATTGTAGTGTTTGTCTTAATGCTGTTTCTTTTCTTCAGCAGCGGTATGGCAGGAATGATGGGCAGAATGTACTATTAAGAAACAAAGCAGATTATGCATTTAAAAATAAATAAATTGTTTGAACTTTAAATGCGTTTGAAAAGAGGAAAAAATATGCAGAAAACAAAAATTGGTATTTCAGCAGGCTGTTTTGGCGCCGTAATTTATCTGGCAGGAGTGACAGGAGGACTTTTGCTGGCAGCAATTTTAATTGGATATGTATTATTGGTAGAAGAAAATCTGTGGTTGAGAAGATGTGCAGTAAAAGCTGGAGCATTGCTGTTTATCTTTTCCATGTGCATTTTGGCGATTGGCCTGATTCCCGATGCGATTAATTGCATAGAGTCATTTTTGTCTGTGATACGGATCAATGCAAACGAAGTTTTTATCACAAATTTAACATCAGCAATTGTTCAGGCAGTACAGATCTGGCAGAAAATTTTATTCCTTGCCTTGGGACTAAAAGCGTTGAACATGAGCACGATTGTTATGCCGGGTGTGGAAAAGTTTGTGGATCAGTGTATGAATATGAACGATAAAATTTAAAAAAGCAGGTAGCCTGTTTGCTTATTGAAAAAGGTGGAAAAATCATGAAAAACAGCAAGTGGAAACGGATATCAAGTATGGGAATAGTAGCTGCAATTGTATTGGCAACAGGAATGTCAGGCTGTGCTTCTGAAAATTCTCAAAGTTCACAAATTTCTCAAACGTCAGAAGGAACAACCACGGAGTTGACTGAAATGTGGGAAAACCAGAAAAAAATGCAGGAAATTATAGATAGTACCAGTGATTCCAATAAGGAAGTTCTGAACAAAGGCTCTGTCATGGAAGTTGTGGATCTAGATGAACTGGATGTTCCGTTTACTTTAGAATTTAAAACAGATGGAACGTATGCGCTGAAATCTGATACAGAGCAGTTTGAGCAAAAATATGAAGAAGTGATAACACGTTATGAAGATGCAATAAAAGCAAAAATAAAAGATACTTTGGAAGCATCGAAAGAGGATGAGGGATATGAGAGCTTGGAAGCATGGGCGGAAGATGCGGGATACGCGAGTACAGAAGAGATGATAAATGATAATCTGGAAGTAAATAAAGCAAATAAACTTCAGCAATTTGAAACTCTGTTTACAGAGCAGGAACGAGAAGGAAAATACGAGGAAAAAGAAGGAAAACTGTATTTATCTAATTCAACGACAGAAGCTGTAAATGAGGAAACTGATTTTTATGCGGACTATGAAATTAAAGATGGACAGCTTACATTAAAAAATGAATCGGAAACAGAAAGTTGTTAAGGCGTGAAAAAGGAGAATGAAGGTATGTTTTGCGGAAAATGTGGAGCACAATTGGAGGATGATGCAAAATTTTGTCCGGCCTGTGGCGCTGTTATCGAACAAAATACAGCATCAGAAAAGCAGAAACCATCTGGTTCTGGAATTGCGAAAATTATGAAATCGCCCAGTAGAATGATTGGAGTTGCAGCAGTTGTTCTGGTTGTGATTCTGGCAGTGGTTCTGAGATTTGGAGGAAAAAGTCCGGAAAAAATAGCAGCAAAAGCGTGCGAAACAGAACTGAATCAGGATGTAAAAGGATATTACAAACTGTTGGCACCGCCGTATATTGATTATATGGTTGGGCCATCCGGCTGGTATAGTACAGATGAAGAATTTCAACAGGTACTTGCAGATTCAGCAGAAGAACAGGCATGGCAGATTAGTGGCACCTGTGGGGATGATGTGAAAGTAAAGTGCAAGGCCGAAGATATGGAAACCTGTGATGGAACTGATCTTGCACAGGTCAAATATGAATTACAACATGACTATGATTACGATGCAGACAAAATAAAAGGAGCAGCCGTTGTCACAGTGCGGATTACAGCCAAGGGATCTGAACGGGAGAATGAGTGGACTATGCAGATTTCATGTGTAAAGATTGGCGGTTCCTGGTATGTACATCGTCCAGGCTTTACTTCCGTTTAAAAGAAAAAATCTCCTTTCGGTGATGGAAAGTTTCTGCTGTTACAGAAGATTCTAACACTGCGAGGAGATTTTTTTGATGAATAAAAGCTTTACAGCAGATGGGTGTCTTTGATTCGGAAAAAGCATGTAAAAAAGGAGAACAGGATATGATTTGCCCTAAGTGTAAAAGTGAGATAAAAGATGATTCCAAATTTTGTGGAAAATGTGGTCAGAAAATTTCAAGATGTCCGACGTGTGGGCGGCCAATTCTAGAGCGGGCCAGATTTTGCGTTTACGATGGAACTATGATTCCGGATGATATGTTAAATTTGTTGCCGGAAGAAACGGCAGAGGATATAACAGAAAATCAGGAACAGCAAGAGAGAAGAGAACAGGCAGTAGTGAAAAAAACAGGACACCAGAAGAAAAAGAAAGTGTTTGTAGTTCTGGGAGTTATTCTTGGAATTGTAGCTTGTGCCGGAGTGGGTTATGCGGCAGTACATGCGTTGTCTGGCAAGAAAAATGTAGATCAGAAACAGGAACAGAAGATAGCCAGAGAAGAAAAGAAGGAAACAACAGCAGTCCCGGAAAAGATCAGTGAGTCTTCCAAATTGAAACAAAAAACGGATCAGGACGAGATTGCGTCTGTGAGCGAAAATACAACAGAAAACCAGGAAACAGATACCAAGGTCAAAACAAAATCAGAAACAGAATATGCAGAAACGGAAGAAAATAAAAAAACAGTTTCGGAATCCAAGGAAGAAACCAGTACAGTTTCAGAAAGTAAAGCACCAGAGATCATACATACGTATGAAGTGATTGCAGGAGACCTGTCCTGGGAAGACGCAAAGAATGCCTGTGAGGAAAGAGGGGGATATCTGGCAACGATCACTTCAGAAGAAGAATATGAAAAAATCAGTGAAATGGCAGACCGGTCAGGCCTCACGTATCTCTGGCTGGGCGCGAAACTGCAGTCGGATACGGAAGAATGGAAACAGGCAGGATGGATCACAGGAGAAGACTGGACCTTTGATAACTGGTATCCGGGAGAACCAAGCAGGCAGGATACGGATGGAACAAAAGAGTTATTTCTGTGCATGTGGAAAGCAAAATATAACGAAGAAGAAATTGGCTGGACCTTTAATGATCAGAGAAATGATATCGTAGGTGCTTTTCCGAAGATTGCTGGAAAGGTTGGGTATGTCTGCGAGTATGAAAGAGAAACAAACGGATGAAGAAGAAAAACAGAAAAAGGATGATTTTTGGGATCGCTGGAATTTTGTTTATGGCAGGTGTGGTGATTGGAATCATTGGTGTCCTGGGAAAAGGTGAAAAAGTGCAGAAACAGACACGGACAAAAACAGATACGATAGAAGCTGCATCGGAATTGGAACAGGAAAAGGGCATGCCAACCGGTTCGGATGATGAAAAAGTAAAAACAGAAACAACACCGAAAGGAACCGAAGAAGAAGTTACGGCAGTGACGGAAAGTCCTGAAAAAACGGAGACAGAAGATATCGCAGAACCGTTGGAACAGGCTGGAAAAAGGGGTGACGATGAAAAAAAGACCGACGAACAAACAGAACAAACAGTAGAAGAAAAAGCACAGAATATGATGGAACATATGAGTCTGGAAGAAAAAATTTACCAATTGTTTGTGGTAACGCCGGAACAACTTACTGGTGTATCAACAGTAACGATGGCTGGAGACACGACAAGGGCTGCGTTGGAAGCGCAGCCGGTTGGTGGAATTGTGTTTTTTGCGCCTAACTTGCTGAATCGAGAACAAACGATAACGATGATCCAGAATATGCAGTCCTATTCGAAGACAGGGCTATTCATCGCAGTAGATGAAGAGGGCGGAAGCGTAATGAGACTGGGAAATAATTCTGAAATGGGAATTACCGCAATTCCGTCTATGGAATCGGTCGGGGATACGGAGGATATCAGTCAGGCTTACCGGGTTGGAAATACGATTGGAAGCGAAATCTCGCAGCTTGGATTTAATCTCGATTTTGCACCAGTCGCCGATGTGAATTCCAATCCGAACAATACTGTCATTGGTTCCCGTGCATTTGGTACAGATCCAGAGAAGGTGGCTGAGATGGTTGCTGCCTGTGTAAAAGGATTTCGCGACAGTGGGATGGTGTGCACGTTAAAACATTTTCCAGGCCATGGCGATACGGAAGAAGACAGTCACTATGGAGAGGCAAAAAGCTGGAAAACATTGGACGAGCTTCGAACATGTGAATTGCGCCCTTTTCAGGCGGGGATAGAAGCAGGAGCATCCATGATTATGGTGGGCCATATTACACTGCCAAATGTAACAGAAGAAATTCCAGCAACGTTGTCACATGATATTGTTACGGGAATTCTGCGTGAGGAGATGAAATATAACGGGATCATTATTACCGATTCTATGGCGATGAGCGCGATTGCAAATCTGTATTCGTCCGATGAGGCGGCCGTAAAAGCCATACAGGTGGGATGCGATATGATTTTAATGCCATATCAGCTGGAAAGCGCCATAAATGGCATAGAAACAGCAGTGAATTCTGGAGACATAACGGAAAAAAGAATAGAAGAAAGTGTGCTAAGAATTTTGAAAGTAAAACTGGAGGCTGGTATTATAGAAAATTAGATAATAAAAATATGAGAGTAACGTAAAGTGTAAAGAAAATATTTGATTAAATTTGTAAAATGGAGAGAGTTGGCAAGTGAAAAAAGAGCAATAATTATTAGTCGATGATTATATTTTAGTTGGCAAAGTCAATGATAATTGGAAAATATGTAATATGCCTGCGGTGCTGAATCTTTTAGATGATATTTCTTTTTAGAAAAACAAAGAATTAAAAAAATGGACAAAAAATTGTTGCTTTTAAGAAAAAAATTATCCAGTAAAGAGATATTAGGTAATAGAAAGTATTGTGTTTTATGTGATTTATGGCGTTTTGCAATCGTCTGTTTATAAAGGACGGTTTCAAATAAATTTGTCCAATGAGAGAGGAGAAAAGTAATGTTCTGCGAAAAGTGTGGGAAGGAAATCAAAGACAATGTAAAGTTCTGTCCATTTTGTGGAAACAAAGTTTCGGAAAAAGTGGAATCCCGCCAGGCGGTGCAAAAGCAAACTTCAAAAGAAACTAAAAAGAAAAAATGGATCTGGATGGTCGGTGTAGCTGTGATTCTTGCGGCAGGAGGGGGAATTGCACTTGGTTTAAATCAAAATCCCAAGCCCCAGTCAGATCCGCAGGCAGCAACAGCAAAAAATGAAAAAGCCGTAGAAAATAAGGACACAAAAGAAGAAGCAAACGGAATTCAGAATGCAGAAGAAGCGCAGGCATGGCTGGTAGAGCAGAAAGAGGAGCTTGGATTGGAAAATGCACTTTCCGAATTGAAAGAGACATCCACTGCAGAAGTAAGCGGCGATCATTATTACCGCTTTGAACAGAATTATGAGGGAATCCCTGTATATGGAAGAGCAATCGTGGTTGCAGTGGATCAGGATGGAAATGTGGCATCGGTGACCGGAAATGCAACGGATGTTGCAGAGGATCTTAATTTAACTCCATCGATTACCAAAGAACAGGCAGTGGAAAACATCCGGCAGTATGCTTCGGAAACACTTGGAATGGATGAAGTGGCTAGTTTGGATGAAATTACTCTAAATCAGGAGAATCTTTGTGTTTATAACATGAATGATACTATGAGGCTGGCATATCAGATTCCGACAGAATCGTATCAATTTCTGGTAGATGCGAATCAGGCAGAGGTACTGGAAGCGGTGCCGGAGCTGTATGAAGAATCTGTAATTTATACGGATACAAATGGACAGCAGGAAATCGAGGGAACAGATCCAGTTGATGGATATTATGTGCTGAAGGATCAGAAACGAAATATTTATATGTATGATGCGGGCGGTCAGACCTATATGGATCCAGCTTCTGGTCTGAGCTATCCGGAAGTATTGCAGCAGGTTCGAAGCAAGGATACTATATTTGGAAATGAAGATGATACGCCACAAACATCCGCAGAGGTTTATTCTGATTTAAATACGATTGGCTCGATTTATGATTATTTTCTGAAAAAACATAAAGAAAATGGCTGGGGAGTTCTTGCAGTTGTCAGCAATGATGAATTAGGAGCACAGCAGGGAAACAATGCGGCTGCAGGGGTTGTGGATTATAAAGAGCGTCTTGCAGATGCAATACAAGATTATGATGAGAACGCATATCAGGGGAAAATAGGATGGATGGATCTTGGAACTGCGTATTCAGGAAAGGTAACTGAGTCGCTAGACGTAATTGCCCATGAATATACACATATCATTACTCGAAAATATGCGAAATGGAGTTCTGGAAACAGAGAAACCGGTGCGATAAACGAAGGAATTTCGGATATTTTTGGGGAAATTCTTGCAGAAGCTGTCGGAGATGGAGCTGACTGGGAGATGGGAAACCGAATCATACATAATCCATATGAGAATGGATATCCGAGAAGCACTGGTGCTAATGAAATCTTACCGAACGACAGGATTAACGTGCGAAACAAAGATGGGGAGGAATCTCAGACAGACTATGCACATGGATATTCCACCGTCATTTCGTATACGGCATATTTGATGAAAAATGGATTAAATGAAAGCGGCCAGGGGCAGTTATCCTGGGAGGAACTCAGTGAATTGTGGTACAGAGTTATCGTCATGATGACATCGGACTGTGATTTCGCGCAGTGCCGGACCTTTGCGGAATATGCCGCTGATGCGATGGAAGAGTTGACAGAAGAACAACAGATTTTGGTGAGAAGAGCATTTGATGTTGTTGAAATTTTTGATGCAGAAGAAGCGATTAACAATATCGAATATGATATCAAACCAGGCAGCACACTGCGGGTTTATGACAAAAAGCAGGACTATTATGGCGGCTATGTGCTGAAGATCATGGGAATAAGTGGAGAAGAAAAGATCCTGGAAGACAGAAAAGTCAGCATCCGTCATCAATACAACAAAGAAATACAGGTAAAGGAAGCTGGCCCGTATGAACTGAATCTTCCAAATGGAATCTATCATTTGACTATAAGCAATCCAGATCGGAACGGAACGTATTCTTTTGTGGTGAAAGTAGAAGAAAGTGGCAGTGATGATGCAATTCTCGTTTCCACAGACTATGAGCCGCCGATGATTGTGAATATTATGGATGAGCCGATGGAATACAAAGAGGAATTGTATGATGAAGTATTTCAGGAATACCGGGATGCGACGGATGCTTATATAGCCGGCGGAACAGATGCTGTTTCAGGAAAGTTTCTTTATATTGATGATTTTTTGATTTCACATGGCTGGCAGGTCTGGTATGGATATTATGACATTGATGGAAATGGAATACCAGAACTGCTGATTAGTTATGAGACGATAACTGGAACAGAGTATAAAACGGTAGATGTTCTCTCGCAGGATGGAAAAAGCGTTCAGAGAGTGGGGGAGGATGACACCTTCTCCGCCTATACAGAATCACATATTTATACAAGTGGTGTGATCTACAGCGACGCGGGGGATCAGGGAAACTATTATAAAATCAATGCAAATGGATATAGTCTGGACAAGATTGACTGTCCTGCAGAACTTGGGGAAAAAATTAGCGTAGACTGGAAACCACTGGAACTGACACAGAATGACTCTGTGCAGGATGATACTTCTTCGGATGAGAATGTTATGAGTGCAGAAGAAGTGTATCAAAAGTTAGAAGAGCATTATGCGCAGGGAACGATTGATTCCCCGGGAGAAGATCTTGCGGTCATGGAAGGAAGTGTAAATGGGACAACGTACAGCACAACCGTACGATGCGGCATGCCTGGAAACCCGTCTGCATCGCAGGCTCTGTATGAGGTAAGCGTTGATATGGTAACCGGAATTGCATCGCAGACAAGGATGCTGCTGCCGGATGGGAAGGTGGAACAGTTTAGTCTGAGGGATAATTAGAACACCAGGAGAAAAATAAATAATATGTATCGTCCCGCTGCTGATGAATAGCTTGTCAGCAGTGGGACTTTTTCTACCTAAAACTTCAATTCCCTGCACCGGTCCAGGCATTCAAAGATCTCCTGCCGTCTCGGCCGCGCCAGATCCCCAGGTCTTCCAGGAGCGAGAAGAGAAGCAAGTCCTTTTTCATCCATCTGCCGTTCCAGCAGATCCACAACCTGCACCAGTGTTTTCTTACCGTCCATCCTGCGTTCCGCCGCATCCAGCAGAAGTGCCGCCAGGCCATTCAGCTGTTCGCTGTCGGTCAGTTGTTCCACAGCACGCAGATCGGTCAGTGATTTATTAATGAGAATAGATTCGCGTCCCATGACTTTGACTTTCGTGCGGTCGCTGCCAGTCAGCGCTTTCGACGGCTGCGGGCGGCGCTGGAAGGATGGTGTTCGTGGGAACTCGGGGTCAGGTACCATTAGATAGCCGATGAGATTGCCGGAGGCGAGATTACTGAAATCCGTGGTCGTGCGTTTTGGAAAGGCAGGCATAATTACCCGCAGAGCATGACCTTTGCGCAGAACAGGCCGTCCTGATAGGTGACTGTACTTACTCCACCAGATTTTTCTGCGATATGGCGGACGGACTGGATACCAACACCTTCTCCTTTTCGCTTGGAGGACTGGAATACCCCGTCTTTTTCCCGAATAACTCCGTCATAGGTGTTTTCAACCTGAATCAGTGCCAGACTGTTGCCATGCAGATAGGCGGTCAGCTCGATTCTGCGTCTGGCAGGTGCAGTGCGCAGGCTGGCTTCCAGCGCATTTTCCAGCAGATTAGAGAGAACCAGACACAGATTGATTTCGTCTACAGGAAGACATTCCGGCAGATCAATCTGCACGGAATACGGGATATTCTCCCGTTTGGCAAGCGCGCAGTAATACCCAACCACGCTGTCTGCCGCCCGGTTTTCGCAGAAATGCATTTCAAAACTCGGGATTCTGGAAACTGCGCCGGAAAGATAGGCTTTGATCTTTTCAAGATTCCCTTCTTCTGCAAGGGCAGCGAGCTGACATAGCTGGTGGCGCAGATCGTGCCGCGCCTGCCGTGCTTCCTCAATGGCAGCTTTCAGGCTTTCGTAGCGCTGCTGCTGCATGGAAAGCAGCTGGTTCTCCTGCTGCAATCTCACATTCCGGTTGATGCTGATCGCCATCAGAAGGAAGATTGCGTTGAAGAAAAGCATCAAAAACAAAAGTGCGATGCTGATCACAAAATACCCCTGCAAAACACGCCCGGTATAGAGCGTGTCCGCATACTTGGGGATCATAAACAGATTCAGTGCAATGAACATCAGCGGCAGCACCCAGAACACATACCAGGTCTGTGCAAAATTTTCATCCTCGACCATCCTCCGCACGCTGTGCGTCGCAGGATAATAGGCGATGGCGGCAAACAGCCAGCAGATCGCATGATAGCAAATCACGGCCCGCAGGCAGAACCACGGCGCAGCCTGTGCCTGCGGCGAATCGATCAGCATAGCGGCGTTGATCGCCCGGCAAAGGCTGTTGATACAGGCAAATACCGCACAGACAGATAATGCAACCGTTCCGGATTTCCAAAGCGAGATCCGGAGTGTTTTTATGTAGATCACGGCTGCGAGCAAGGTCAGCCCCGCAAGCACCGGCGCAGTCGGCATGCGGCGCGCATAGCACACCACGCCTCCGGCGGCACAAAGCAGCACAAGCAGCGGGGCAAGCCATAAAACAAGCTTTGACAGCGGCTGCTTTAAACTGGATTTTACCGGAAAGTAGGCAAGCAGCATGCCGGGAATCACCACGCCGAGCTCCAGAATTGAACGCATCAGCTCCATTATGCCATCCGCCCCCTTTGAAGCAAGAACTCCATAAGCGCCTGCCGGGCGCTTTTCAGAAGGTCCTGACTGACAAACACGCGGCTTCCGTCCGCCATGCGGAAGGCGGCGCCTTCCAGATCCTTCGCGTGTTCCAGATTCACGATCACGCCGCGCCCGCACACAAAAAAGCGTGTGTCATCCTTTAGTGGGGCGATGAACGTCTTGAAGGGTTGGCGCGTGGCAAGCGTCTTTTGAACCGTCGTATGGACGTAGATCAAGTGGGCGAAGTGTTCTGCGTAGACGATGTCCTGATAGCGCAGATGGATCTCGCTTCCCTCCACCTTTAGCTCCATATATTTATCCGGCTGCGGTACGCGGGCAAGCAGCTCGTCCGTCAGCGCGTCGATGTCCGCTTCGGTAAAGGGCTTGACCAGATAGTGCAGCGCCCGTACCTGAAAGCCCTCCAGCGCATGGTCGGTCGAGGTCGTGGTAAAAACCAGCAGGCAGTCCTTGTTGGTTTCCCGCAGCTTCTTTGCCGCCTCCATGCCCGTCATGCCATCCATATAAATATCCAGAAATGCGGCAGTAAAGGTCGCTTTCCTTGCCGCTTCCAGAAATGTCTCGCCGCTTTCGTATTCCAGAATATCCGCCTGTACGTTTCTCCGCTGAAGCTGCCACTCCAGCCGGTCTTTCAGCAGTGTGCGTTCCGCGGCAAGATCATCCACAATCGCAATTCTCATGCAGGGTTCTCTCCTTGTGCTTAAATTCCAAGATAATTATATCACAGTGTGTCGAGGATGACAAAGAACCGCTGTCGGAATTCGTGCCAAAATCGCACCTTTCGTGCTACGGCGCTTGAAAAAACCGAATGGCCTTTTTATACTGAGTGCAAGCAAGATGCCTAATCGGATGAAGGAAGGAGGGAGATCTGTGTATCGTATTGCTGTACTGGCAGAACAGGAAGCAGAGCGGCAGCGCTACGCCGAGCAAATTACCCAGTTTTGCATAACGAGGGGACTGTTCCCGCAGGTCATGCAATATGACGACCAGGAACGCTTTTTTGAAACGGCGCAGAAAGATGCTCCAACCAATGCCGTCATTGCACTTTCCGGGGTGGCAGGATTGAATGCGGCGGAGCACCTTCGTTCCTTATGCCCCGCGTGCCGGATGATCTGGTGCAGTGACCTGGATTTCTCTCTTCACGCCTTCCGGCTGCGGGCCGACTATTTCCTGATGAAGCCGTTTTCCGAAGAAGCATTCCAGCGAGGACTGAATGCCTGGATTGAATAAACGGGCATCAAACCAAACCGAGACAATAAGCACAAAAATGGAGGATATCAATGAAAAAGAAAAAGTTACCATGTTCTGTACCAACCCTTCTGCTGGCCGGTGTGTTGTGCCTGACATTGGCGGCCTGCGGTGCGAAGCAGTCTTCCGACATGCTTGCATCGGATACAGACTCCGCGGCAAGCGCCGCCCTGCCGGTAAAGGCCATGAATGCCAAACGTATTGACGAAAACCCCTATATGGCAAAGAGCGACGCCAACATTCACCACGACGGCTACAATACCGACTCTACGGATGAAGTCCTGCCGCTTGGCATCTATCCGGAGATCAATGTTTCCTATGAAAAAACCAACGCGAATGCTTCGCCTGCCATTTACTTTGACAACTACGGCCACGCAGTCGTTCCGCTGCTCGGCGGCATCGCCATCCGCGATCTGAACGCGGAGGAAACCACGACGCTGGGCTATTTCTCCCCAAAGCAGCATGACGGCGGCGGTTACGTCATCCAGAGCTCCTATACGTTCCTGGACTCGGAAAACCGCATCGTCTGCCCCACCAGCAACAACCATGTGCTGATGCTGCGGGCAACCGATGAAGCAGGAAACGTCCTGCCTGAATTTGAAAAGGTACTGGACATTGACATCAAGACGGCAGCCGAGGCTGCGCTCGGCAAGGAGCTGACGCAGAATCTTCTGTCCGTGGTTTTTGACTACGATGGAAACCTCTGGTTTGCAACCGGCGGCTTCCGCATCTATCCCGAGCGTGAGCAGCAGGGCGTGCTCGGCTACATCGCCCACTCGGCGATCGAGGCGATCCTGAACGGAGAGCAGGCCGACCTTTCGAAGGCCGTCTTCGTCTACGGGCTGGCGCTCGGCGAGGGCGCGGAAAACGGGATTGCCGCCTCCAAGGACGGCGCGGTCATCCTGACAAACCAGAACTGCTATCTGCTGCGTGCCAATAACGGTGTCGAGGCTGTCTGGTGCACACCGTATGAGAGCGTCGGCGCGAAGGTCAGCGGCGAAAACGACAAGACCACCGGCGGCGGTCTTGCCTGGGGCGGCGGCTGCTCCCCGTCGCTGACACCGGATCTTGTGATGTTCACCGACAACGCGGATCCAGTCAAGCTGCTGGCGCTCGATATGAATACCGGTGAGATCGTTGCAAGCATGCCGGTGCTGGATGATCTGCCCGAGGGCTATCAGGTGGCGATTGAAAACTCTGCCATCGTCTATGACGACAGCGAGGGCACCGTCAGCACCATCGTGTGCAACTGGTTCGGCGCAGGCAGCGCAGGCCTTGCTGATCCCAACAGTGACTCTTCCATCCAGAGCTACGCCAACATCTATGATACGAACTGGCTGACAAAGGGCAACTGCATGATTGCGCCCGGCGTCGAACGTGTCGATACGGTCAAAACCGATTCCGGCTATGAGATGAAAAGCGTCTGGTGCCGAAATGACTTGAGCGACACGTCGATTATGAAGCTCTCCACCGCAACCGGCTATATTTACGGCTATGTGCAGGATCTGGAAAGCGGCATGTGGCAGTACATCATTCTGGACTTTGCCACTGGCGAGACGGTATTCACCATGGACATCTCCAACAAATATGGCTACAATAACATGGCTATCGGTATGTATGCCGGAAACAGCGGCAACGCGCTCTACTGCCCGACGGGCTATCTGGAGCTGCTGTGCTTGCAGGACCGCTTTGTGTATCTTCCCGAAATGCCCTACCGTAAGGTCGATCTCGACAAGTCCGCGCGAAACACGCTGTCGCAGGCGCAGTTTGAACAGGATGGCGGCGAAGGTACGGTCGCGAGCTGGCGCAATACTGTGACGGTCGAAAATGTTCATCCCAACACGACGGTCTCGTTCCGGATGAACAATCTTTCCGGAAGCGCCGCTGATTTGAAGCTCTATGCCTACGGTGCAGACGGAAAGCCGGCGGAGGTCAGCAAAGAGCTGTGGACGATCACGGATGAAGCAGGCAGCGCCGTGGATACGCTTTCTGACGGCACACTGTATGAGCTACGTGTGAGCGTTGCGGACGGCGGCGCGTTCGACCTGAGCGAGGCGGAAAAGGAAATCAAAATTTCCGTTGTACTTGCAAAGTAAGACTCAAGGAAGGCTCCGGCGCTTTTGGCACCGGAGCCTTCCTCAGCCTGTCAAAAAACCACAAAATCACCCCCGTTTCTGATATAATGAAAGAAACGGGGGTGTGCGCCAGTTCGGTGCCAAATATATTTTCTTTATGGGGTCTGACCGTGCGCCCAGTTAAGGGCATATAATCCGGTAGGTGGAAATCCTGTCAAATAAGTTGCTAGCCACAGCATTTGAAGCGAGTCTTGGGTGTATGACGGTAACGGCATATGCTAAGCGTAGACAGAAAGGTAATGGGGATAGCTATAGAGCACCGAAATCCCATAAATCAGAGCGCCGACTTTGTGGTCTGGAAGGAAGGCAAAAGAAATGCAGGTAGTCGGAGGCCCGAAAAGTACTGATGAAGGCATGAACAAAATAAATGCCGGAGGGAAGTCGAGATAGAACTGTTCCTCGCAGTTTTGGCCTGCGAAACTATATCAAAGAGGAAACATTAGCTATACACAGAGATAGGAGAACTAATGGAAACGAAATTGGCGAGAATATCACAATTATCAAAAGAGAATCCAGACATGGTCTTTACGTCACTGGGACATCTCATTAACAAAGAGATGCTTCAGAGTTGTCATCTTCAAATGGATGGGGAGAAAGCTGTAGGAATCGACGGAGTTACAAAAGAGGAATATAGTAGAAACCTGGATGAGAACATAGAAAATCTGGTAGAACGTTTAAAGAAGAAATCCTACAAATCCAAACCGGCAAGACTGGTAGAGATACCAAAGGATAATGGAAAGACGCGCCCTCTCAGTATCTATTGTTATGAAGATAAACTGGTGCCGGAAGCACTGCGCAGGATACTGGAAGCGGTATTTGAACCATTGTTTTATGACGAAATGATGGGATTCAGACCTAACAGAGGATGTCATAGGGCAATCCGTAAACTGAACACGATGCTGGAAAGAAAGCCGACCAGTTATGTGTTAGATGCGGATGTCAAAGGATTTTTCCAACATCTCGACCATGAATGGATTATCCGCTTCATAGAATCAAAGATTAAAGACCCTAATATCACCCGGCTTGTCAGGCGTATGCTGAAAGCAGGGATTATGAACGACTACCAGTTCGAAGCAACAGAGGAAGGAAGCGGACAGGGTTCTGTCTGTTCACCGGTCATCTCGTGTATCTATATGCACTATGTACTGGTGTGGTGGTTTAAAGAGGTGATAACTCCAGCATTTCGTTATAATGTTATGAAAAGCCTTTTCTACTGGCTGAACAGAAGAAGCCAGAAGAAAAGCTACAACTGGGTAGAGTTTCTGAATATGATTGATAACAGTTACCCGTTAGTAAGAGCAAAAATATATGTCAGTGTATACGATTGAAAAATGTGAACGATTCGTTTCGCAAAGAGCCGGATGCGGGAAAGCCGCAAGTCCGGATTCTGCGAGGGGCGTACGACCGTAAGGGGTGCGTCTACTCGACCCGTGGATGCACAGAAAAAGTTAAAAGAACCATTCTTTCAGCTTTACGGTGAGATGAAAGGTAAGTAAAGTATAATTTTTTGAACAAATAAGATAGAAAACATATAAAGTACAGAACGGATATTCGATTTGTTCTGTACTTTTTTAGTGAATTTATATTTAACTGTCAAACTTCCGAGCAGTAACGAGCGTGGTAACAAATTGTTGCAGAATACAAGGAATGCTTGCATTTTTGAAAAACGATGGGTAAAATAGAGAACATAGATGGCACAAAAGAGTGGAGATTAAAATGAAGAAAAAAACAGGAAAACGGATCCGGTGTGGTAGTCCTGCCGGAGCGATTTTTGTTCTGGGAGTGCTGATCCTTGTCGTGGGCGGAAGCTTCGCGGCGTACACTAATTTTCAGAGCGTAAAGCGTGTCGTGTCAACAGGAACACAGAGCGATACAATGTTTGGTTCGAATTATCTGTCACTGATAAGACTGACGGATGAAAATCCTCCGGTAAAACGGATTTCACTCGTAGAAAGCGACAATTACTATACCATTATGGTAATCGTGTGCAATTATGTGTGGGGCGATGAGACTCTTTATAACCCGAAGAACATTACCTACACAGTCAGTGCAGTCCTGACTGCCACAGACGGCGGAGAAAACCTTCCGGATGGAATTAAAGAAATCACGATGAGCGGGAATAGTTTTGATACGAATGGAACATGTACCCTGAAAGACCAGAAACTGGCAGCGGGAAAAGCAGAAAAAAATAGTTATTCCTTCCGGATTCCAAAAGCGTTGAAAGACAAGATCAAAATCCAGATAACGGCGGAACCGGATTCCAGTTCGGCAGACGCGGTCAATTCACAGAAACTGGCAGCAATTCTTTCGTTTGCAGATTACAAAGTGACAAAAAACTGGACAGGAAAATTCCTTGATTCAACAATTAACAAGAGCCCATTGGATTACGATGCATTCAATTATGAAATATCAGGAAATGGAGAAGGAAAGGTGGCGGTCACCTGGGATGATAAGCTGCAGCTGAGCAGCTGGACTGTAATAGGCGGGAAGAATACCACGGTCCCGGAGCAGGGGAAGCATTCGTATGTATTTGATGTGGACGCTTCGACAACCGCGATCCAGTTCCAGTTTTACAGAAACCCGGACAAACCGTTAGAGGAGAAAGAGAATAACTGGATTTCTTTTGGAAGTCTTGTTACTGTTTCCTATCAGGAAAAGAAAGCAGAAGGGGCAGAGTGAGTTAGAAAAATGAGTGGATTATAAGGTCTCCTACTATTTTTACAGGCAGGATAGGATTGATGAAAATGAGAGTACGTAAAAAGATAAACTGGATGAAGCGTATGGTAGCGGCCGGAATGGCAGTCTGCATGGTACTGACGACACCGGCATCGGCACTGGCAGGGACAGGGGCAGAAGAAGGCACGGAAACGCAGACCATATCGGAAGAAGCAGCGGGCGAATCCATTCTGGATACCGGGGCAGGCTCTGTGGATGCAGGGGAAGATGGCGGAACCGGAGGACAGACGGAAAGTACAGAGCAGAGCGGGACAAAAACCGGGACAGACAGCACGGAACCATCAGAAAAGGACGGCGAGACAGAAGAGACAGGGTCTGCAAAAAAAGACAGCGAGACAGAAGAGACAGAATCTGCGGAACAAGGCAGCGAGACAGAAAAAACAGGATCAGCAGAAAAGGAAACACAGCAGGACAGCACAGATTCTGCCAAGAGCAGCAGCCAGATAGACGACACAGCAGCGTCAGAAAGTGCAGAGCAGAAACCAGAGTCCACGTCTGCAGAAAACGAAGGCCAGAACCGGCAGGACGGCAGCGATGCGGAAAACCAGGCAAATGCCGCATCCGTAGCGGCGGATGCGGGAAATCAGACTCCGACGCTGACACTTGAGAAAGCGGCTCAACTTGCTCAAGATGATGAAGCTGCAAAAGACAAATTAAAAGTTGATGCAAATACCGTGACAATAACGGTAACAGATGGAATCGGATTAATCCTGTTATCCAATGTGAAGCCTTCCGAATATAAAAAGTATACAATAAACCTGGTTACAACTTCAGGATGGGATCTTACGGGAACGGCAGAGATTAAAGGGCAGACTTATAGCTTTCTGGGACTGGGTGATGATGCCGATCCGTATGAAGGAAAATTTGAATTTGATAAAAAAACAGTAGCAGAAAATTTCTCAATAACCACGACGAAAGCACTGTTTCATGCGCTTTCAACGAAAGCAGATCTGGATCCGATTTCCTTTAGCATTTCAGGGACTTTTTCCACCACCACGAAACCACTTTTGGCAGAAAAACTGAAATATAGTGAAGATCGTAAAAAATTAACTTCAACGGTTGTACTTAGCAATTTGAATTCTGATAGGATACAAGAAGCAGCAATCGGCGGTTTGATTGGCACGATGGAAGAAGGCAGCAGTGCAGAGATAACTTTTACAAATAATTTCTCAAACTCATTGAAAGTCAGCGGAGAGAGTCATACAGGTTTATTCTGTAATACGATGGAACCGGGCGCATCCCTGACTGCGACTTTTAAGAATAATACTAAGAAGACGGTTAGTGTCGAAGCAACCGCATCAGAAGCAGATGCGGGTGGATTTGTCGGCCGGATGAAAGCAGACAGTCAATTAACGATTGCCGGAACTTCTGCAGCGCAGGTAAGTTCTGCGTCCGGAAAGGCCGGAGGACTGGCCGGAAGCGTGACAGATGGAAAGATCAGCGTTCAGGCAGAAAATGGAGAAAACGAAGCGGCTGCCGGAAAGTTTGCGTTTGCGGATACCCTTACGTTAAAGGCAGGCAGTGAAAAAGCAGCAGGCGGACTGATCGGAGCGTATTCGGTTACGAAAGGCGGCATAGATAACGGTACTGACAATTCAATCAGCTACGATCTTTCTGAATATGAGTTTCACGGCATTGCTGTTTCCGGCGGCAAGGATGTCGGCGGATTATTTGGCGTGCTGAAAAACACCAGTACAAGTTCCACTACCGTGGCTGTCTCAGGAAAGACGACAGATGCCATCACGACAAAGGTGATCAGTGAGAGCGAAGTGAAAAATCTGGGCGGACTGGTCGGAGCCTATGATACTGTAGCTAGTACAGATGGAAATAGTGTAGCCGTTATGCAAAATACACTGGCCATAAAAGGAACTTCCAACGCTGCTGATTCAGATATCAGGGCAGTTTCCACAGGTGGAAGTAAAGCAAGTACCACGTATGGTGGAGTGATCGGTGCTGTATCCGGCAGCAGTTATGTGGAAATCGAAAATGTGTCTGCTTCCACAGCAGATATGAAAAACAGTAATACCACAAGTGTTGGCGGTCTGGTGGGAAAGCTGAATGACGGTTTCCTCAATGTGGGAAATGTGACAATAACTACAGCAGATGATAATGATCTTGCAAACGAAGCAGATCAGGTGGAAGGTCATGGCGGTCTGATTGGTCATCTGGTAAAGGGGGTACTGCGCCTTCACGGAGAGACAAATTTAGAGAAGCAGAAGATTACAACTGCTTATAACCATGTAGGACAGATTGTGGGATGCAATGAAAATGGTCTGATCTATGCTCTTGGAAATGGTAATAGTCTGGATGCAGACGGAAAAGGCTGGAGCCTGACCCGTTATTCCGGTACGGATCGAAGCGGCTCAGATATTGGAAACTGGGGAGCTGTGATTCGACTTGGGGGAAATCTGTCTGAAGGTGAAGATGGAGTCTTTACCTTTGATGAAGTAGCTCATACTGTTACGATAAACAGTTCTGTAGAGAATGGAACTAAGGCGGATATCAATGGTGCAAATCAATTTGCGGCATATGCGCTGGCATTTGAGTTTTCCAAGACCGATACGGAAAAGACGGAAAAGACGGAAGCACTGAAGCTTGAGAGCGAGGTGGATCGAACCCAGAAACAGACAGTGCAACTGACCGGAGATGTGGATCTTACCAATACAGGTATTATTGGCATCGGCAAGGATAATATAGAGAAAGATAAGAAAGCACATCAGTTCAAAGGAACGCTGGACGGCAGCAATCATACGATTACATTGGATATTGGAGCTACATATGGCAAAGATATTTCTGGAAATGATCTTGCAGCCGGACAGCTCTATGCAAAGCGAAGCGACCAGCGAGATACGCATTACAGTCTGGCACTGATTCCATTTGCCGGGGATGTAACCATTTCCAAGCTTACGATTAATGGTAATGTCATCTGCAAAATACCGAAGACGGTAAATCAGGAAGTAAAAGGCATCAAATATCCAGCATTTGTCGCAGGGGCAATAGGCCTGGCAAGTGGAAAGACAGAATTCAACCATGTTACAGTAAATACCAAGAGTTCTGTAACAGAAGAAGCAACAGATGCAAAGAAGCTTCTGGCTTGGCAAGGAGGATTTCTGGCTCGATGCGAAGGAAGTACGTTAATCTTTACAGATTGTACATGGGGGAATACAGCGAGCCTTGATGATGAACGTGATACTGACAACCACAGAATCGGCGGTCTTGCGGCGGAAGTAATGGGGGGCTGTACCGTAACTGTGCGTAACACGACCTTAAGCGGTTTCATTACATCTGCATCGCAATCCAATGCCTATGTCGGCGGTCTGATCGCAGTCAGCCGTGGGGAAGATTCGAATAATGCGGCAAAACCCAGCACGATAGCGGTTTCTAAATTATCGGTAAAGGGTGAGACGGTCACAACATCATCAGACATAACCAGCGGCGGTCTGCTGGGCTACCAGTGGAAGAATACGAATGTTAAGTTTGCTGCGAATGCCGGAGTGACCATATCGGGCTCGACGCTAAATGCATGCACTGCCCAGTTTGGTGGACTTGTCTATCAGGCAACCGGATACTGGAATGCAACCGCAAAGGACAGCATCGTATTTACGACAGACACAGATAAGAAAAAAAATACCTTTACAGGAAAATCAGAGAAAGAGAATCCAAGTGGTCTGCTGGTGGGAACCGGTCTGCTTACAGAAACGAATGCAGATCAGACCAAGACAACCTCTGCCCTCTATCTGGAAGTGGGCACATGGGGAAGTGCGGCGGATTCCGCTTATAAAATTAACGAGGGTGCAGTTGCCCTGAACATCGGCAATTCAGAGTACTTTGATGAACTGGCTGGCATTACCAGATTTGATGATGCCGGAAACAGCAATGCAGTGGTTTCCCTTGCAGTACATGACAGCAGTGAAAAAGCAGCTTTGATTGATAAGGACAGTACAACGACAAATACATACACGGGTCAGATAGAAAATTATAAAAACACAAAGACAAGATACTACTACAACCTGGACAGCTACAGAAAAGACAAGTATACAACGAATCTTAAAAATATCACTTCGGAACCGGATTTAGTTTTGTGGAGTGCAGCCCAGTATGCTGCAGAAAATATCAGAACGTGGTTCAGGGAAAAAATCACCAGTACACCAGATAATCCTTTTGTGACAAGCATATCCGGAAACCTGAATCTGGATGGATATTCGTATTATCCGGTGACACCGCTTACCCCGGTACATATTGGCTCGGAAAGTAATACTGGTTCAGATACAAACCTGACCTTTGCCTACGATGCGATGAATACGATAGAAGAAACAAATAAATCGTTCTCGGATGCAGAACATCAGCATTACCTGATGCAGCACGGATTGCTCTATAACACTTCTCATGGTGTGCTGGTAAATAAGACTTCTTTTGCGGGTGTGGTAGGAAAAGAAAAATTTAAAAGTGAAGAAAATGCAGACGGTTCAGACAACGGTACACAATATAATTCCGGTGCACTGATTTATGGAAGTGTCATCGGAAATCCGATCAGCAACATTGTTGGAATCAATCTGAAAAATGTGACATTGGATGGAATCAGAGTGACAGGAGTGGAAAAAGGCAATGATACCACCTATGCGCCACTTCTGATCAATCGAATTGCAAAAGCAGCAAAATTGACCGTAGATAAGCTCTCCACCAGTGAGAAATATATGACAGGAGAAGGTGAGAATAAAAAAACTGCGTATGCTGCAACCAGTCTGGTCGGCTCCGTCGGTGACAAGACAGCATCCAAGCTGACTCTTTCATTTTCCGATATTGCACTGGACGGACGTGTAAAAGAAGATTCAGAAAAATCTACCTCTGTGTGGAATAATGGAACCACGCAGGTAGAGTATCACACGACTCATACGATATTTACCAGGGCAATCCTTATGGAGTACTTTATGTATTCTTCCGATGGTTCCGGTACGTATAACTTTAACAGTACCGATAATAAAGTTACTTATGGTGTGGAGCTGACGAATACAGAGACAACTGGTCGAAATCCGGATAAGCAGTATCAGTACTATGATGCGGACAGCTATATCACAGATGAGAAGGATGCAAACGCGAATGAAGCTTATGTGAGAGAAAGATATAAGGACACGAATTTTCTTCGTTATGTCAGGGTAGCACAGAATATTGAAGAAAGTACATATGAGCTGGATATCAACCAGAAATCTACTGGTCTGCTGAACGGCTGCGGTACCTATGGGGATCCGTATATTATTGAAGACGCACTTCAGCTGAGTTCACTGGCTTCTTATATCAGCACCCCGGGCAGTATTTCAAACTTCCAGGTAGTATTTAATTCAAAAGTTCTGGACAGTCAGACACAGACAGTTGAGAACTACCATACGCAGGGGAATGCTATTTCTGCTACTACTACAGGCACGGATATTACCTATACATGGGAAAATAATGCATGGAAAGCGGATGGAGCAACAGATACAATAGATACAGATAAAGCAACCAGCTATCTGTTAAATGCGTATTACAAAATCGAGAAAGACATTACGATTTCCGCAGAAACCTTCAGCGGACTTGGTACACTGAAGAATCCATTCAGCGGTGTGATTGTTGGTTCAGCTGATAACGGCAATTCCATCACTGTAAGTATGAAAGGATCGAACGGGAACAAAAACAGCTTCGGCGGTCTGATTGCCTACAGCCGTGGAAGCGTAGTAAAAGATCTGACGGTGGACTATTCAAATGCAAAGATTCAGATGCAGGCTGCAAATTTGCCGGGAACAGAGGAAAATCCATTCTTTGGCGGAATTATCGGTTATTGCATGGGTGGTGATACCATTATTGATCATGTGTCCGTACAGTATAATGAAAATACAGTATCATTTAGCGGTAACTATGAAAAGTTAATAGCTGCCGGAGGATATGTCGGTCTGGTTGGTGGGGCAACCCACGTAACCGAAAATACTGACTATGAAAAAACCGGCGGTGGAGTAGTTTTCCGCAATATGGATAACACAACCAATACTTTTACGGCGGTATGTGCGGAAGCGGCCGATGAAAAGAAAACAGTAAAGATGTTAAAGGAGGATGGTACACCCGATGGTAAAACAACTACTGAGGGCGGTAACTATTTCTATCGCAACCCCTATGTTGGCCGTGTATTAGATGGCTATGCATGTGCAGAAAAATGTACTGTAAATAATACCGATAAAAACTATACCATTCCAAGTTTACAGGAAGGGACAAGTGACCTGACGGTATCCGAGAAAAATGGCGTATTAAACGCTACTGTAGCGTCGGCACAGGGACTGTGGCTGCTGTCCGCGATTGTAAACAGTGGCGCAGGAGCGATGGATTCTACAGGGAGTTATATGGATGTAGACGACGAGGTGGTTGATGCGTATCAGTATGGAAAACCACGTACTGCGACGTATGAAGGAATCGGAACAGATGCAGGAACAGATGCAGGTACAAGGCTTGCAGATGAAAAATACTGGGGTGGAAATGCAGGTTCTGCAGGAAGTGATGGTGCAAAAAACAGAGTTTCTTATCTGGTGAAGAACTATACAACAGGTACCACAGCAGCAAGGCTGGCAGGAAAGAGCAGTGATACAAAGACAGCTACGAATATCCCGGTTAAGAATATCCCGGTTAATCTTACATTCAGCGTAGAAAGCATTGATATGACTGCTTATGGCAATGGATTCCGGGGAATTGGATGTAGCTATGGGGAGAATAAGGTTGTTTGGAATAAAGATTGCAGTATTCCAAAAGTATATCGGCGGAATCTTCTGATAAAGAACATTTCTGGTAATGAAAAAAATGCCACAAAGATTATATTAGACATGAATCAAAATGAGTACAGAATCGAATATACAGATGGTTCATGGCGAAATCAGGGAGCAGGAGTATTTGTCGATTTTCATTTTACAAAAGAGTGTAGTGTGAGCAATCTTGCAATATCAGGAAATGTTAAGATCGGTCTGTTTAATAAAACAAATTCAAATTTGTGCTCTGTGGAAGAATCAGATAACAAAATAGGTGTTGGTGGATTCGCTGCGAGAACGGCCAATTCTACAGGTACGGTTACTTTTTATAAGTTTTCTCTGAAGAACATTGATGTATATGGTGGCACAATGACAGGAGGAGCCATTGGGTATATTGATGGATATAATAATTCTAAGAGAAATGTAACTTTTAGCAACTGGTCTATTGAGAATGTAAATGTATCAAAATGGGTTCAGAACGATGGCAGTTCGGGTGGATTAGTTGGATGGAATGTTGGATATGGTACTTTGGAAATCACAAGAGATTCTAATGAGGATGTTAATATCAAGAATCTTAAAGTTACTACAATTTCAGATAAATATAAGACAGCAGCAGCAGGAGGCCTTGTCGGCGCTTGTGACTCTTCTAGTGTGAGTATTGAAAATGTGAATGCAAATAATGTGACGGTTACCGGAAATAATGTTCGAGATATTGGTGGTTTGATTGCAGGCAACAGAAAGGTGACAAATATTAATATTGACATTAATGTGACTGTGACTAGCTGTGTCCTACATTCGATTGAAGTAAACAATCCGATAGATAGTAGCGAAGCTTCTACAGGAGGCATAATTGGATATCATAATAATCCATTGGCTATTTTTGGGGTAACCATGGATTGTAATTCAAAGATTAACGGACAGCAATACACAGGTGGTTATGTAGGTCAGTCAAAAGCCAAGGTTCAGATCATGAGTTGTTCGGAAAAGGATACCTATGTAAAGAGTGATAAGCGAAACTGGATTGGCGGTTTTATTGGTTATCAGAGTAGTGGATATACAGCAACATTCCAAACATGTAAGGAAGAAAAGGTGAATATTCTCGGGCGGTATGTTGGTGGTCTTGTCGGAAACAATGATGGGAATATACTTGCATCGAATGTAGAATTTAATCAGGTCATAGCAGTTACTAAATATTATCAGAAATACAATGGAACTTATGATGCCAGATGTGCAGGATTATTGACAGGATCTACAAATAATATGTCTAATAGTAATAGTGTGAAAGGCTACAATATCCTTGCAGAGTCGTGCAAAGTCGGATATGCTGCAAATCCAAAAGTTGAAGATTTATCAGGTGCGTTGATTCAGCTTATAACCGATGTAGGATTCTGGATTGGAATAAGTGGTTCAAATGATGCAATCAATCTGACAGCAGTTTCTGCCTCCGGTACTGTTTTACCACAGAAAGACATTGGAACTCAAAAAGGTTCTGCTACCATCATCTACGCCGATGCCACTGCCACCAAGAGCTACCAGCCAACCGACTCCACAGCGAAACCATCCTCTTCCGCCAGCCCATGGGTAGATGTCAACCCGAAGAGTGATGTGCCTTTTGCAGATGGAACAGTTATGACCGGTAATGCGGCAGGAACTGGAACAGCCAAAGCAATTTTAACCGAACTGGGCAGTGCCTCTCATGATTCAGCTTACTACTGGAATGTAGACGATAGCACGAAAATCAGTGTTGCAAAACTATTAAGTCTAACAAACGACGCGTATCTTACAACTTACAGAGTCGAAGAAAACGCAACTACAACGATAGACGAAAATGTTGACTTCCCGGTGCTTGTTGTAAATAATACCGCAGATGTAGATGAAATAATCTGGGACTATATTGCGGCAATGACAAATGTGAGCAATGGAGATACGGCGAAGAAACAAAAGAGAGACATTACAGCAACGAGTTATAAGTGGGACAGCAATCATAATAATTTTGCACCTCAGACAAATGCAAGCTTAAGTGTCAGCTCAGGAAAGAAGCTTTCCATCACCCCGAATGCATATGATAACCAGTGCAGTCAGTTTACCTTGCTGGATGTGACCTACACAGATCCGACAGACACTACAAACCTACATGTTTTCCATCTGTACATTCCGGTGCTTGTGAACAAGGTTCTCTATATCAATTTCAAAACAAGGTTTCTTGCAGGAACGGATTACTGTGCATCGGATTATCCTATGACAGATATAAGCAGAAATCATTATGCAACCGCAGACTTCAATGAACCATTGACGGCATTGATAGAATACAGCTATGAGAAAGAGACAGACTGGCAGTCTATGCTGGACAATGGTGAGAATCTGCTGTGGTATTATGACAAGGTTCTGAATCTGGCATCGGGCAGTTCGGGTAATACACAAAAACTGCTCCCGGAAGGAACGAAGCTGACGTTGGTAGACAGGCAGACCAAACAGTATTATATTTATACGACAGACGGAAACGAGGATTTGCACAGCTTTAACCTTACAAATATGACAGTGCCAGGCAGTACCGGTCAGGGTCAGACAACTCAGAAATTCGCTCCTGTTTATATCTGCGATTTACTCGGGCTGAAGGCAGATCTGGTGTCGGAAGCGGAAGATGGAACAACCTATTATGTGAAGGAGACAGATCCGTCCAAAGCAACGGTCAGAATCGGCACAGACTATTACCGGAAAGCGGAAGAAAAGGACAAAGATGCAGAAAAATATCGGATGACAATACCAGGAACGGATACTTCTTTGAATTCACAGAAATGGAAGGAAGAGTACTATCTCACCATTCAAATACCAAAGACAGATGGAGTGCCCATTATAAACAACCGATTGTATGCCGCAACAATGTCACGCAAGGAAGGTACGCTGCCGGCTGTTATTAAATCGGATAAGAAGGCGGATAGTTCTGCTTACGTAGTATACAATGGAGTTCAGCAGACGTTCAGTATTTCCACCAGCCGTATTCATAATGGAAGTCCGATGGGAGATACTGCGATGGAAAACGGAGACGGTATCAAAATTAAGCTGACAGGTGAATTGTGGCTGACAGAGGCAGGGCAGGCTCAGTTCAAGTCACTTGGACCTTCCGAAGTTTATCACGAGTTTGATATCAGCCTGAAAAAATATTTGGAAAAGGCGGCTGGAATCAATGGTGTAATCGGTACAGAAAACATCCAATATATATATCAGTTTTCAAAATCAGATGGAACAAAAATCTATTCAGAAGAAGGTAAGAATTCAAACGCAGCCGGACTTGAAACGATGTCGCTTCGATATGGAAGCAGCAAGTTGAAAAGTGCATTGGAAGAGGCAGACAGTGAGAAGAATGCGATAACGGTTACAGCTGAAATCACACTTACTTATGATGACGTGGATGGTTTTCCGGTGAGAGGCGCCGCAGATACAGACAGTAGTGGTACATCCGTTGTTGGTGTGTCACGTATTGCCAATACATCCACGCAGCTGCCGATTACAGAAAATAAAAAACCGAAAGAAGATGAAAATCGTTATTACATTACAAACCCATCCAAAGCGATCCTCAGATATTCCAGCGTAGATGGAAGCGGAATCGGAGATACGACGCAGCAGCTTGGAGTCAACCCGAGTGATGCAGCAAAGAACCGTTCCGACATGATCTATACAAGAGCAGATTATGATTATTCCAATGTGGATGCAGAAACTCTTGCCAAGGCTGCAGCCATCCGCTATAAAATGGAATTGTTCCAGAAAAATGAGAATGGAACTTATGATGAAACAAAACCGTTGAAAATTGGATCTTATCTCCAGAATATTGTCAAAGATGCAAAATCAGATGATATTTCCGGAAATGGTGATAAAGCATATCAGTGGAAGAACGATTTTGTATCGGACGATACGAAGCACCAGTTTGCGCAATTTACCTTTACGCCATTGACCGGCGGGAAATTTGAAAAAGAGCAATATACTTATGCAAATTACAGAGTGCGCCTGACTGCGGTTCTGCTCGATAAAAACGGAAGTGAACTGGATGGTACGAAAGCAACGGATTATATCATCTATACCAATGCCCGGATCTATCAGGATATGATAGACAATAATTAAGCGATCCGGCATCAGACAAAATGTTGCCGTTCGCCGGAAAATGGCGGACGGTAACAATAAAAAATGGGACAGAAGCGAGGTGAAAAGGGATGCGCTGGAAAAAAGGAAAAGAAGAGCTGACGGCAGAAGAATACAGACAGAAAGCGCAGAAACAGATAGAGCTTCTGAAAAACCAGTGGAAAATCTTTTTCCGGACGGGAATTATCGTTGTTGCAGCTTTCATTGTGATGATCGTTGCAAGTATTGCATGGTTTGTCAGCAATACCAGGGTCGCTGCGACTGGTGTTGCTATCCGGCCTGCGGATATGCCCTTCGATCTTGCCGCGGCAGGGACAAAAAGTGATGAAGATGCAGATCGAGGCATATATGACAAACTGCTGACAGTATCCCCTGGAGCCTTAAGAGAGATAGACGGGAAAAAATACTGGTCTACCGATGGAAGCCACACTTCCATCTGCTGGGCTGTTACACCGGAAAGCAATATGAACAATACGGGTGAGGATGGAAAGCCGACAGGGATTGAGCCGGGGTCTTATGGAAAAATGACATTTTACATCATTCCCAATAAGAATGGTCCGCTTAAAGTAACGTTAGATCTGGTTCTGACCGGATATCAGATCGCGGATGACAAAAAGAATGAGGAGAATGTGACCCAAAATGATTTAACGGAAGTTACGGATCCGTCGCTACAGCAATTGCTGGAAGGACACATTCTTTTGTTTGCGGGATACAATGGGAAGGCGGGGTGCTATAAAGGCTGGATATCCCGGGATGCAGGAGAGTGGAGTATGAGGCTTGGCAGTGAAACGGAAACGGCTGTCCTTGAAGTAAAGAATGGAAAGCTGACCTGGAATAATACGAATGCCCAAAAAGACACTGCTTATCCGGTTACGATATACTGGATCTGGCCGGAAAGGCTGGAATCGTATCTGAGAAAAGCAGACAGCTATAGCGGGAAAAATCCGCTGCTGTTTCCGGAAAATCTATCAAGTGAGGAGAATGCACTTTCGGCATTGCCGGAGAACCTGTTTGAGACGATGGGCAAAGTGGAGGAGAATTCATCATCGAACCGTTATTTCCGGTGGGAAGATTCTGAAAAATTTCAGGAGAATGTTACAAAAGATACGCTTTCACAGATACGGGAGAAATTCAATCCGGCTCTCTATTCTATGATCGCGGCTTACTATGATTCAGCAGACCAGTATCTTGGGAAAAACGTCCAGTATGTGCAGCTGAAACTGGATGCGCAGTAAAACCGGACAAAAACGTGGCAAAGAAGGAGGTGCTTCCATGAAGGAGCAGACAGAGAGACAGCAGGATGAGGTCAGACAGGGGAAGCACAGGATGCGGCTGACGCGGAAAAAACGGGTTGTCATATCTGTGATTCTGACATTCTCTGCCCTTCTGGCGCTGCCGGTTTTTGCCTGGCTGTATATGCATCGAAGCATAGAGACGATAACGAAAGTAAATATGCCAAACGCATTGCTGATCGGAGCCGGAGATGCAAAACCGATCCAGCAGCTGGAGCTGAGCAATATTGACGTTTCCGGGGCGCAGAAGTATAAAGACGTTGTATTCTGTGTGTACAGCACAAAGCCGGGACTGGCTTATCATCTTCAGCTGGCACATACTACGAATATTGGATTTTCGTATGAAATTGATAAGGCATCTATAGAAACGGATGCGGTGAATGGAAGTATTTTTTATCTGGGGGATTACTATAAGAAAGGTAGTAAGTTGGCAGGAAACTATTTAAATAAAGAGACAGAAAGCAACTATGCAACAAATGCTTATCATGAGAAAACATATGAAAAATATGGGAATGTTCAGATATCAGCAGAGCCTCTTTATTGGAAGACAGCCAGTCAGGAAAAACTTCCGGATGAAAGGCAAAAGCCAGATAAAAATGGGAATTATGTGAACTATTATATTCTGCATATCACCTGGGATGAAACGGTACAGAACAACAAAGAAACGGATATGATTTATATTATGGCGGGCTGAGTAACAGCGAAATCCGCAGCCGGGAGTCTGGAGGGGACATTCTGGCTGTGGATTTTTTAATAAAAATGTAAGACTGTAGCAGTGGCAGTCTAATCGCAAATATGATATAGTAATAGAACAAAAGAACATCATACTATAGCATCTGTGTCTGCAACGGAACAGACCTCTCTTCAGCACATAATTGGGCGGGCGGAAGGGTACAGAAAAGAGTGATGGTTACTTGGGGTCAGGTACCATTAGAGAAACAAAAACGATTTGGAGATTGCTGGGCTTGGAAATTTAGGAATCAAAACAAATTGTGTTATCGTCTCTTTCGTGCTAAACTAAAAACACACAGACATCGATGGCAAAGAAAATAGAACACGGATGCGAAAGGATGAAAATGGATTGAGAAGTAAAACTCGAAAAAAATATTAAGATGCCAGGAAAATCCGTACGGAAAAAATTATAGAGAAATGAAGCTGCGGCAGAATAAAAGCAGGTTAAGAAGAAAACAAAACAGAAAGAAGGGGATCTATGAGAAACGAATTTGCACGGAATCTGGATCTTGCGCAGGCGAAGATCCAGTATGATGAACAGTGCAAAAAAGTGCTGGGTGACAAGAACGTTCTTTCCTGGATCCTGCAGAGAACGGTAAGGGAATATGCGGGGATGAACCGGGAAGAAATCATGAAATGCATCGAGGGGGAGCCAGAGATCGGAAGCCGGAGAGTAAACCCGGGAGAAACCAATGCATCGCAGATTACGGGAATGGCGAATGAAGATAAGGTAAACGAAGAAGGAACCATTTTTTATGATATCCGATTTTTTGCCTGGATACCCAAAAGCAGAGAAAAAATCCGCCTGATTATTAATGTGGAAGCACAGAAGAAATACCATACGGGATATTCTCTGACGACACGCGGCGTGTTCTATGGGGCAAGAATGATATCGGCACAGCTGGGAACAGAGTTCGAAATTCCGGAATACGATAAGATCAAAAAGGTGTATTCCATCTGGATCTGTATGAATGCACCGCAGTACATTGGAAATGCTATTTCAGAGTATAAACTTGAAAAAACAGACCTGATACCGGGGATTCCGGATCGAAGGAAAGAATACGACAAACTGTCGGTCGTGATGGTGTGCCTGAATACAAAGAAAGAAACAGAGGATCAGTTTCTGGGAATGCTGCAGACGTTGTTTAATACGGAGCTGGCAGAAAAAGAGAAGAAAGAGCGTTTGGAACAAGAGTATGAAATTCAAATGGAAAACGGATTTGGAAAGGAGCTGAGCTTAATGTGTAATTTGTCTGATACAGTAGAGGAACGTGGAATCCAGAAAGGGATCGAGAAAGGAATTGAACAGGGAATGGAAAAAGGAATCGAGAAAGGCAAATTAGAAATGCTCTTTTCCCTGGTTCGGGACCATGTTTTAAGTAGTGCGGATGCTGCGAAGAGAGTTGGAATGTCGGAAGCAGAGTTTGTGAGTTTGATGCAAAAATAAAGCGATGATATGAAACGACTCGGGGACAGATCCTACTCGGGGTCAGGAACCATTAGGCGTAAATAGAAAAACTGAGATAGAGGGAACATATATGCGATTTCATTTTCAATATAAGGTGATCTATGAATCAGGAGATATTTTTGAGCAAAATAGAAGAAATGAATTGTGTGTTGATATCACGCAAGAAGAATATAAGAAAATCATTACAGGCGTACTTCAAGGTATTTCAATAAAACAGATTGAAGGAATATCGGAGGTAATTACGAAAATGACAGAAGATGTTCTGTTTGCGGATCGCTGGATGAACAAAAATGGTTCCATGAGAAGCACACCGTTGAAGAAAAACAGAAAAATTTCGGAAATAGAATTTTTTATGACAGAGAATGAACTTCAGCGGATAAAAAAGGAAAAAGATCCGATCAGGATGCTGGAACGCCCGAAGGAGCAGATGACGGTGTATAGAAGTGATGGAACTTATATTACGCTTGAAACAGAAAATGGACAGGTAATCATAAAAGATTCTACAGAGAAAAATAGTTATCGGATCGTGGATGCGGACTATTTTATTCATCATACTGTGCGTGGATAAATAAAAATACAGGGCATAGAAGTAAAAATCATAAGGGGCTGAACAGAAAATTTTTTGTTCAGCCCCTTCCTTTTATCTGAATTTCAAATTCCTGCACCGGTTCAGGCAGGCGAAGATTTCCTGGCGTCTTGGGCGAGCCAGGTTGCCGGGGCGTCCAGGGGCCAGGAGCGCCAAAAGCCCTTTTTCATCCATTTCTTTTTCCAGCAGATCGACAACCTGAATTAAGGTTTTCTTTCCATCCATCGCCCGCTCTGCAGCCTCTAAAAGGAGCGCCGCCAGTCCGGAGAGCTGCTCGGAATCCGTGAGTTGTTCCACGGCCCGCAGGTCAGTCAGGGATTTATTAACCAGAATGGATTCCTGTCCCATCACTTTGACTTTTGTGCGGTCGCTGCCGGTTAAGACTTTATCCGGCAGTGGATGACGCTGGAAAGACGGGAGTGCAAACGGACGCACAGAAGCCGTAAACGGCGGGAATTCCGCGGCAATGGCTTTGGCACGTTCTGTGATGTCATACGGAACATATTCTTTCATCTGAATGACCGTATCGGCAACATGAAAATAGGAGCCGGAACTTCCTGCGACGAGAATGGAAGAAATCTCAAGCTTTTCATACAGGTCACGCACGCGGCTGATAAACGGAGTGATTGGCTCTTCGCTGTCGGCCACCACGCGCTGCATCAGTTCATCGCGTACCATGAAATTCGTGGCGGAAGTATCCTCGTCAATCAGGAAAAGTCCGGTGCCGGATTCCATTCCTTCGATTACATTGGCGGCCTGTGAGGTGCTTCCGCTGGCATCCGCGGTTGAGAAAGCGGTCGTATCACTCTTTCCCGGGAGATCGTGGATGAAAAGGGAGATATCGACATTGCTGATGCTGCGGGAGTCCTCGGAGCGGAGCTTTACAGCGCTTGCATCGGTGATAACATATTCCCTTCCGTCTCCGGCGATGTGGTTGTATACACCCATTTCCAGCGCCTGCAGCAGGGTGGACTTTCCATGAAAGCCGCCACCGACAATCAGAGTAACGCCAAGGGGAATGCCCATGCCGGAAATCGGTCCGTGATTGGGAAGATCCAGCGTAACACGTAAGGTGTCGGGAGAAGAAAATGGAACCGCATGCCTCATCGGAAGATCAGAAACACCCGTTTCGCGCGGGAGAATGGCGCCATCGGCAACAAAAGCCGTCAGGTGCTTTTCTTTTAACTGCTGCCGAATGGCCTGCTGATCCTCAGAAAGAGCAGCAACCGCGGCACAGGCTTTCGGATTCAGAAAACGGTACAAAAGCGATTTTTCCACGCAGCCCGGCAGAAAGTCGAAGAGAATGCGGATCAGCTCCTGGGCGGCGATGGTGCGGCCGTTGGCGGGAAAACCGATTTCCATGTTGAGAACCAGACTGCCGTTTGCTGCATTGAAAACACAGGCGGTGCGCTCGAGAATCTCCTGACCGCAGCGGCTTACGCCAAGCAGTCCGCTTTTGCCGGATCCCTTTGCACGGAAGGAATACGGTGCGATTGCGCGTGCAAACTGGCGCAGCAGGTAATCCTGAAGAGCGATGCGCTTCTCGTACGTGTCGTACAGGGACGGCGGAAATGCGGCAGTTTTTCCGGTGACATGGATGCTGACGCGCGATGGTGCGGCAAAGGGATCGCCCTGGACGTGGTCGATGGAGAGGATATAGTTTGGAAACTGGTAAGCACCGCGGGCAGACTTATAGGCGGGATAACTTTTGTGGTTGATATTAAATAAAAGCTGTTTCAGGTCATTTGCAGACTGCATAAAAAAAACTCCTTTCAAAATGAAGATTCTTTGTATAGATCATTTGTGATAACTATAGCATAGCAGAACGGAAAAATCCAAAGCAAAATGGTGCAGAGCAAAAAAGAGCGAAAAGCCTCTCCACAGAGGGAGGACTTTTCGCTCTTTTTTGCTGTGGCAATGCAGGGAAGGAGACAGCATGGAATATCAGGATGCCTGCTTTGCACGCCGTGTGCGTTCGAAGTGAATCAGATAAATAAGAAATACAGGAAATTTCGCGAAATGTCAACGTTTGGAAACGCTCTGGCGTTTTACCAGTTTGGTTGCCATGCACATTTTCAGACACTCGCGTTTCGGGTCAGATACGCGGTCAAGAAGGCGCTGGACAGCGGTTGCGCCGAGTTCCCGTTTTCTGACTTTCATGGTGGAAAGCGGCGGAACCATCATATCGCACATCGGAACATCGTCGAAACCGATGATGGAGACATCCTCCGGGATGCGGTAGCCGTTTTCGCGCAGCGCGCGCATGGCAGCAGCAGCGATGATGTCATTGTCGGCGAAATAAGCATCGGCGATCGGCGCTTTCGACTCAAGGAGACGCAGCATGTCGCGGTAGCCATCGTCAGAGGTCGGGGAAACGGCGTGTACATAGGGATGGGAGGTGCTTATGCCGTTTGCGCGGAGTGCCTTGTAATAGCCGTCGGCGCGCTCGGAGAAGTTGCTGATGTCGAGGCTCGAATGAAGGTAGCCCACGTTTTTGTGACCGCACTGGATCAGATAACTGGTGGCGTTGAAAGCGCCCTGGATGTTGTTAATCAGAACGCAGTCGTAATCCAGCTCGTCGTAATAGCAGTCCACCACAACAATCGGGACAGAAAAATCGCGGAACTTGCGGAAATCGGACGGCGCCATCTCGGTTGCGAGAAGGAGAATCCCCTCACAGTCCACAGCACGGAGCGCGTCAAGCTGGCTGTCGATGTCCATCGTCTCATAAAAATAGGAGATATGGAGTGCACAGCCCTGACGGGTGCATTCGGTGGAAATTCCCTCGGTCAGCTGGGAGAAGAACGGTGTGTCGGCAGCGACTTTTCCATGCTTTTTATAATTGACCAGCTGGATAATGCGGGAAGATGCGCCGGAAGATTCGTTCTTTTTGGGCTCATAGCCATACTCGGCTGCAGTCTTTAAAACCAGTTCCCTGGTGGCATCGCTGATGCCGGGTTTATTATTGAAAACCATCGAAACGGTGGCAGGCGATACGTTAATCAACTTTGCCAGTTCTTTTGCAGAAATATTCATAAGATTTTACTCCTGTTCCATAAATTCGGGATGCCAGAAATCTGCAAAACAGCGGCCAGATTTCTGAAAAAGCATTAAACTCATGGTCTGATTTTAATATGAATTAAAAAGGAAGTCAACTTCTGAGCGGAAAAATTTAAAAATATGAAGGAATGCATAAAAAACGGGTGCTGTTTTTGTGTAAATTACTAAAAAATATTTAATATAACTAAAACGAGATTGACAAATTCAACTGCATTTAGTAATATAAGGGCTATAGAAAAGAAGATGATTCAATCATGAATTTAACAAAATTCAACGAAAAATTAAATGGAGGAAATGAATATGAAATCAGTCAAAATCGGATTTGCCCCTACGAGAAGAAGCATTTTCAGTGCGCCGGATGCCGTAAAATACGCCAACTTGACGAGAGAGCGTTTGAAAGAGCTTGGCGTTGAATTTGTGGACATCACCGATATCAACGAGGAAGGCCTGTTTTACGATGAAGCGGACCGTGAAAAGATCCAGGAAAAATTCAAAAGAGAAAATGTAAAAGGAATTTTCTTCCCGCACGGCAACTTCGGTACCGAGTATGTCTGTGCAAGACTGGCAAAAGAGATGGGACTGCCGGTACTCCTTTGGGGACCGCGCGATGAGCGCCCGGATGAAAATGGTGTTCGTCTCCGCGACAGCCAGTGTGGACTTTTCGCAACCGGAAAAGTGCTCAGAAGATTCCAGGTCCCCTTTACCTATATGACGAACTGCCGCCTGACCGATCCGGAATTTGAACGCGGCATCAAAGATTTCCTTGCCGTCTGCAACGTCGTCGATACGTTCCGCCATACCAGAATCCTGCAGATCGGACCGCGTCCGTTCGATTTCTGGTCCACGATGTGCAACGAAGGCGAACTGCTGGAGAAGTTTAATATTCAGCTTTCTCCGATTCCGTTGCCGGAACTGACCGAAGAGATGAAAAAAGTAAAAGCAGAAGGAACCGAGGTAGCAAACGTCGTTTCTTACTGCAATACCAATATGTGCGTAAAGATTAAACCGGAAGAACTGGAAAATGTAGCAGCTCTGAAGGTTGCGATGAAAAATCTGGCTGCAAAATATTCCTGCAATGCCATCGCGATCCAGTGCTGGAACGCGCTGCAGGGTGAGATCGGCATCATGCCGTGTGCGGCAAACTCCCTGCTGAACGAAGAGGGAATTCCGGTTGTCTGTGAGACCGATATCCATGGCGCCATCACCGCTCTGATGGTAGAGGCTGCCGGCAGAAACGATAAGAGAAGCTTCTTTGCCGACTGGACGGTACGCCACCCGGACAACGAGAACGGCGAGCTGCTGCAGCACTGCGGACCGTGGCCAATCTCGGTAGCACAGGAAAAACCGACCATCGGTTATCCTCTGGCATTCAGTCATCCGGGAGCTGTAGAGGCACAGGCAAAATTAGGCGAAATGACACTGGCGCGTTTTGACGGAGACAACGGAGAGTACTCCCTGCTGCTTGGAAATGCAAAAGGTGTCAAGGGACCTTATACGAAGGGAACCTACGTATGGGTTGAGGTACAGAACCTGAAACGCCTCGAGGCAAAAATCGTGGAAGGACCGTACATCCACCACTGTGTCGGTATCCACGAGAACGTTGTGCCGGTTCTGTATGAAGCATGCAAATACATCGGTATTGCCCCGGATTTATATGATCCGATCGAGGAAGATGTCAAAGCATATTTAAGAGGAGAATGAAAATCATGAGTGAATACAAGGAATTGAGTTGTCTGGCGTATGATCTGCGGAAGAAAGTAGTGGAAATGGTAGTTTCCGGCAAGGGCGGCCACATCGGTGGTGACATGAGTGTTATTGATGTGCTTGTGGCGCTGTATTTTAAAGAGATGAACATCAGCCCTGAGAATGTGGATGACCCGGACCGCGACCGCTTTGTGATGAGTAAAGGTCATTCCGTTGAGGCATATTATGCAGTACTTGCGGCAAAGGGGTTCTTCCCGATGGAAGAGGTCATTGAAAAATTCTCCAAATTCGGCAGCCCGTACATCGGCCATCCGAATAATAAACTGCCGGGCATCGAGATGAATTCCGGTTCTCTCGGCCACGGACTTCCGGTCTGCGTGGGAATGGCGCTGGCAGGAAAAATGGATAAAAAAGATTATCGTGTCTACACCGTTATGGGTGACGGCGAGCTGGCAGAAGGCTCTGTCTGGGAGGGCGCAATGTCCGCAGGAAACTACAAGCTGGACAACCTCTGTGCGATCGTAGACCGCAACCGTCTGCAGATCTCCGGAAATACCGAGGATGTCATGAAACAGGACAGCCAGGAGGAGAGATGGGCAGCGTTCGGATGGAATGTTCTTTCCGTACCGGGCAACGATATGGACGCGCTCGTTCATGCGTTTGAGCTGGCGAAACACTGCAAGGGAAAACCGACGGTTATTATTGCAAACACAACGAAGGGCTGTGGTTCTTCCGTGATGGAAAATAAGGCGGAGTGGCATCATAAAGTGCCGACACCGGAGGAAGTAGAACAGATCATGAAGGATCTGGATGAGAGAAAGGAGGCACTGTCATGAATAAGATTCCAAACAGACAGGCCATTTGCGAGGTTTTAATGAAACATGCCGAAACGGATAAAGATATCGTGGTGCTCTGCAGCGATTCTAGGGGAAGTGCTTCCCTGACACCGTTTGCAAATGCGTATCCGGAGCAGTTTGTGGAGATGGGTATTGCGGAGCAGGATCTGGTCAGCGTTTCTGCCGGTCTTGCAAAATGCGGCAAGAAAGCATTTGCGGCATCTCCGGCGTGCTTCCTTTCTACAAGAAGCTATGAGCAGGCAAAGATTGACTGTGCATACTCCAACACCAATGTAAAGCTGATCGGTATCAGCGGCGGTGTGAGCTACGGTGCACTCGGCATGAGCCATCATTCTGCACAGGACATCGCAGCAATGGCAGCTATTCCGAACATGCGCGTTTATCTGCCGAGCGACCGCTTCCAGACAGCAAAACTGGTTGAGGCGCTCCTTACCGATGAAAAACCGGCTTATATCCGAGTGGGAAGAAATGCCGTTGCGGATATTTACAGCGAAGAAAATACCCCGTTTGAGATGGATAGGGCAACGGCTCTCTCGGAAGGCACCGATGTTTTACTGGTAGCCTGCGGTGAGATGGTCCGCCCGGCGCTCGATGCGGCTGCTATGCTGAAAGAAGAGGGAATCAGCGCAGGACTGCTCGATATGTACTGTGTGAAACCGCTGGACAAAGAGGGCCTGGTAGAAGCTGCAAAGAAGGCAAAAGTTGTCATTTCGATCGAAGAGCACGCTCCATTCGGCGGTCTTGGATCGATGGTGAGTCAGGTGGTCGGTGCGGAATGCCCGCGCAAAGTCATTCCTATGTCTCTGCCGGATGCGCCGGTGATTACGGGAACTTCCAAAGAAGTATTTGACTATTATGGATTGAATGCCGAGGGCATTGCAAAAAAAGCGAAAGAATTACTGGCTTAATCAGAAATGGAATCAGCGGTGAATGTGATAGCCCGCAGGGAACTGTAAACTGCCGCAGGTCTGCGTATGCCATGTTCCTGCGTGCCCGGGCGGAAGAAAATCCGGGAACGCAGGAACTTTTTCTATATAATCAGGAATAAATCGTTCTGCGGAAGATGTTGGAATGTGTGGTAATCGCCAAAGATCTTGCCTATAGGGGCAGGGTGAATGCTGCGACAATAGAAAATGACGCATGGTGTGTTGAAAAACAGGGTGCATTCAGCGTTATTCGAGATGGGAATCTGGATATTTATAAAATTTTAGGAATGGAGCTGAAAAAATGGAGAAAAGGTATATCATCGGAATTGACCAGAGCACGCAGGGAACGAAAGCGCTGCTCTTTGATGGGGAGGGACATTTACTCCGCCGTACCGACCTGCCGCATCGGCAGATCGTCAATGAAAAGGGATGGGTGTCCCATGATCTGAATGAGATTTACCGAAATACAGTACAGACGGTAAAAACGCTGGTGACAGAGTCCGGTGTTGCACCGGAAACAATCGCCGGAATCGGCATCAGCAATCAGCGTGAGACGACGGCGATCTGGGATAAGGCGACCGGGGAACCACTGGAAGAGGCCATTGTATGGCAGTGCGGACGCGCAAGCGGGATTACGCAGGAGATTGCGGAGCAGGGGCACGCAGAGGAGATCCGCGAGGCGACGGGTCTGCAGCTTTCGGCTTATTTTCCTGCTGCAAAGATGGCGTGGCTGCTTCGAAACGGCGGAGAAGAAAGACAGAAACGTGCTGCAGACGGGGAGCTCTGCCTTGGCACCATCGACAGCTGGCTGGTTTACAAGCTGACGGGAGATCATGCATTTAAGACGGATTTTTCAAATGCGTCGAGAACGCAGTTGTTTAATCTGAAAACACTGGCGTGGGATGAGAAGATCTGCGAGATGTTCGGGATTCCGGCTTGTGCGCTGGCCAGGGTGTGCGATTCCGATGCGGTGTATGGAACCACGACGATGGAAGGATTGTTTTCCGAGCCGGTTCCGATCTGTGGTGTATTAGGCGACTCTCATGCGGCTCTGTTCGGACAGGGCTGTTTAAAACCGGGCATGATCAAGGCGACGTACGGAACGGGTTCTTCGCTGATGATGAACATTGGAGACAAGCCGATTCAGAGTAGCCACGGCGTTGTGACTTCGCTTGCGTGGGGAAGAGGCGGCAAGGTGGACTATGTGCTGGAAGGCAACCTGAACTACACCGGAGCTGTGATTACCTGGCTGAAGGATGACCTGAAGCTGATTTCTTCGGCAAAAGAGACGGAAGGACTGGCAAGGGAGGCAAATCCGGCAGACCGCACGTATCTGGTTCCGGCGTTTACCGGGCTTGGCGCGCCGTACTGGGATGAGAAAGCAACGGCATCGATCAGCGGAATTACCCGCACCACAGGAAAAGCCGAGGTGGTAAAAGCGGCTCTCGACTGTATCGCCTACCAGATCACCGACCTTGCCCGTGCGATGGAGCAGGATACCGGCATGCGGATCGAGGAACTCCGTGTAGACGGCGGCCCGACACGAAACGGATATCTGATGCAGTTCCAGAGCGATATTACGAATAAACGCGTAAATATTCCGGACGCGGAGGAGCTTTCCGGGATTGGAGCGGCTTATATGGCGGGTATTTCGGCAGGTGTGTATGATCTGGAGAAGCTCGCGGGAAATATGAAACGAAGTGTGTATGAACCGAAGATGGACGATGAAATCCGGGAGAAAAAATATGCCGGATGGAAAGCGGCGGTCGACGGGGTATTAAGTAAATAGGGGACGGACGGTGTAAAAGGCCTCCCGCCCCACAGAGCACAAGTCCCCGGACAGGCACTGTTTCGGAGGGCAAGAGGCTCTGTGCGGCGGGAGATTTTTTGCGCCTGACGGTGGGATGACGAAGGGGGGACGCGGGCATTACTGTACACTCGGCAAATACGCGTTTATGATAAGAAAACGAAGACGCATACGTGCGTGATTGAGAAATTTGAAAAATAAAATAATCTACAAACAAAAAGGAACGATTTGGATAGAACGTTCCTTTTTTGCATATAGAGAATAAATTGTACAGAAATAAAAGGCGCTGTATAAACAGCGCGTAATGCTGATAGAATGCGAGAAAACAGCAAGAAAAAGAGGATTAAACTTGTAGTTCAATGAAGAAAAAAATAGATGTGGTATAGTATCAAGAAAAAGGGATTTCGCATGAAGGAAAGTTCAATAGAAGATGTATTAGAGCGTGTCTGAAAAATCATTTCCACAAACTGGGACTCGCAGCTTGCGAAAAGCCTTTTTCAGACACGCTCTAGAGTGTACATTATGCAAAAAAAGGAGGGACAAGAGTTTGTCCGGTAAAAAACAGGAAGTATGGTAAGATAAGCTGGTAATGGAGAACGTATGCAGATTCGTATGGATGAAAAAGGGAGGATTCTGTTTATGGCTACTTACGTTATTTCTGATATTCACGGTGAGTATGAGAGATTTATGGAGCTGCTGGAAGAAATTGAATTGAAAGATACAGATACACTCTATGTTCTTGGTGATGTTTTAGACCGGGGTGAGCATCCGATTAAGGTGATATTGAAACTGATGGAAATGCCGAATGCGTTCTGTATCGTGGGGAACCATGAGGTGATGGCGCTGGAATGTCTGCGGTTTCTCTGTCAGGAAATCACAGATCTTGCCATCGAGGAAGTGGATGCTGAACTGCTGGACAATCTGGTTCTCTGGAAGTATAACGGCGGTGATGCTACGATCCGGGAATTTCGGGCGCTGGATTCGGAGATGCGGGAGGAAGTACTGAATTTTCTGGAGGATTTCAGTCTGTATGAGGAGCTTACAGTGGGAGAAAAACAGTATCTGCTGGTGCATGGAGGGCTGGGTGGATTCACACCGGAAAAGAGGATCGAGGAATATTCCCTGCACGATCTTGTATGGGCCAGACCAGATTATCAGAAGGAATACTTTGCGGATACAAATCTGGTAACAGGACATACACCGACGCAGACGATTCCGGAAAATGATAATCCCGGGTATATTTATAAAAAATATCACCACATTGCGATCGACTGCGGCGCATGCTTCCCGGGAGGGCGGCTGGCGGCAATCTGTCTGGAAACGGGGGAAGAGTTTTACAGTTCGGACAACAATGGGTGAACGATTTTAGACGTTCCATGATGCCAGTATCAGAAGACCGGGATTCGGAACCAGCAGAACAAGCGGGAAGATTTTTGAAACAGGACATGCCAAAACACAAGCAGGAAAGCCGTTTTGGGAAAAATGAGCGGATAACAAAAGCTTTGAAGATTGCAGGAGCTGACACGAAAGCTGCGAAAGAAAAGGAGATTTTGGATGCACTATATTATTACCGATATACATAACGACAGCTGGCGGTTCATGAAATTGCTGGAAAAAATTGATCTCAAAGAGGACGACCACCTGTATCTGCTTGGTGATTTGTTTGACCGCTGCATGGATCATCCAGACCCGGCGGGCGTGTATTTTCAGGTATTGAAGCTGGGGAAAAAATGTACTGTGATCCGCGGCAACCACGATCATTGGCTTGCCAATTACATTTTCCACTATTACGGGATGGATGAGAGAGACCGCGCCCTCCTGCAGCCGTATCCGTACAATTCCTTCCATCTTTTACAGGAACGCCTGACGGAAGTTGATTTAAAGCAGCTCGCAGAGCGCATCCTTTCCTGGCCGGTACAGGTGGAAATCGAGGTAGATGGTCAGCCGTATCTGCTTGCCCATGCCTGTACGGCAGAACCGGGGAAATGGAAACTGGACAACTATTATCTGATGGGGGATTTGTGGTACAAGGTTTTTCTTCATGAGGGAGTGCATGGATATATTTCCGTCTGCGGCCATCAGAACATGGGAAATGGATCCATCTGGAAGAATAAAAAAGAAAACGTCTATCTGTGTGACTGCGGCTGCGGCTTTGAGAATGGAAGACTGGGATGCCTTTGCCTGGAAACGAAGGAAACTTTCTACGTATAAACAAACAGAGGAAAAGCAATGAAGCGATATATGATGTCGGATATTCACGGATTTCTGGAGGCATTCGAGGCAGCTCTGAAAAAAACAGATCTTTCGGGGAAAAACCAGCTGATTCTGTTGGGCGATTACATAGATTATGGGCCAGATGGCCGGGCGGTGCTGGAAAAAGTCAGGGCATTGCAGGAAAAATATGGTTCGGAAAAAGTCATTGCCCTGATGGGAAATCATGAAAAAGCACTGCTGGACTGGCTGGAAGAATATGCGGATGTCAACCGGCATATCGGCAGTGTGGAGCGATATCGCAGCCGGGAATGGCTGGCATCGGATGCAGATGGAGACTATGAAACGCTGCACAGCTTTCTGAAAGAAGAACATTTTCAAGAGTTTCTGGAAAAAGAAGCACACCTCTCAGAGGATTCCAGAAATGCAGAAGCAGTACGGCTGATGCTCGAAGATGCGGGGGAACTGATTACCTGGATGTGCCATCTTCCTTATTTTTATGAAACAGAGCGCCAGATTCTGGTGCACGCCGGAATTGCCGAATGGGGCGAAAAAGACTGGCTGTGCGTGACCAGCAGGGAGCTGATGGTTGGAAAAAGAACAGTAAGTCGTGGAGCATTCCATAAGGATGTGATTGCGGGCCACATTTCCACGGCAAAAATCAGCGGAAACAGGACATATGACGGTATCTGGCACGACGGTCAGAGTCACTATTATCTCGATGGAACCACTTGGCGGAGCGGAAAAATTCCGGTGCTGGAATATGACAGTGAAACGGGAAAATACAGAGAAATATAGTGAGAAATATTGTAATGCAGCACAGCAAAATCACGGCAGGGCGGAAAAAGTGATTGAACCGAATCAAGCAAGGAGTGAAGCGGCTTGCGGATATCCGCTTTGACAAAGAAACAGGATCCGAACAGAAGGGAGTAGATCAGATGCATTTACCAGTTAGTGTAACACAGGATGAATTATTAGAAGTTTTGCTTCAGGTTGCGCCGGTACGGCCGGTCTTTATCTGGGGTGCACCCGGCATCGGAAAATCCGCGTTAGTGGAAAAATTCGCAGACGAAGTCGGCCTGCCGTGCGTGTCGCTCCTCGGAAGCCAGCTCGCGCCGGAGGATATCATTGGCATTCCGCAGATCCGGGGCGAGACATCGGAATTCCTTCCGCCGAAAATGATCGCCAGAAAAGAGCCATATGTCCTGTTCCTGGACGAACTCAACGCCTGTACGCAGGAAGTGCAGAAAGCCTTCTATTCTCTGATCCATGAGCGGCGGATCGGAGAATACCATCTTCCGGAGGGAAGCATTGTGATCGGAGCAGGAAACCGTGCCGAGGACAGCGCGATCGTAAAAACGATGTCGTCCGCCCTTTTAAACCGTATGTTCCATGTGCAGCTGAAAGCGGATGTAGGACAGTGGATCAAGTGGGCGCAGGCAGAAGGACTCCATCCGTGGGTCATTGACTATATCATCCAGCGGCCGGATCACCTCTTTTCCGAACCGCCGAAAACCGAAGAACCGTTTTCCACCCCGCGTTCCTGGCACATGCTGAGCGATGCGTTGAAGGAATACCGGGCCGGGGAGCAGGATATTTCGCAGGAAACATTAAAAATGATGGCGTACGCCTGCCTCTTGGAACAGCATGCGGGGATGTTTCTTGCTTACACAAAAACACTGCGCAACACACATCTCCTGGATGACATTATCGCGCAGAAAGCAAAATGGCCGGACAAGCCGGAAAACCGGGATGTGCTGTATTTTCTCGCACAGTCCTTCCGCGCCAGACTGCTTGCAGAACTGCCGAAAAGCAAACAGGGAATTTCCGGCGGCATGCTTTCCTTTGCGTACCGCGCCAAGGGCATGATCAAAGAACTCGCAGTCATCAATTTCGAAATCGCCCAGATGACCGTCGCAGCTGATGGAGCGGAGGCACTGCCGGACTGGTTTATGATGGAAATCATCCGTGATCTGCCGCGGCTCGTCGGATGAAAAAAGGAAGGAGAAAAGGATGCCATACGTTCGAAGCAGGTATTACCGCGAAGAAGAAAAGCCGGCCGGGTACCGCAGAGTGGAGGCCGGCTTTGGTTTGCTGGAAAAAAATACACTGTTCCATCAACTGGATGGGTACATCACTGCAAAGCCCTCCCATCTGAATGCAAAAGGAAGTCTGGCCTGTGTTACGAAAGATGGAAATATCTACGTCAACATGCGGGCGAACCTGTCGCCGGAACAATGGTGCTATGTGATGGCACACAACCTTCTGCACCTGGCGTTCGGCCACTTTGACAAAGCGAGCATCCCTTCCGACTGCGAATTTGTCCCGGCACTCTGGAACAAAGCCTGTGATATCTACATTACCAGATTCCTTTATGACATCCGCCTCGGCGAGCCGATCTGCGCAGATCCGGCGGAAGCATATCCGATCAAACTGAACAGCGAGCAGAAAATTTATGAATATCTGTTGAAGCACCAGGATAATGGTGCGCAGATCTGCGGGACAAACTCTGAAAAATTAAAGGATATGATCGGGGTAGAACGGCCGATCGTTTATAAAAAGGGAGAAAGAAATGCATATGCTGAAAAATTTTCCTATGCAGTCACTCATTCCATCAAATCTGCACTCTGCGATGCGGGAGGATACGATCTTAAAACGAAAAAGAATACCGTCATTTCCAGAGCAGCAGAATGGTTCCTGTCCCATTATCCGCTGCTCGGAGGTCTTGCAGCTACATTTAAAATTGTGGAGGACATTGAAATG
This sequence comes from Blautia sp. AF17-9LB, assembly GCF_003479185.1. Lineage (NCBI taxonomy): Bacteria > Bacillati > Bacillota > Clostridia > Lachnospirales > Lachnospiraceae > Blautia > Blautia sp. AF17-9LB. The sequence continues at coordinate 111,399 of NZ_QUGU01000004.1, forward strand.
TGCCATCGGTATGAAATCCATATTGCAGCGGTTGACGCAGAGCAGGGAATCATTTATGCCAATCCGTCGTGCGGATTTTCGGAGGAAGAGTGGATTTTTGTTCTCGCGCATGAATATCTCCATGCCGGACTGCAGCACCAGAAACGGTGCAATGGGCGTGACTTCTTTCTGTGGAACATCGCCTGCGACTACGTCATCAACGACTGGCTGCACGAAATGGAGATCGGCAGAATGCCGCCGGATGGGCTGTTGTATGATGAAACACTTCACAACAAATCGGCAGAAAGTATCTATGATCTGATCGTGAAAGAGATCCGAAAGTACAAAAAGCTAAACACCTTCCGGGGCTTTGGCAGAGGTGATATGTTTAACGGAAACAGACCGCATTTTACTGGAAGAGAAAACGGGGTCAGCCTGGATGAACTGCTGAAAAATGCACTGCGGGAGGGATTGGATTACCATCAGGAGCACAATCGTGGTTTCCTGCCGGCCGGGCTGGTGCAGGAAATCAGGGCGCTTGCGATGCCGGTCATTCCCTGGGATGCCGCGCTGGCGAAGTGGTTTGACGTACAGTTTCCACCGCTGGAAAAACACCGTACCTATGCGCGGCCGAGCAGACGGCAGGGTGCCACGCCGGACATTCCAAGACCAGGATATGCGTATTACGAGCAGGATCTGGAGAGCCGGACCTTCGGTGTGGTCGTGGACACGTCCGGTTCCATGAGTGCAAAACAGATCGGTATGGCACTTGGCTCCATCGCCAGCTATGCCGCGGCGAAAGATGTTCCGTTCGTGAGAATCATTTTCTGTGATGCCAAAGCGACGGATGCGGGATATCTGGCACCGGAAGATATTGCCGGACGGGTAAAAGTCACGGGACGAGGAGGAACCATACTGCAGCCGGGCGTGGATTGTCTGGAACAGGCGAACGATTTTCCAAAGGACGGGCCGATTCTGATTATTACGGACGGGGAGATTGAGAATGACCTGAAGGTAAGACGAGAGCATGCATTTCTGCTTCCGAGAGGAAACCGGCTGCCGTTCCGGGCACGGGGAGAAGTGTTTTATTTTCGGGAATAGTGCGGCGTAGTCTGTGTCTCTGCAAGAAGCGATAGCAGCGGCAGAGAAAGCGGACAGAATTTGCGGATGATGTTTTGCGATACTTTAGAGAACAGAAACAGAGAACACGAGAGGAGACGCTGAGAATGAGCATTGTCATTACAGGCGATACCCATGGCACCTTTGATATTGAAAAAGTTGTACGCTATTTTAACGAGCACGAAGACGAGTACACCCGGGATGACTATCTGATCATCTGCGGAGATGTCGGCATCTGCGGCTTTTCTGCAGCATACGAAGCGAATACGAGAGCCGTTTTCCGAAGTCTGCCGGTGACGACACTGTTTATCGACGGAAATCATGAGAACTTCGAACAGCTGAACTCCTACGCCGTGGAGCAGTGGAACGGCGGAAAGGTGCATATCATTGAGGACAACATGATCCATCTGATGCGCGGCCAGATCTTTACGATTGACGGGCTGAAATTCTTTACCTTCGGAGGTGCTTACAGCATCGACAAAATGTCCCGCGCGGAGGGAATTTCGTGGTTCCCGGAAGAAATTCCGTCACGGGAAGAGTACGAAGAAGGATGGAAAAATATGGAAAAAGAAGATTTTCAGGTGGACTACATACTGACCCACACAGCCCCAAGAGATGTGGCCGCGGCAATGGGGTATGGAGAGCTGTCTGACGATGAGGTGGAACTCCGCCAGTACCTGCAGCGCGTGGCGGATGAGACAGAGTTTCAGAAATGGTATTTCGGACACTTTCATGAAGATGCGGAAGTGGAAGAGGTGTTTGTGTGTCTGTATGATGAGGTTGTGGAGTTGAGTTAGGACAGGATCTTGTCCTGAAAAAAATAAGAAGCATGGTAAGATAAAATAGAAGCAGAGAACAGCCAGAAAATGCACATCGAACCATAAAAATCTGCTTTGAAAAAAATAAAAGTTAATTGTGTTCTTCTGACGGGGCGTCCATGTGATCCAGCGCATACTCACACGCCTGAATCACAAAACTGGAAAAGGTAATGTCCTGGTCAGAATCGGAAATTGCCTGTTCGATCTGATCGATCAGGTGAATGGGGAAACGGATGGTTTTGTTTTCCGTTTCCTTGCGGTTGCCTTTTAACTGAAATGCCATATCAAACTCCATTCTGCTGCCGGAGAATATAAGAACGGAGCATGCTTCCGGATCTTATGTGGAAACTACGGGCAGCATAAAACATAACAAAGGTGTTTCAAAAAAAGTTCGACAAAAAATAAATTTTTCGAATCTGCGAAATCGAAAAATGAAGAAAAAGCTGTTTTGGGGACAGCTTATTTCAGTGCGCTTTTTTCTGGCTGTATTCTGATTTTAAAGAGTACTGGAAGCCCAGTCTGTTTTATTGTATTGCATAACTTGCTTGAAATATGCATTGCAAAATGCATGACAAAATATATTGCAAATAAAGGGAGGATGTATTACACTAAAAGAAATACAACAGAAGAAGGAGGAAAATGAAATATTCATTGCTCTGCTCAGCTAATGTTTGGATGCAGAGCAAGAAAAGCCGCTTTTCCATTGACGGAAGGCGCCAGGGATCCTGAAGACAGCATAAGCGGCAGACATTCAGAGAAAAAGGATCGAAATTTTACATTTACGAGGGAGAAGACGTATGAAAGTGTGGAAGAAATTACAAGTTGTCTTTCTGGCACTGCTTTTATGCACCGGAATGATGACACAGCCTGCTCTTGCAGCATCGCTGCTTCAGGATGGAATCGAAGCAGCCTTGACAACAGACAAAGAAACTTACCAGCAGGGTGAAGAAATCAAAGTTACTTTAACTGTAACCAATACAAATGATACAGCAGTAACGAATCTGTCACTGGAAAATGTTTTGCCGGAAAATTTTGTGCTGGCCGAAAATACGGAGACAACAAAAAAGATGGAATCTCTGCAGGCTGGAGAAACCGTTACGTTGACAACGGTTTGTACGGTAAAAGCATCAGATGACAAGAAGGATGATGAAAATAAGGAAAATCCTTCTGGAGATGACAAAAAGAATCCGACAGATAATGAAAAGCCAGGAAATGGAAACGTAGCAAATGACACGAAAAATCCTGGTACAACAACGGGCAGCAAGGATTCCGGAACGACATTAACAAAAGATCAGGGAACTGGAAACGCAAAGCAAAATGGCCAGTCCTTAAAGGCTGAGAAATTGAAATCTGCACCGAAAATGGGTGACAACACCAAAATTATTGTTTGGGTTGTACTGCTGGTGCTGGCAGGAGCAGCCATTGTTGTTGCACTGAAGAAAAAAAACAGAAGAAATAAAATGTTGGCGTGGTTTCTGTGCCTGATTATGACGGGAAGCACCGTTGCAGGCGTATTTCCGGAACGGGCAAGAGCAGAAGCACAAAGTGTAAACATAGGAAAGGTCATGGAGCTTTCCAAGAATATTCTTGTGGATCAGACTACCGTGGAGCTGAAAGCAAAAGTTGAATATACCTACGTGAAGTCAGATGATCCATCGGACGACACCAAAACATATACACGCGGTGAGTGGGTGCAGATGCTCGCTGAAAAGGTTGAAATGAACCTGGATACAGATCCGGATTCCTTAAACCATTATTATGCGGATACGGCAGGAAATGCGTATGAAGCAGCAATCGAAATCGCAGAGAAATATGGAATCCTGCCGCCACCGGATATCGAAGATCTGGAGCAGGATATCCCGTTTTTCTATCCAGATGAACCGGCAACACGTGAATTTGCGGCTTATACGGCAGTACATGCAATGGGATTCAATGGAATACATTCGTATGATACGAACAGTTGGACGGATTGGGATAGTATTACATATCAAAATGAAGCAGCAATTGCAGTAGGGAAAGGATTTCTGGAATTAAATACAGAAAACCAGTTCCAGCCGCATGCGTTGCTTTCCAAGAAAGATGTTAAATCGATTTTCTGTGAAATTGATGAAATCAGACAGGAAGACACAACAATTGGTGAAGAGCCGCATGATAATACACAGTACGTAGATGGTGTATTGAAAAAAGAACTGGAAAATATCACAGATTATACAGTTGTAGAGAATGCGGATGGAACCTATACAGTTACACTTCCGAAAACAACCGAGACAGAAAAAATCGGAGAAGGAAGTGTTATGATCCTTCCTGCGAATGAAGTTTATATTTCAGGTATCGCGCTCAAAGCAACTACGGTAACAGAGGATGGCGAGAAACTGATTCTGACATGCATAAAGCCAGAATTATGGGAAGTGGTCAGCAAAATTGATTTTGTCGGAGGCGGTACAGCACTTATCGGAGGAGCTGCCGACACGGATGAATACGGAATTGCAACACAGGCTAATATAGGAGCAGGTGGTGTTATTGATGTTGGCTACGAAAAGAATTTTGAATTTAATATTGGTTCGAATGATGAAGGAAAAGGAAAAATTGATTTTGAAATTCCTGAAATTCTGTGCGTTGTAAATGTTGACGTTGGAGTAAATGGTGTTTCGGTAAATGAACTTAAACTTGCTGTCACGGAAAATGCAAATGAAGATATTACGGCGGAAAAAGAATTTGCTGACAGTGGTCAGGTAGAATTAATGCGTTTTCCAATTGCAATAGGGGCTACCGGTTTTACCTTTGATATTGTACTTTTCTGTTCATACAAAGCAGATGGATCCTTACATATTTCATATAGCGTTGAATCAACACAGGGATTTGAATATAAAGATGGAACATGGAGAGGCATTTTCGATTTTCATCATGGTGTTGATACCCTTGAGGCAAAGGGAAATATGGAAGGCGGTATTGGTATAAAAGGTCTGTTGACTTTGTACAGTGTTTTTGATTTAGCAGGCTATTATGCAGATTTAGGCTTAGGCGTTGAGGCAGAATTTGCATACCATGATTTAGAAAATGGAAGTCTTGCATGCGAGGATATCAAGGTATATCCATACTCAACAAATGGACTGGATACAGATTCCCTGCTTGGAGATGTATTGAAGAAATATTTCGATTTTGATCTGGAATTCAAACCGCTTCAAAATGATGAAAACAACAACTTGAGAATAAAAATGCATAAGGAAAATGGAGTCCGCGTTGAAAAATGTACGTACGCCAGCGGCGGTATCACAGGATATGTTTACTCGAGCAAAACACGTTTGCCGATAGAAAACGCGAGAGTCAGAATTTCCAGAAAAGTCAGAGCAGGCAGCGGCAATGGTGGAAACAGCGTAGCCGGAGGCGGCAGTGGAGGCGGAAGCCATGGAGCCTGGAACCTTGAAACAGAAGAAAATGAAATTGCTGTTTTTTCAGGAGGAGCTGGAGTCTGGAGAGAGAAAGGAACAGAAACAGAAAGAATTCTCTATACCGATGTGTTTGGCAAGTACAGCACCAAAAATCTGCAGGATGGAACTTATGAAATTACAGTATCCGCAACGTCTTATCAGACGTACAAGGTTGCGGAAGTTCTGGTTCAGAACAGTGAAATCAGATATGTAGAAGATATCTATATGGTGGAGCGCCATGATGATTTTAATACAGGTTCTGTAGAGGGAACGATAACCGATGCAGTCACGGGAGATGGTATTACAGAAACAGCCTACATTGTACGCAAAGGCTGGAACAATCAAACGGGTGATGCTGTGACAGAAGGAGTATTTGAAAATGCAGACTATACTCTTTCAATGGAAAATGGAAATTATACGCTTGAAATCAGCAAAGAAGGCTATGTGACGAATTACAAAAATATCACAGTAGCGGGAGACCAGATTGAAACAGCAAATATTGTTCTTGTACCGGGAGATGGGAACGGTGAAACCGCAGGAGAACTCCGCATCGTATTAACCTGGGGCGAAGAGCCGTGGGATCTGGATTCTCATCTTGCATGCTACTCGTCGGACAAACCGTATCATATCTGGTTCGGACAGACAGATTTCGAAGGAAATTCTGTTGGAAACTTAGACGTAGATGATACAAGTAGTTATGGTCCGGAAACCATTACAGTACGTAACGTAAAAGCAGACGAAAAGTTCAGCTATTTCGTACACGATTATACCAACAGTTACAGTGAAGTGGCCAATGAAATGTCTCTTTCTGGAGCAAAAGTTCAGGTTTATCTCGAAGGCAAAAACATTGCAACATACACGATTCCGACAAATCAGCCAGGAACCTTATGGCATGTTTTTGATTTCGATGGAGCGACCAAAACCATTAAATCTGTAAACACGCTTGAATATCAGAATGACCCATACACCATCGGTGGAATTGATCAGGAAATGGATGATGTGGATGACACAGAAGAGATTGAAATGTACGCTGGAAAGGTACGAAACAAAAAACAGCCAGAGCAGAAAGTGGTTGTTGAGGAAACTCCATTACCGGAAACAACTGCAGAGAGCGTGATTTCAGAGTCGGAAGCAGAAAAACCTGGTGAAGCAGTATCCAAATCAGAATCAGAGCCAGATGATGAAAACGTGGCAGAAGATGAAACGGTAACTCCGTAATACAAAGAAGTTTAAAATGTGGTGAATCAATAAATCTGATGCACCACATTTTAAACGAATCAAGTAAGTAGCGAAGCGGATTGCGAATATCCGCTTTGACAGGCAGAATAAGGAGCAGGTACAGATGAAAAAATGGATCCGCGCAGTATTGGCAGGCATAATCATTCTGGCATTGATTCTGTTTGGAATTTTTGCTGCTCAAAATACACAGAAGAGTATAAAGCCGGAACAGAATCCGGAAGAACAGAATATAAGTGTATCGGAAAACAGCACATCGGATGAGAACACAGCAGAAAACAGTACGGATGATCCTGACATCATTGTAAAAGACAATGTAAAGGTGATTACCAATGAGATGAAATCAGAAGATCAGCCAACGGAAGTTTCTGACAACAGTCTTACCTTTGAAAAAGATCCTGGTTACCAGACCGGAGATGTTCTTGTTGCGGGAGAAATCAGTGCAGCGCCTTCTGGATTTATTCGAAAAGTAGTGCAGAAAGAAAAAACGAATCAGGGTTACCGGGTAGAAACAGAGCCGGCGACCCTGCTGGATGTATTCGAAAAGGCACATATTATCAAACAGTTCCGGCTGACGGAGGATGGTGCAAGTGAAACAGAAAATAACAGCGCTTATACCATTAAAAGACTGTCCGAAGATGAATCGGAAGAAGAGACAGAGGAAGAAAACAGTGATTACGATTACAGTGTCTCAATCAATGTTGAAGAAGAACCCGTTCAGTTTTCCGGAGAGGCAGGATGGGGATGCTGGCTGGAACTTCAGATTGATATCGAAGACGGTGAAGTCCAGTGTGGAATTGCAGTAAGGAGCAAAGCCGGTATTGCCCTGGAATGCGGCGCAAACAGCGAGAAAGAATTTGAAAAGGAAAAAACCGTTTACGAACGAAAACTGCCGAATATCGAGTTCAACGCCGGTATTGTACCGATTGTTATTACAAATCATATGGAAGCCGTTGTCGGGGCAGCGGGAAGTCTGGAGGGCGGCATTCACAGCTCTTACGGTGCAACAGCCGACAGCACCCTGGGATTCCAGTATGACAGCAGAACAGGCAAAGTAGAAGAAGTCAAAGAAGGAAATCTGAATTCAGACGGACTTGAGTGGAGTACGGTTGAGGTGAACGGAAGGCTGGAAGCATACATTGACATCCGGCTGAGCGCAAAATTATATGACAGCGCTGGCCTGAATCTTTCCGGCGGAGCAGTTGGAAAAGCAGAAGGCCAGGCAAAGGTATCCATGAAGGACGACCTGGGTGGATATGCGGGCTCACTGGAGCTTTCCATCAGCCCGAGAATCAAAGGAAAAGCAGTGGTTGATATCCCGGTCATTGATAAAAAAATGCAGGAAACAGATCTTTTTGACCGGACCTTTGATCCAATCTGGTCAAAACACTGGGAGTCAAGTGCAGACTGGCAGAAGGATATGGAATGGACGGAAACTGGAGAGCAGGGAGATATCTATGTTACACGGTATGGAGAAGTAAATCAGTGTGACAGCACGGCATTCCAGTTTGAAATCCCAAAAGGCTGGGAAATTCAGACGGAGGAAGTTGGCGGTTCCATGGATGCGGTCAGAGAAAACGTTGTTCTGACAAACGAGAGAGGTGTTACCGTTTCGTTTTGGTACTGCCAAGGCGCGCTTGGCGGCTATTCGCGTGATATGCTGAAGGCACAGGTTTCACAGGCAGACACTTCTAATTTCGTGCCTGGATATCCATGGGGAACCGATCGTGACTGTTCAGATCTTGGCGAATTTATGGTAGCACGAGTACATATCACAGGCGAGATGATGGCTGGCATTGATGATGATTATGTTCCTGTAGACAGCACGTTGTTCGCAGTGATACCGACATCCCGTCTTGGCGAGATTGAATTTGCAGGTCAGGCTGGGGACGTAGACGAATTTTCTTTTGACTATCCGACACCAGTTGCATTTATCGCAGAAGCACCAGACGGTACATTTACAGAAAAAGAAGAAGAACAGGTGATTCGCATTTTGAAGAGCTTTAAAGTGGCTGAATTAGATTAAGCAATACCCCGGAGGGCAGGAAGAGATGAACTGTGTTCCGGGGTATTTCAACATCACGTAAGATAAGATGGAAGGAAAGTGTTATTTTAAAATCTTGTGAAATCAAAGAGTGAGGATTTTTTGGAAATTACATAAAAAGAAATAGTAAAGAAAAACGAGCTGCGATATAATGAATGTGATGAAAAAATGAGTAACGAAAAATCAATAAAAATATGGAAAAGAACATAGAAAACATGGATTTTTCGGGAAACAGAAAGAAAAAGGAGGAGTGTTTCGAGATGGAAACAAAGAACAAAAACAAAAAGACAGTCATCATGCTTGCTGTAATTGGTATTGCGATTGTCTGCATTTGTGTCATCGGAGTTTTGACGAAGAAAGCGTATGACCGTCACCAGGAAGAACTTCGTTTACAGGCGATTGAGACAAAAAACAGTGAGATTGATGCGGAATATCAAAAGTTTGAAAACGAAGAAGACCGGGATAAAAAACTGGAAGTGCTGAAACAAGAAGCGGAGAGTGCAGAAAAGTATAAAAAGACAGAAGGCGCTTATGAGGAATGCTCTTCTCATTATGAAAAAATAGTTGCACAGATGAAGAACTCCTTTGTCTCCGAGTATGACGATACGATCAAAACAATCGTGGATAAAATCGGCGATGATGTTGAAAAAGTGGATGATAAGGAAACACTCAAAAATGCTGTCAGTGAATTTACGGCATTCAAAGACACGTTAAAAGATGAATTCGAAAAGTATAATACCGTCGAACAGGACAGCTTTGACGAATATAACAGTACGATTGATGAATACGTGAAGAAATACAATGACAGAGTAACCGCGATCGAAAAAGCGGAAGAAGAGGCCCGGAAGAAAGCAGAGGAAGAAGCAAAGAAAAAAGCTGAGGAAGAGGCGAAAAAGAAAGCAGAAGAGGAAGCAGCGGCGAAAGCGGCACAGGAAGAAGCAGAGAGAAAAGCGGCAGAAGAAGCTGCAGCAGTCGAGGCAGGCCAGAACTCAGAAAGTGCATATAGCGGTGATTCAGGGACAGAAGAAAGCGACTATTATTACGATAACAGCAGCAATGATAGCAGTAGTGGCTCCGGATCCAGCAGTAATTCTAATGGAGATGACTGGAGTGCAGGAATGTATCATAGCTGGTACGTAGATGAAAATGGAAATAAAATTGAGGGAAGCGGCGATTACTTTGATCGAAGCACAGGTGAACTGTATGATGAAGATGGAAATGATTTAGGAAATCTGGGAGAGTGGCTTTGGGATTAAGTAAATTATCGGCAAAAAAGTGTGAAAAAACAATGGAAAGAGTATCTCAAGATAGAAATAAAGAATAAAAAAATGAAAGAAGGTTATTATGTTTTTCTATTAGCGGGAGTTGATGCAAGATTATGAAATTGGACAGATTAGAAACCGATAAGAACCATTGCCAAAGCAAATAAAACCAGCTAAAATAGAGATCAGATCATAAGCACAGCCGCTGGTGTCAAAAGCCGCAAAAGTTGGAAAGGAAGGTTTCAAGATGAGAAAACCAAAACTCCCGACCGGGATTGACAACTTTAAAAAGATTCGCAATGGAAATTACTATTATGTAGATAAAACTTCCCTTGTAGAACAGATTTTAAATAACGGAAGTGAGGTCACGCTTTTTACGCGCCCACGCCGTTTTGGAAAATCCCTGAATATGAGTATGATTCAGCATTTCTTTGAAATTGGAACGGATCCAGCACTTTTTGACGGCTTGAAGATTTCTAAGAATACAGAGATTTGTGAACAATATATGGGAAAATATCCCGTTATTTCCATCAGCTTAAAAGGAATTGATGCCGATTCCTATGAAAAAGCCCGTGCGCAGCTCATAAAAACAATCAATCGTGAGGCAAGAAGATTTCAATTTCTTCTGGAAAGTGACAAATTGAGCCGGGTTGATAAAGTACTTTTTTCAGAACTTTTGACAAGAAATATGGAAGAAGACACCATTACCAGCAGTCTTCAGGAACTGACAGAACTGTTGGAAGTTCACTATGAACAGCAAGTGGTTGTCCTGATTGACGAATACGATGTTCCGATGGCAAAAGCCCATGAAAATGGATATTATGATGAGATGGCATTGCTGCTTCGAAATATGTTCGGAAATGTTTTAAAGACAAACAGTAGTCTTGCCTTTGCCGTTTTGACGGGCTGCCTGCGAATTGCAAAAGAAAGCATCTTTACCGGACTGAACAATTTCAAAGTATATTCGATTACAAATACAGAATTTGATGAAACCTTCGGCTTTACAGATGAAGAAGTAAAGACCATGCTGCATGACTATGAAATGGATGACCGATATGACGAGGTAAAAGAATGGTATGACGGATACCGATTCGGAAAAGCAGATGTGTACTGTCCATGGGATGTTGTGAATTACTGCAATGATCATATCCATAATCCAGAGGCCGAGCCGGAAAATTACTGGATGAATACAAGCGGGAACAGTGTGATTCATCATTTTATCGACAGCATCAATGAACCGGATATGCTCACAAAAACAGAACTGGAATGGCTGGTAAATGGAAAAACAGTGATCAAACAAATCGATGAAATGGTTACCTACAATGACCTGTATTCGACCATGGATCATCTGTGGAGTACACTTTTCATGACTGGATACCTGACACAGCGCGGAAGAGAAAGCGATGGCCGCTATTGCCTTGCAATTCCAAACCGGGAAATTCGAAATATCATAACAGAACGGATTCTTACATTGTTTCAGCAGGAAGTGAAAAAAGACGGGAAAATGGCAGAACAGTTCTGCCAGGCACTGCTTGGGGGAAAATCAGCAGAGGTGGAAAGCCTTTTGAATTTGTATTTGCAGAAGACAGTTAGCGTACGCGATACCTTTGTGCGGAAATCACTGAAAGAAAATTTCTATCATGGAATTCTGCTTGGAATCTTAAGCTATAAAAATGACTGGCGTGTATCTTCCAATCGAGAATCGGGAGAAGGATTCAGCGATATTGTGATTGAAATGGGAAATGCAGAAACAGGAATTGTGATAGAAGTGAAGTATACAGATGAGAAAAAAGATCTGGAAAGAGATTGCCGGAAGGCATTGGAGCAGATTCGGGATAAAGATTATACGCAGACACTGTGGCAGGAGGGCTATAAAAAAATGGTGCAGTATGGGATTGCATTTCATTTAAAACAGTGTTGTGTGATGGAAGAAGAGATGCAGCGTAAGCGGAATCGGGATGGGGCTCTGAATCGTTACAATTTGTTATAAAATTCAGGGCAGAGATATTGCCCTGAATTTTATATACGGACAAGTTTCTGTCAACATTTTCCGTTCGATATGAGATAAAATGGTAATATTCAAAAGAAAAAGCCTACCATGAGGAGAAAAAAGATGGAAGAAAAGACAGCAAACATGGCAGAGAATATTCGCGTTACATTCACCGGGTTCCACTACATAAAGGATGGCGATTATCCAAATGACTTCGAGGTATGCTTACGGATCCTGAAAGACAACAGCTTATCAGCAGGCTGCTGGGATACAGGATTATATGCCACGGAAGGCGGCAAGCAGCCAGGTGCATTCCGACAGGCAAGGGGCTGCTTTATCGATGCGGACTAAGTAAAAGCCTGGACGAAGCTGGAGGATAAGGTGTATGATTTTCAACAGAACAGCATTGTATGATAGGAATACGGGAGGAGAAGTGTAATGGATAGAAGAAGTAATAATATCGCGATATTTCAGGATTCCATGGATATGATAAAAGCAAGCCAGAAGCTTCAGCAGGGAGTTCAGCTTTCAATTCAGAACCAAAAACTGTATGTTCCATCTCAGGCGATTGCACTTCCTGAATCTGGAAAATCACCTTGCAAAACGATTGTTTCATCTAAAAGAAGCTTCGAAGCCGCCTCTGCATACGCAAAATCCGGAAAGCGAGTCTGCGTCCTGAATTTTGCATCTGCAACTAATCCCGGCGGCGGTGTAACACGGGGAAGTACGGCGCAGGAAGAATGCCTTTGCCGATGCAGCACACTGTATCCATGTCTGGATACAGAAACGATGTGGCATCAGTTCTATCAACAGCACCGGAAAACAGGCGATCCACTTTATAATGATGATCTGCTGTATACACCGGGAGTCGTCATATTTAAGACCGACACCTCTGTGCCGGAACGAATGGAAGAAAAAGACTGGTATCAGGTAGACATCATTACCTGTGCAGCTCCGAACCTCCGAAAGAAACCAAGCAATGCCATGAATCCGTCCGCAGGAAATGCGCCGGTTAAGATTAGTGAGAAAGCACTGTACGAACTTCAGATGCAAAGACTGGAACGTGTTTTTCAGGCGGCAGCATCGAACGGAGCGGAAGTTCTGATTTTAGGCGCGTTTGGCTGTGGCGCTTTCTGTAACCCGCCGAGAATTGTAGCACGTGCATTTCGGAGCGTACAGGAAAAATATGCATCCTATTTTGAAACGATAGAATACGCGGTGTTCTGCGGCAGAAACAACACGCAGAATTATGATGCATTCAATATGGTGCTTGGAAGTAGAAAATAGAATCTAAATGGTGTTCTGAAAGAACACAAAAGCGAACAGAAGATACGAGCGTATGAAAAGCACAAACAACAAAAATGAGAGGGACGGCTGTAGAATATGAAAGTTCTGAACTTCGAGGACAGTGTTTATAAGGCAAATGCAATTCGAAAAATATTAGGTAATCGCTGTGGTGTGGCATCGGTTGAGCAGGTGTCTAATGTGGAAGATGGTCTGAAAATGTTGAAAGATGCAGAAAGCGCAGGAGAGCCGTTCGATCTGATTATCACAGATATGCATTTTCCAATGAGGTCAGGAGCCATCAGCGATACAGAAGCGGGAGAAAAATTAGTTCAGATTCTGCAGGAGCGGGGAAATCAAACCAACATTATCGTATGTTCCTCAAGGAATATGAAACTTCCAGGTGTGTATGGATGTATCTGGTATTCGGAAATCAGTGACTGGGAAGAAGAACTTTGTGATCTTGTAAGAGAGATGGAAAAAAGCAAATGATTTATGCGATGAGTGATATTCACGGACAATATGAGCTGTTCAGGAACCTGATGGAGCAGATACCCCTTGGAAAAGATGATACACTCTATGTACTGGGTGACGTAGTCGACCGGGGGCCGGATTCCATGAAGATCTTGAAATATATGATGGCAAATCCTAATATCATTCCCATTATGGGCAACCATGAGCTCATGGCTCTTCCGTGTCTGAAACTTCTGGTACCGGAACTTTCGAATGGCTTTCTTCATAAACTGTCATCACAGGCACGTCAGTCTTTTGCAGAATGGACGTTGAACGGCGGAATCAGCACAATTCAGGAGTTCTTGAAACTTCCGCAGGAAGAGCGTCGACAGATAGTGGAATATATAGAATCATTTCGTCTGTATGGGAAGAAAATTATAAATAATGGGGAATATTGGCTGATTCACGCAGGGCTGGAACATTTTTCGGAATCAAGGCGGCTTGAGGAGTATTCCGTGGAGGAACTTGTGTGGAAAAGAACCGATTTTGACATCGCATATTTCAAAAACATTACTGTGGTAAGCGGACACACTCCTACGCAGAATATTCTTGGAAACAGCAGACCAGGATATATCTTTAAGAAAAATAATCTCATTGCGATCGACTGCGGAGTAGGCGAAAACAATGGAAGACTGGCGGCGATTTGCCTGGATACAGGGGAAGAATATTATGCAGAATAAAATGCATCAGAACAAATTAGGCGGACAGAAGAGAAATACTTTATGGTGGAAAATATGAGAACAGTATTGTGATAAAGTTGTAGAGAAATTTCTTGTTTTCGCTTGCAGAATAACGGAAAGTGCGACATACTTTGAGTAAGAACATTGTGATGATACAAAGAAACAGTCTTAGTGTTTATACAGATCGCGACAGTTTCATTTAACCGAATCAAGCAAGTAGCGAAGCGGATTGAGAATATCCACTTTGACTAAGGAGATATTTTTCGTGGCTGTTATTCAAGAAAGCTTCAATACGCGGAGGAGGGGAAGAAAATGAATTTTAATTTGAGCGTACAAAAATGGCATCTTGTTTCGGAAAAAGGATTACCAAAGGATGGCACATGGTGTTTTCTGGTATGGAAAAGTGCAAAAGATGAATATGAATGGACCATTGGCGGATACAACGAAACTGAGAAGTATTTTTACGCAAATCTTGGCTTAGGCGGGATGATTGTTGATACAGATGAAGTTGTTGCCTGGGCAGAACTTTTCAAGGACGAAACCTTTACGGCAGAGTAGGTAAAACAGCCAGGAAAAGAGGAAAACAAATGATTCAAAAGAGATCCAGAATAAAAATAAATACAGATCTAGCAAAAATCAGACAGGCAGGAAAAAATCCGCAGGAAGTGCAGAAAGAGCTTTTGGAGTTCTTTGAAAAAAGAGGATTTGAGTATGAAGAGTATGTTGGGTATCTGTATCAGGAAGAGATTACACAGGAGAAAGCGCAGCAAATTGCGGATGAATTGAAAGAATGTGGATTGGCGAAATTTGTGCATGATTTTTATGTTTATGATGTGGAGGGGAAGATTGTTGTGATGGAAGATGGAAATAAGGAATACATATAATTTGTCTAAATTTCTTATTTGCAGAGAGATGGAGGTAATATTTAATGACTGATGATAAAATTTGCGTATTTAAGGATTCAGATTTGAAAAACTTTGGAAAAAGTATTTGTGAAATAAACATTGAGGAAAGAGAAATAAAAAATATTGATTCTCATAGAAAGGATGATCCGACAAGTTTGTGGTTAAAAAAACATTGTGAAAAGAAATATGCATTTGCGTTATTGGCTAATATTCCAGATGATAACAGGGATGAATCTTGGATTACTATTCAAGTTGGCAGTGGTAATAAAATTTTGAATGAGATAATATCTGAACTTGTACGTATGCAACCAGGGTCTGCATATAGGAAGTTTCCTTCAGTTTTTCATGAAAATACACCAGAGTTTGATTATGCGCAAGAGGTAGATTGTCAAAAATATAGATTCATAGCAGAACAATATAAAAAATTTAAAATTCTTATTTTTGATAATGATTTATTTTTAGAGCAACAACGAGGAAATATTCCGAAAGATATTCTTGATGGATTTTCAGAGGAACAAAAGGCACAAGTTGTCGAGACTTTATTTGCGTATATGACAAGAGCTTATTTTTGGAATAAATCACCTAGAAATAATATGATTGAAGATCGGATTTCTAAAGAAATTATAAATGGAAATATAAAAATACAAAAGTTGGGTGATAAAAAAGTGATTTTTAAAGGAAAGATTATTGAAGAGTATTGATGTTCAAATGCACTATTGATGCATAAAAACGTTTTAAAATCAAAAACAAACGTTTGAAAACATCGGTTAAGAGGGAACATTGGTAGTTGTTGACTGAGGTGGCGGTTTAACGCCACCTCCCCAATTATTCATTCAAGCATCTCAAACTCTTGCTCCCATGCCCCATATCCTGGAGAATCCAGTATTTAGACGTATCAACATCACAAGCCTGTGATGGATCAATCAGGTGAAAGTCAAAATAGGAGAGAAATGCCTGGTTGACAGAAAATTTGATAAAGTTCCATTGACTTTCTCGGCTGTAAGCTTCCATAATTTGTTCCTTCGTTTCCAGCCCCCATACGCAGCGTGGGAAATACCAGATGCTTCGCGCCCCTTTCGCATCATCAATACCATACCAGTTGAGGAGCTGACCTCTATAGAGCAGTACAAATGTTTGACCTTTGGGATGGTATTTTTGACTTAAGAGATACGCGGCTATATTTTTGAGTAAGCGTTCACGTGTTTTTTCATACAGTGTGTGTATTTTACCATCATCGCCAGCTTTCAGACTGTATAAATAAGAAAAACGTTCTTTTTCATTTTTTACAGAAGCGCCGGAAGGATCTTTCCGAAAGACCAAATACTGTTCTTTTAATGGCCCACGATTGAGTGCCTGGGCAATTACGGAATTCAATGTTATTTGATTTTCCCGATAATCGTTGACAGACAAAGTTTCGGTCCATTTGCTCTCCAGGTTCTTCCAAAGAGTTTCTTTTTCCTTCTCGTTTTTCTCACAATGTGCCATCCAATATTTTTTAAACCATCCGTTTGCCTCACGAAAATAGTCTGTCCCATTCGAAGCTTGTCGGTGGGAAGTGGGATTACTTTCCGGAGAATCCGCATGCTCAAAATGGAAGCCAAGCCAGCGTTGTAAAAAGAGTTTTGCATCACTCAAAAGTTCAGGGCGAACAAACCCATCTGAATAAATTTCATCTTCACGGTAAGTGTCAAAAATATATCCTCTTGCAAGTACAACCAGAATCTGTTCAATTCCATATAAACCGCAGTCCGTACTGAAATTTCCAGTAAGTAATTTAGGCTGAATTCTTGGCGAGCTTGATTCGGGATTTGTTATATATGCTTCGAATTCCGCTCTTTCATTCAACATGTAGTATCACTTCCTTTCAAATGAGAATCGATATCTTCCCACACAAATGCATCCCAGAAGAAATTCCGGTTTTCAGAGCTTGTTCTTGTGAGCTTATGCAATGTGGTAATAAGCTGTCCCATATCGACAGATGAATGGTCAATCAGTTCTTCCAGTTCGCGGAGACAAATACGGTAGATCTTGCGTTGTGCATTTGCATCATTATTTACGTAAAAATCACGGGCAGCGTTGTCCAGGTGTCTGATGAAGTCCGAATTTGAAGCCACATAGGAAGAGATGGGCGGAAGTTCTTCCTTAGGAGCCTTTTTTGACTTTCTTTTCTCTTCTGACTTTTCCATTTGTTTTATCGCTTTTTCTTTTAGAACATCAAAAGGGGCATCCTGTGTTGGCACCTTTATACAGGAAAGGATTAACCATAACGTTTTGTATCCCTGCTGATAAAAATGGAACAGCAGTTCTCGCCCCGTTTCATCAAGGGAAGCTTCTTTGAATCCATTTCCAATGATGTACTCCAATGCCTTTCCACGATGATCAGAAGGCTGAAGAAGCCATTGCTCCTGAAGAAGACGTGTGCGCATGTCCTGAATGGAATTGCTTTCCGTAATATGCTCTTGTATTTTACTTTTTAAGGCTGGAACCGTAATTCTTTGAAGCTGAATCGCAGTTTCTTCATCATAAATTTGAAACAAATTTCTCAGAAGATTTTCCGGTGCATAGAAAACCTCTTTTTTTTCTTCTCTTATAATAGGAAGAAGAGAATGGATGTAAAAGAAATGCGTGGATAAAATCTCACGGCATTGCGTTTCAAAAATTTTGATCGCTGCACTATTTTTAGCAGATGTTTTTTTCGGCGCGAGGAACAACTTTAAGGTATTATCGCGGACTTTTTCTTTCGCTTTGTATTTTTCCAATTCATCTCTAAAACGGCCAGGCAATTTGTTAATACAGGTTCCATAATCTGGAACAGAAAAAGTTGCGTTTGTCCGACAATCCTTTGCGGAAATCGTGAACTTCTCTTCGTTGGAAGATTTACTGTTTTTGACAGTCAAATTGCTGAAATAATAATTTTCTTCTGAGCGCAACTGTTTCCATTTTTTCAAAAACGTCAGATAGGAATTCTGATGCGTTTGCTCCTTTAGAATGGGATCTAAATTAGGGTGCTTTCCATTTTTGGCTGCATCAATTTCCAAACCGGTCAATAAGGTACAATGTTCACACGAAGGAGGAACAGGAGCTGATGAAGCATTTGGCTTTGTCACAAGTACCTGGTTCGTGGAATTTGATGATGAATTTAACGGTTTGCCATACTCGGTCTGCCCAATGGAAATGGATGCATTGGAAATCAGTCCGATCCGGTTGGAAAAGGTATTTTTGATATGTTCGAATGGAACATGTGCCTTTAATTCAACAGCAGGAGAATCCAAAGCAGGAATTGTGATAATGGGAAGAATACGGTATGGATACGTTTCTGTATCGTAGCATCCAGATGCAACTGCGTTTACAACATCCTGATCAAATATAACGTTAACCAAATCGCCGTCAAAATCAGCGCCGCCTAAACATAAAGGAGCAACGGAACCTCGTGGAACCATAACAATACCAGTTAATTTACCGAAATATTTTTGATAAACTTTAAGATGCTTTTTAAAGGAATTATAATTTACATGTCCTATTTTTGTGTAATGCACTTCATCGGTATTTGTAAAACGCCGCATAATAAACTGTTCATTTCTTGAAAGATGCGGGCTTCTGAAAAAGGCATAATAGGAAAGATAATCCCATTTTTTGTCTAACTGTTGATTTGAGGTCATAGGAAGATAGAACCGATCAAATAAATAGTATGTAAAAAAGCCGCCCATATCGGTCTCTTTTTCCAACAGGCTTACAAGCAATGGCAGCAGATCCCGGCACAAATACCGTGTTTGGCCTTCTACAAGCAGTTTTCCGCTCACCAGTTTTGTTAAAAGCCCTTTTTGAATGTTCTGCAATTGCGATTTTATATAGATATCATTTACAAGAGCAGGATTCTTAAAGAGAGCCTTTTTCCATACCGGCGATTCAGTGTCAGCAAAAATATTTTCTAATTCATCCGTGTCGTTTGCCTCATCGTCACTGACCATGTTTTCAGTATCCAGCAGACCATCACAACTTTTTAAATAATTAATGGGGTTTTTAATAAAGGAGCAATGGCTGTTTAAAATATGCTCAAATTGTGTTTCAGAAAAATCAAGGGTATTAATCATCTGATAGCTTAAATGCGTATATTTTGACTGTCCATAAGGTAAATTAGTACCCGAAATATATAATGCATGGTCGTATTTTTTTAATGCATTGCAATAAAATTCCATCGGATCAATGGTTTTACCCTCTTTTTTTGCAGCTTCACAATACTGCTTTAACCAGCTATATGCCTTAAACATACTTTTGGTAACAAAAACATGGGCTTTATACAGGTCACGTTTAAATCCAAAGGCATCAGTATACAAGTTTGTGTGTGAATCGTTATCGCTGTTATGTTCCCTTAAAAATGCGTGAACATCAACCTCATGAAGCATTCCTTTTATAAAGGGGAGCCTTATTTGAAAAGAGGTTGCGTCGGATGTTCCAAGAGAAGTATTGACATAACATGAATAGGTTGGAGTGATAAAGCCAGAACCATCGAAAGGAATATCTACATAGAAAAACTCTTCCGTTTTCGGTTTTAAAAATTGGTAATTTATTGTTTCATCTGAATTCGTTGTTTTTTCTGCTGTTAATAAGGGGACATTCCGCTGATAATTATATCCAGTCGCTGGTTTGTTTTCACGTTTACCGGAGGCTATCCGTTCGTCCTGCACAACTACAAATGTCTCAGGAGTAAGACGTAATTTTTCAGAATCAATTCTTTTGGAAGAAGACAGATACAATCCCCGGTAGGCATAATATTTACTTTCTGTTATTTTGATTTTATTTCCGAAAAAATCAATTCCTAAATTGAGACGGAGATTTAATTCATCGTAAAGAGTTTCATCAATGAACGAAATCCTGCTGTGCCGGGTCATGTTTCCACTCTTATCAAATGCAGACATATGGACAGCTTTGTCAGAATCTGGAAAATAAAGATCAAACCCATGCTCGATCAGATCCTGCGCATCTTTCTGAAGAAATTCCTGATCTTTCAGTTTCCATTTGGGATCGGAAGATTTGTCAAAGGAAAGAAAGATATCCTGAAAATCAACGATAAGGAATTTATCATATAAAGTTTTCTCCGTGACCTGAAAGGAAGAGCCCTGTTTTTTCTTCAGAACTTCATAAATCTGATGAAAAAGAGGACAATCTTCTCGCGTGATTTCCAGTGTGACCACGTAGCTGTGAACGGGGTCGGAGAAATCCAGTTTGAAACATTGATCACTTTCAGTGGGCTTTTTGGGAAAATAATCAAAAAGAGATTTGGCGTTGAGGGTTATGATTATTTGTTTGGTATTGGACATATGTTATCTCCATATTCTTAAAAAGTGTGAAAACTAATCTATTTTCGTAATGGGGGCGTGATGCCAATCAATATCTGTAAGACCTGCAATTAACTTATTCCATTCTGCGTATGCAGATAGACGTTCATCTGGAGTCATAGATGCGAAGCAAGTATGGGACTTACAAGCCTTGGAATAGTATGTGGTTAAATCGGCAATTTTTTCAACCAGTATGTCATTGTCCACCATAAAAATATAGTAGAATACCAGACCATTGGTGTATAAAACTTTTTTAAAATTTATAAGATGCCATACGAGTTGTTTATTATCCTTTTCGCTTAGAGATGATAGTTCAGAATCCGAAATAGCAGCATTTCTGGTAGTCTTTATGTCTACTGTTACATTATTTTTTTAACAAAAATTTACGAAATCCTTTTTTGGAGAAAGGCGTATTAAGTTTATAATTTCTTTGGAACAGTTATCTATGGCAATATCAATGTAATAAGTTATTCGACGAGAGCTGTCTTTATCACTGATAGTGTTGTCTTTTATTGAAGCTTGAGCTGACTTCAAGACTATTGATAATTCTGTTGGTGATTCTGTTGATGATTCTATTGATAATTTTATTGGAATATTATTAGATACGTCTTCATATACTATATTTTTTTTTATCCAATTTTCAAGACGTCTGTAATCATCAGGTGAAGGTTTGAATGATGAGGATGTATCATTAGATTTTTTAAAATCAAAGTCGAATTGATAGGATAGAGTGTCCACATTCAAAGTGCCCTCTTTCAATTCCAAAGGCTTAGCAAGGTCTATTTTTTTGATTTCGACACAACCACAAACAGAATCAGAATTTGGATCAACAATAGCAAAATCAGTGACATGACCTTGCATAAGTTTCTTTAGGTCATAATCACTCTCTGCATGTTGAGCATTATGCACATCTATGATACAAAGTTTGTCATAATCTTCCTTTAATATATTTTTTTCCCTAATCTCAACCATCTGTAATAGCATGTAAATCCATGGATACAATTCTTCTTCCTGCCCATAATATTTTTCCATGGATTGTAATTCGTTAAAATAATCTTCTACTGTAAATTCAATCTTCATGTTAATCTCCATTCTGCCAAGTTAAGATGGCTAATCAGATTTCTGACATAATTAGTATCGTGAGCAAGGCATTCTTAGTGATAAGAGGGATATGCTATTGCTCAGTTTTAGTTTTGAAAGTTGCAAAGTCTTTTTGTTACAGGAACATCTATAAAAAATAATACCCCCGGAAAAGTAATATTACAAGACGACAATCAAAATTTGTCGAATATTTTTCAGCAAAATAAGAACTTGCCGAATTTGAGCCTGCCTGCATTCTGATCGTTCGTGTTAGGAATGTCTGAATTCAACCATTTCTATTTAACGCAGCGCACAATGGAGTATTATTTTGAAAATCTTACAGGAAAGAGAGGTGCATGAAAATGATTGTGGACAGTAGAAAAATAGAATAGAAACAAAGACAACAGAATACAACCAGTGTGCTGTCTGTCCAGTGTGAAAAAGAAGACAAGAACAATACAAGACAATAAAAATAATACCCCCGGAATTTTGTCAGAGGATTTGATGCTGACTACTTTTCGGGAAAAATAAAAAAATGGAGGACATCCAACATGTTAAATTCTAAGTTATTTGAAAATCCCGAATATGAAGAACAGCAGTTAAATCCGAATGTGTATTTAAGGGCACAGCAATATGCGAATGAATACGAGTGCCCACATTGTGGCTTCAAAGGCGGTCTGGTCGTGAGCCAATCTGATTGCGACAAATATGAATGCCTGAACTGCGGTCATCGAGGCAGTTTTGATCAGGAAATTGTTGATCGAAATGATGTGGAGAGTGAGTGGTTGTCATCGTACACAGAAGAAGAGCGAGAAGAAGTATACGATAAGGACTGCAGTGAATGGTAATAAAAACACCAGATAATTAAAACAATAAAAACAACACCCCCGGAAAAGCAGTCGGATAGATTTGATCTATTCGGCTGCTTTTTTGCAAGGGCAGGGAAAGGAGAACACAAATGGGCAAAAAACATAAAAATTTTGTAGTATTTCTGGATGTCGATGGCGTCCTGAATACCAGGACCACCGTCCAGCAAACCCCAAAAGGATATCAGGGAATTGACGATGCGCGCGTGGAGGTTCTGGCAAAGACAATCAGCAAGTTTGGCGGAGCGGATATCGTTCTGTCATCTGACTGGAAGGAACTAGAACCCACAGATGAAGATTACAGATATCTGGTTTCCAAGCTCGCCCGATATGGCCTGATTATATCGGGACACACGCAGGACAGGATGTACAAAAGAGGTGCCGGAATTGCAGCATACCTGGAAGAACATCCAGAGATCAAAGAATATGTGATTCTGGATGATTGCAGATTTGATTTCCAGAGTTATCCAAAACTTTGGGAGCGGCTGCTGCTTACCGAGGGGATAGAGCAGGCTCGGTTCGCAGCCGGAACGCCGGCTGTGGAGACGATGGTATTTCTGAATTATGTAAAATTATTTTAACCAAATGGAGGAAAAGCAAATGAAGAGCAAAGTAATTGGATGGAACATCAATCAGCGCAGTGGTATGGGAAAGGGGATTCCACAGTTTGTGATCGATGAACTGATCGACCAGAATGCAGACATTATTGTGTTAACAGAACTGTTTCAACACAGCACGATTGGTTATTTCTGGGCTGAGATGGAGCGAGCCGGATATCAGCATGCAGTCACGCAGAATGATGGAACAAATGAAGTTGGAATTCTCTGGAAGAAGGACGTATACACTTTTCTTGCAGTGGATGATTCGGTGGTTACGACGATGGAAAACAATCATCCGAATTTCTTACTGGTGGATCTGGAAGACCAGGACGGACAGCTTCTTACCGTTGCCGGATTTCGGATTCGAATGGTGGATTACAGCCAGCGTGCCGAAGAACTGGAATTTGTTGTGAATAAGGCAAAGGAAAAGAAACATCCAGTGCTTATGATTGCAGACTGCAATAACCTGCGGCGGGAGACGACGGAGGCAAGCTGGAATCTACAAGTGGTTGACCATATTCTTTCACAGGGTGGATTCGAGAGACACACGCCATGCGGTCAAAGCATCTTTGAGGAACACGCAGACAGAGGATATGCATATGAATTTGCAGAAGATCATTTGATTACACGCGATATTGTAGTTGAGCTTGGAGATTATGACAGAGAATTTGTAAGGCGCGATCGGATTGCGTATCCGTGGGGGAAAGATTTTCAAACCCATGATAAAGAACACCGCCGAAGAGTATCCGTGGAACCTGGATTTCCGGACCATGCGATCGTAAAGGGATATCTTAGTACAGAGAAAGATCAGAAAAAGTAAATCTGATGAAGCTGTAGACTATAAAAATAATACCCCCGGAAAAGTGTGACCGTTGTGTAGCAAGATGTTTGCTGATGCAGCGGTTACACTTTTTATGGGGCAAAAGGAAAGGAGGAGAATGAAAATGTTAGGAAAACTGCTTACCTTTTTGCTCACACTGTTCCTACCCTTTTTAGAAGGAACAAATATTGTATGATAAAATCGCGGATTAAAGAAAAAGGAGGAAGCGAAATGATGAAATTTGATAATGCAAAATATAGAACCGTACTCAATCTGATCAAGAAAACGGGCGAATTCAAGGGGAAAGCAGTACCCAGTAAGGCAAGGCTTCATGAGATGATTGGCGACGCACTTGGGATATCACATAATACGGTAAAGGACTGGGAAAGAGCAACATCAAATGGGCCAGATCCGAGAATTCCAGGCTTGCTGGAACAGCTGGAAGCATATCTGGAATTACCGGAGGGTGGACTGCGGGAAAGAACAGCTGAACCAATTAAACTGAATGAAGAGGAGAGAAAGATCATGAATACAACAACTGATTTTCAGAAACAGCAGATTATGGAGTGCTATGAAAGACTCAGAAAATTTGTCAGCGACATGGATATTGAGGATGAAAACGTATATTACGACATTCGCAATATGATCGAGGTGAAGAAAATTGCATTGCCGACAGCAGTATACAAGGCAATGATGAACTTCATGGATCAGGTTGTTGAACCATATGTATTTGAAGATACGACGGAGATCTTTTCCGAAGAGGAAGCAAAGCGCAATGAGAAAGGAATTGTGGAAATAAAGTCGGAGCAGGCATTTCAAAAGCTGATGGTTCGATTTATGGAGAAGCTGTCAGAACTGGATGCGAAGATCGAAACGTTTGCAGAGAGTGAGTTAAAGCCTTATCTCGAACGATAAGGCCGTGAAACAGGGCGGAGAGATATTGTCGATTTCGGTCGGGATATCTCTCCCACAACAAAGACAAGATCAGAAGAAAAAAGTTGGAGGGACAAAATGGGAAAACAAATTCAATTTACTAAGAAAGATGCTTATCATACCCCGGGCAAGGCAAAACGGGAGCGGATCAAAGTTACAACCATTCAAAAAGCCCATCTGCTGAAGAAATTCTCGAATGTCCTGCGGGATAACAAGGATGGTATCAGTTTCTGGTTCAATACAGAAAGATTCATGACAACGGCAAGAAGATATAATTTTGTAGCCTCCAGCATCCTGCGGGATATAGAATTATCAGAATATATTGAAGAGGATGAATCAGTGAGCCTCAAGACAATACGGAGATTGTTAAACTATTGTCAATACCCGGAGGAAGAGGAGCTTATGGTTGGAATTCAGGCGATCAAACATATTGGCAAGGCGTTATACGGGGATGAAGATGCCTTCCTGGAGGTCATTGACGAGGAAAGTCTGTGCTGCATGGCAGAGCAATATCTGGCAATGTAAGAGCCATAAATTTCAGAGTGCGGCAGTTCGGACAAAAATCTGACACCAGAAGGACAGTGAATCATGATACGATACTGCACAGAACTTCAGTCTGTGCAGTATCTGAACCTACATGTAGTATCAATACAGGAGGAAGAACATATGAAAAAAGAGAGCATGGAAGTCGTAGGAAGAATTGTAAAACGCGAGAGGGAGCTATTTGGCATTCGTGTAATAAAAAAGGACAACACATCAAAAGTGCGTCAGATGTACCCGGAAGCATGGCACATGTTTTACTTGTTAGAGAATGAAAATAATCTGGTTCCGCCGCTGGAAATCCAAGGTACGATGGAGGTGCTGAAAAATGATCAGATCCGCCTGCTGTGGTTCATTCATCCCATCATGATCAATGAGTGGAATATGGAGAACTGCATTTTGTTTGCCAATGAAGTAAAC
The DNA here is from genome assembly GCF_003479185.1 of Blautia sp. AF17-9LB. Lineage (NCBI taxonomy): Bacteria > Bacillati > Bacillota > Clostridia > Lachnospirales > Lachnospiraceae > Blautia > Blautia sp. AF17-9LB. The sequence goes on from NZ_QUGU01000004.1 coordinate 137,251, forward strand.
AGAGAGCTTGGCAACGGCGGCCGTTTCTGGGTAGATACGGAGTATTTTGATTTTGCGTATGAAGAGCGTTTTGAAGAAGAAATGCTGCAGCTTAGTGGGATGAATGTATTAGAACGGCATATGTTCGAATGGCCGCTTGGACAGTTCCGGGATATTCACATTCCGCTTATGATGCTTCTGCAGGGGAAATGGGGAGCTGAAACAGCCATTCGGTTTATCAAAGAACTCAGAGAAAATGGTTTCGTCGAAAATGAAAAATACGATCTGTTTCCGGATGCGTGATTTGAGAGCTGTTTTGGAAATGCAGCGAAATAAATGAGTACAAAGAATGGAGAAAGAAAAATGGCTAAAAAAGTGGATTACAAAAAATATAACTGCGTATTAGAGATGAGCAAATGGATGGGAAGCACACCGAAAGCCTTTAAAGCGGCAATACTGAAAGAGGCTGTGCGCCAGAATGCGAACAGCGGTGGGAAGGTGGAAAAGAAGGAAATAAGAGCATGCAGAGCCGAAAAGCATAAGAAAAGGACATGCAAATAAAAATATGGTGGAGGCGAAAGATATGACGACAATTATCTGTGAGATGGATTCTATGGAGTTGTGTGTCTGGAAGGAAAAGCATCTGCAAAGGGCATGCAGCGGAGATGAATGGATTTTCCGGGAGAAAGAAAAAGAACCGGAAGGCATCCGGGTGAATTTTGATGTGACGCATGCATATGAGATATTCAGCTGTCTGGGCAGGTATTGGGGCGATTTCAATTCTTGCCCGGACAGCGAAACCATGGGACGGGTGGCAAAAAGATGGGAAGAAAAATATGGATTAAAGCTGGTGGAGCTTTCGCATGATACGCTGACCTTTCAAAGTGATCGTCGGATTTCGAAAAAGGAGGCGGTCGAGATTACAGAAGAAACGGTGGAGCTTTGTGCAGAAATTGTAAACGGAAAAGAAAATCAGCAGATCGAGACAATCAGCAGAACAGGGAGGATTACATTATGGTGGGATTAGTGCATAGCTTAAAAAATAAAAAAGAGGTTTTTATGAATGTAAATGATCTGGCAAAACAAGTTTCTTCAATCATCACACCGCAAACCGACAATTTTTACCGCGACATCCGCATCTATGGTCATTTCTTCCACAATACAAACGACACGATGTGGTGGGGCGATGTAGGAATGAAATTTCTGACGCGCGCTCCGTTTGATGTCCGGTGGCTGCGAGAGGAAAGATTAGACGATCCATATGGCGGATTTCTGTATGACGCCACGGTAGAAGATAAAGCCCTTATTATGTTTAAACATAAATACAACCAGGAAAAATATGATAAACCTGGGGCTGATTTTTCAGCCTGTTCCTACGAATTTTTCTATTCCAATCATCCGTTTTTGCGAACCGGATTGTGGAGTGGAACCATGCGTCCACGCTATGCGTATGTTGTCGATTTGAAAAACAAAAGCTTCAAACTGGCATCCCAATGGAAAACAAAGGTACCGCCTTACGACACGAAAGAGAAGTACGAACGCACGGAGCTGAATGAAATTTACAACACGCTGCAAAAGGAACTGGATGGAATCGCAGATCAGGTGCAGGCAGAATATCTTGAGATGCAGCGGAAAGCAGCCAGAGCAGCGTATGTGAGGGCATGTTTTGATCCGGTTAACGGACGTGAGGATAAAGAAGCCTTAGAAGAATATTATCGTGCCGAGCAGGAATTTGTGAAAGCTTTGTATACCTTGGCGGAAGCTGTCCTGAAAAGAAAGGAATGCACAGTGATTTATGATTTTCTGTCGGAATCCGGTACACTGACCAATAATAGAATTTCTATGCTGGCATTTCTTGCGGCAATTGAGAAAACAAGAATCTGGTAATGGACAGAAACTTCCCGATGTAAAAGAAAGGCAACAGAAGAAGTGGCCAAAAGAGTGTCCACATGCAGGAACGGTTCCATGATAAGATAAGGCATACCCGGAAAGTAAACCACAAGTTCAATGCAAATGCCGGAGAGAAGTGGAATAATAGGAGTACATCAGAACACCGGCGGATGCATCAGAATACCGAACAGATCAGGAGGAACAACTCGATATGACGTTGAACGAACTTTTCGCAATTCAGGAAGCAGACGTAACAAAAGAATTCCTGTTGAAAGCCGGCTGGAGTGAGATCGCAGAAGAACCGGCGGAGATATTCCGGCGGAGCAGGCTGGTTCCTGACGGAGTGGAATCACATAAGGAATACAAAAGTTAAAAGAGAAATATGAGTGAGGTAGCTCAGCCATGGTAGAGCAGAGAAACCAAGCCGATCATGGGTGTGGTCGGTACAGCAAAAGATCTATTGTCGCTGGTTCGATTCCAGCCCTCACTCCTGAAACATGAAAACTCACAGTCAACGTACAAAAGAATGGAGACGAGATCACAAATGAACACAGGATCTGCAATCGAAACTGAAAGATTATTCCTTCTCCCAAGCCGGACGGACAGAGACTCCGAGGCATTTTTACAAATGCTGCGGGATGATGGCGACTTCTACATATTCTGCGGAGTCAGCCCATCCGAAAAACATGTGATGGGGTTTGCCAACTACTTTGAGAGAACCGATCATGAGCTTTGCACCTATTCCATTTTTCCCAAACAGCAGAAAGACAAGTTTATTGGTTACGTAGGCGTACATAGAGAAATGGAAGACGAATACGAAATTGAATTTTATATCGCCAGAGAATACCGAAGAAACGGCTACTGTGAAGAAGCCAGCCGAGAGCTGATTAATCAGCTCTTTGGTGATGGGGTTTCTGCAAACGGAAAGAATCTTTTCATCGATAAGCTGTATGTGACAACCCAGACAGAAAATGAACCAACGATCAGCCTGCTGCGGAAGCTGGGGTTCAGAGAAGTAGAGGACGGCCCGGTCATGGTTGTGCTGGGTAACATTTTCGAAAAAGAAGATAATTTTTTCGCACACGAAGTAGTAAAACTGGTACTGACAAAGGAGGAGTTTTCTGATGGCAATTAAATTTGAAGAACTGAGAAAATATGTTGCACGCAATGTCCGCTTATCCATCTGTTTTGAGGATGGTTATTACCACGATTATCTGATGATGTCAGACATTCCGGAACAGAAATATGCCGGCTTTTACATCTATGGAGTCGGAATGGTGGATGTGGAATTTTCCAGAGATGTCTATACGGCTTTGCCGGAACCGGAAGGAGAATGTTGGTGCAGTAAAGATGATACAATGAATCCGGCGATGGAACTTATGATTTCGGAAGAACCGCGGGATATCAAACGGAGTGTGGAACAGAAGCTTTTGTTCCGGGATCTAAAACCGTATCTGCAGATCGGCAGACATTTTTCTATCGTAAATCGAAATGACTGGTCATCTGAATACTATGAATATCGGAGTGAGATACCGGAGAAATACGATGATATGTATGTGTACGGCATCGGAATGGAAGAGTGTCCACATGTTGAGAAAATGTGGATGGATGTTCAGTATGAAACGGTTCACAGAAAGCAGATGGTGATTGTGCTTTCCAATCAGCCGAGAGAAGATCTGAGAACAGAATAAAAGAGAACTTTTTATGCAACGGAAAAAGGAAAGGAAGAGAGCCAGAGATATGGATAGAGATCACACGTTTGATTTACCAGATTTAACAGAAGACTTCTGGAAAACCGTTGTGTTTGCACAGGAGGATCCCCCTTCTGGAATGGGCGGCCCGGGATGTGTATGTCTGCTCAGCAAAGAGGGAAAAGAGTATATTTTCGGATTTGAAGAGACACCATTTTACAAAAGTACCGAGCTTTTCCCGATCTTTGAGACGACCGATGAAAGAATTGGTTATCGTCATAAATATAAAGCAGAAGATCACGGCTGGAAATATCTGGAGAAAGAAAATGCACTGATCCGGGAAGACATTCTGGATGAGTACAGCAAAGCGGCTGCGGAGGCGAAACGGGAAAAGGAAAATTTCTGGCATTTTTATGCCATCGATCTGGCCGGCCGGGCAATTGGCGTGGAGCATCTGGAACGATATGATTACATCGGAAGCGTTCTGTACAGGGAAAGAATGGATCGGGAAATGGCGGAACGCCGGAAAAAACGCGAGAAGGAGAAACTGACGGAGAACGAATTTAACTGGAAGCCGATGCATGTGAACAATATTCCGGACAATTCTGAGATGGGCGTTTACGCACTGTTGATGAGAAGGAATGACGGAAAAATCAAGGGTGTAAAATACTCGATTCTGTATCAGTACGAGGAGCACAGCCCGATGCTGATATACAGTGATGCAAAGGTGGAAGCCTATATTCTTTTCTACGCGGATTACGATGATATCATCGGTCCGTGGGATTATCATTCTGTCAGCAGACAGGAATGTGCAGAGCTTTACGGAAAAGAAAATCATTTTCCGCCGGAATTGGCATATTATGACTGGATTACGTTTTCAGATGGTGATATTCATAACTTCGGCAGATTTCTCCGCACATTCCAAAGTCTGGAAGAAGCTAAAGCATATGCGATGTATTATGCGAATGTGAACAGCGGCGGAATCAACAAGAAAACAATTCTGAAACAGGAGGAGGAATCCAGAATCGAAGATCATGTGAACCGTATTGCACATTACGAAGCATATCAGATGTATCGAAAATATTATAAAGAAATTCTGGATGCTATCAGCGAAGAAAACTGTTTCCCGGATTCCTGCAGCGGAGGCGGTGTATATCTGCGGGAGGCAATTTTAAAGAAAGTGCCGGAGATCACAGAAGAACAGCTCAGGATGATCTGGAGAGAACTTCCATTTGTGATTGAGAAGAGAACGCAGGACTGGATTGAACGGGAAAAGCAGTTCAGTGAAAATTATATCCGAAAGGCCAAAAAGCGGAAACCCGGGAAAACGAAAAGAACCGCAGATCAGATCGGGAAATAAAGGAGAGGTGCAATATGGGTATTTTAGAATTTCTGGAATGTTTTGATCCACTGACGGAAATCTGCGTTGAAGATGCCACGGAAGTCGTGTTTGAAGGAAGGGCAGAAGATTTTCCTGAAGAAAAGGATAAGGCCTATATCATCGTTCCGTCTCGCACAAACAACAGAGATGGCGTGATTAGGCTGTTTGTTTCGAAACAGGAATATTTGGAGAAAAAGTGCGGGCAAAATAAAATATATGTACTGGATGCACTTTTGGCTATTCTGTATTCTGTTATGAGAAAAAATTCTGAAGCAAAACAGGTATTTCTTACCATGGTGGAAAAAGCGGAGGACTATAATGAAATACTGCAGAAGTGGGAAAAAGCTCCTGAGAAAGAAAAAGAGCCGCTTGAACGGGAAAAACAGGGGAGATGGAAAGCTTTTCTGGAGGAAAAAGAGCATCTTCTTCGGGAAATGAAACAAATAGAACCACTTTGGGATATTTCGGGTCAGTGGATCGGATACAGCCAGGAAGAGCTGGAGTATTTTGCAGAGTATCTGGTAAGAAGAAAGAACATGCTTCTGGAAAGAAAACACACGCTGGAAGCACAAAGCTGGGCACAATGCCATGAAGATGAACTTTGCCAGATCATGAAAGCGGACTACCCAAATGAGGGGATTGCAGCGTTGGCACTGGAAAAGCAGTATGGACTGGATGAACAGCAGGCCAGAATGATTTTCGATTTGAGATTTCGATTCATGTTTGGAACAGCCAGAGATCTGGTAGAACGAGACAATATGGTAATTGGACGTATGCTTGAAATTTTTCTGAAAGATGAGGGAGGGGCAGAAGGATGATTTTCCTGGCGGGATCTGCGGCGAGCGGAAAAACGAAAAAAGCGGTTGCATATGGCTGGAAAGAGCGAAAAACCAGCGAGGATGGAGTTCTCCTTTTTTCACTGCAGCATGAAAAGAAGGAGATGTGGAAGATTCTGCAGAGCATGTACGGGCAGGAGGAGCTTTCCAAGATAGAAATTGATGATACACCAGCGATGATGGTGGAGAGAATGGCAGAAATCATAGCGCAGAAAGCAGAGAATGGAGCAATTTCTGTTTTTGTGATTGATGAAGTGCCGATGATGACAAGCAGAAAAAATTTTGCCGACAGAAAAGAAGAGCTGCGGTATATGATTGGCTTGCTGGGAAACTGCGAGAAAAAAGAACATGTTGTGATTGTAGCCGTTATTCCAGTGTCGAAATACTGTACAGAAATGCAGAAGAAAAAAGAAGTAAGTACCTGTTATGGAGAAATAGAAAAACCAGAAAATTGTCTGGTTTTCGTATAGACAAGAACCTGTCCACATATGGGATACGGCAGGTGGTAAGATAGCAGGTAGAAAGAGACAACAGAAGGATTACCAGTAAAAGCTCCAAGGGAGGTAGCAGCGAATGATTCTTTACAAATACACAGCAGACTGTTCAAAACTGAATCTGGAACAGGAGGATTCAACGAAGGAAGGATATGAGCGTCTCTATTCCAGACGGAGTGATGCTGCGGAATGGAACAGCAAGTTTTACACTGCCTACCGTACAGAAAAGAAGTTTTTCATTATGATCAGTGATATTCTGAATGGTCAGATGACGATTGTGGCTGCACTTGAGATGGAAGTGGTTCCCCGGGTATGTGTGGATTGTATTCAGAAGATACTGCCGGAAATTGAGTTGCTTGCGTATGAGGAGATCACAAATGATGCGTTTTGCAAAGAACTGGTTCGGGCAGAACGGAATAACTGGACGGAGTGTTACAGCGGGTCGCTGAAGGAAAAATTAAAACTTGCGATAGAACCAGAACATCACAGTTTTTTTGAACCTGTTGCGTATCAGGTAAGTGAACGGATTTATACCGCTCAAAATATGACCAGACAAAAGCAGGCGGAGCAGATGCAGGAAATTATGGCATCGGAAAGCTTCTATGACGAAATGGAGCGGATTTACGCCCCGGAAAATGAAAAACGTTTTGTTGGGCATCCGGTTCATTATCTGATCACAGCCGGTGACAAAGCGGCTGCGGATGATATGATAGATCTTCTGATTCCGGCACTGCTGGAGAATCAACGATTGCTGAGCGGCAGAGTTTACGATGTGCAGAAGATGACATACAAGGCAGAGCGGGAAGATAATTTTGACAATATTTTCTCCAGTGCTAGAGGCGGAACAGTGATTCTGAATCTGGAAGGTGAAAAGAGTACAGGAATGTATGCCACCGGCAATTATGATCTGGCGAAAACACTTGGGAAGAAACTGAATGAGTATGGAAATTCTACATTGTTTATCTTTGTGGACATTTCCGGAAGCCGCAGCGTATCGGATGAGACGATAGCGGAAATTCTTTCCAACGCGGATCTGATTCAGATTCAGGAAGGCCAGGGAGATCTGGAACGGGCGACGGGCTATTTGAAACGTCTGGCGGATAAGACAGAGTATCACGACTACACGATAGAAGAGCTGACGCGGTATCTTCCGAAAGAAAAGAAATTGTATTCTGTATCGGATATCTTTTCTGCCTACAACAGATGGTACGGAAGCGGATTAAAAACGCATATTTACAAGGCCTACAAACAAAAAGACCTCGTCAAAATTCAACTGAAAAAGAAGACAGACAAGCCGTATGTGGAGCTGCAGAAAATGGTAGGCCTGTCGGATGTAAAGAAAGTGACAGATGAGATTCTGGCGGCGGCCAAAATGCAGAAAATGCGGAAACAGATGGGTCTTCCGGGGGTTCAGTCATCCATGCATATGCTGTTTTCCGGAAATCCAGGGACAGCAAAGACAACCGTGGCGCGTCTGCTATCCCAGGTCTTGAAGGAAGAGGAAGTGCTGAAATATGGCCACATTGTAGAGTGCGGCAGACAGGATCTGGTCGGAAAATATGTCGGCTGGACGGCACAGATTGTTGAGAGTAAATTTCAGGCGGCGCGTGGCGGCATTCTGTTTATCGATGAGGCGTATTCTCTTGTAGAAGACAACCGCACGTATGGCGCCGAGGCGATCAATACCATTGTGCAGGAGATGGAGAATTACCGGGATGAGGTCATTGTCATTTTTGCAGGATATCCGGAGAAGATGAAGGAGTTTCTGGAGCAGAATGAAGGTCTTGCAAGCCGCATTGCCTTTCACCTGAATTTCCCGGATTACTCACCGGTAGAACTGACGCAGATTCTGGATCTGATGCTGGAAAAATCGGAATACCGGATGGACGAAAGAACAAGGGAAAAATGCTTTTCCATCTGCGCCGATGCCTGTCGGGAAGAAAATTACGGCAATGGACGGTTTGTCAGAAACCTGCTGGACCACGCTATCATGCGCCAGGCAGACCGCCTCATTCGGGAACATCAGAATGGTACGCTGGGAAAAGAGGAGGCCTGTCTTCTGACGGCGGACGATTTCGAGATGATCGGTCTGAAAAAGAAACCGCAGAGCCGGCAGATCGGATTTTGTGCCGGTTGAACAGCATAAAAAATCAGCAAAAAAAATTAAACCAGCGGTTAAGTGCAGAAAACGAAAGCATGTGATACAGTATATACATGAAGATTGCGGGAGTGCAAAGCACGTAGCAATCTGGTATCAAAGGGGTCAAAAAACCTTTTGACCCCAACGTCTATATATAACAAAACACAAATATTCACAAAAAGACCAGAAAGGGGGAGTGAACACATGAAGTTAAGCGAGCTGTTGAATGTGTTGAAAACAGCAGAAACTGCGGAAGAGATGGATGTGAGACGAGAAGAAATCGCAGCGCTGATTCCGGCCGTACGAACCATGTTCGGCTATGATCAGAAGAACAGTGCACATCAGTATGACTTATGGATGCATTCCCTCCATGTGGTCTGCAATCTTCCGCGGAGGATGGAAAATGACATGGTCTATCTGGCGGCGCTGCTGCACGATATCGGAAAGCCAGAAGCGCAGTGCAGGGGAAAACGCGAGGGTGATCCGGACATGCATTACTACGGTCATCCCGAAAAAAGCATGGAAATCGTGCGCGATATCGTGATCCCGGAGCTGGACCGGCAGGGGTATGTGATTCCGTGTTTCGATGTACAGGAACTTCTTTATTACGTGAAATACCACGATGATCATGTCAGTGTGAAATTAAAGCACGTCAGACGCCACACAAAAATGGCCAGCTTTGCGATGTTTCAAAACCTGATGCTGCTACAGACGGCAGATGCCAAAGCACATATCCAGATCCCTGTTATCGCCGAGCGGGCAGAAATCTGCGGACGGCTTGCCGGTGAGGAAGGCAGACTTCTCTATCAGAAAATTCTGGATGGGGAGTAGGCTGATGAGCCGAAGCTGTAAAAAAACGCCCGTCAGCAAAGGCCGATGCAAAAATTCCCGTTGGGCAAAGCGCGCGGCAAATAAGAGGGTTCGACGGGCGAAAACACTGTGGGGAAAATCAAAAGCATTTCGAAAAATTTCTGAGACATGGGATATCTGCGACTGGAAATTTTACGGTGAGAGACCCTGAAATCCGAATCGGGAAGAAAAAAATCACTGGGAAAAATGCTATTACAGAAAATGATCTGGAAAAGATGCATGAAACCATGGATGAATTATGAATCAAGATCCCGAAAGGAAATCCTGAGCTGGGGACAGAAGACAGAAACACTAAAATAACAGAATAAGGCGGTAGTTTAACGGGCAAAACCTGTGCAGAAAAAAAGGTTTCATGTTTGTGGAACACACAGCAACTTTTTGAGGAGAATAGGGAGGCACAGAATGCAGGTTCAAGTCCTGCCCGCCTTACGCGAGTGAGGTAGCTTAAAAGAAAGAGCGCGAAAAAACGGTCATGTGCGTGACCGTAACGGCAAACTTTTTTCCAGTGGTAATGGCGAAGATGCCGGTTCAAATCCGGCCCTCACTCAGAAAAAAACAGAAGAGCAAACGAGAAAGAATGGAGTCCATAGATCCAGAAAAGGATGTCTGGAGAAAACAGTGGAAGGAAAGGAGCGGCAGCGATGGATTTTGCAGAATGGATACGGGAGCAGGCGACAAAAACTTATACAGAAAATGGAGCAGCAGCACGGAACACAACCGGCGATGCGCGGCTGGATCTGTTTGCGACAATTGGATCCCTGCGCAGAGCGGATCCGGAAAGAATTGAGCTTCTGTTTGCGGAAGCATATCAGGCAGACCCGCTGTTCGCATTGAAAATCCTGTTTTATGCGCGTGATATCCGGGAAGGTCTCGGCGAGAGACGTGTCTTTCGGATTCTACTACAGTATCTTGCCGAGTACCATCCGCAGGCAGTTATTGCCAACCTTGACCTGATTGGTGTTTTCGGCCGTTTTGACGACTGGTACTGCCTGATCGGAACTGGCGTTGAGGACGAGATGTGGAGTGCCATGAAGCAGCAGCTGGAAGCAGATCTGAAAAACTTCCAGGAGGGAAAAAGCGTTTCCCTGCTTGCTAAATGGATCAAAACGGCAGACTCTAAAAATACGGAGACGAGAAAACTCGGCATTCTGACGGCGCAGAAACTCGGCTATCCGGTTTACAACTTCAAAAGAATCGTCCGTTCCCTGCGGAAATATATCGGCGTGCTGGAAGTGAAAATGTCAGAAAGAAAGTGGGAGGAGATCGTTTACCCGGAGGTCTCCGGAAGAGCCATGATGATTTACAGGAACGCATTTCGAAAACATGATGAAAAGCGTTTTAACCAGTATCTGGCGAAGGCACTGGATGGAAAAGAAAAGATTCATGCGGAGACGCTGTACCCGTACGATCTCGTGGAAAAAGTTCTGTATGGACGTCAATGGAATCAGGTATTGGAGGCGCAGTGGAGGCAGCTGCCGGATTATGTGGCGCAGGAAACGAATGCAATTGTCATTGCAGATGTTTCCGGTTCCATGAGTGGAAGACCCTTGGCGACATCCATTGGTCTTGCTATTTACTTTGCAGAGCGGAACCGGGGCGCTTACCACAATCTTTTCATGACGTTCAGCCAGAAGCCGGAATTTGTTTCTCTGAGAGGGGAAACCTTGCTGCAGAAAATCAAATACGTCGAGCGTACGGAATGGGGGATGAATACTAATCTTCAGGCTGCATTTGAGCGGGTTCTGGAAACAGCGATGGATCACGATGTACCGCCGGAAGAAATGCCGAAAGCGCTGATCGTTGTATCTGACATGGAGATCGACAGATGCGGAGACCGCAATTGGATGTTTTATGATCATATGAAAGAAAAGTACGAGTATTGCGGCTACCAATTACCGAATATTATTTTCTGGAATGTAGACAGTCGAAACGATATTTTCCATGCCGACAGTCGGAGAAAAGGTGTCCAGCTATACAGCGGCCAGTCGGTTACGACATTCCAGAATCTCCTGAACAATATTGACAGCACGCCGGTTAAATCGATGGAAAAAGTGATTGAGAGCGAGCGGTACGCATGCGTCAGAATTGGAAATGCGGCATAAAAATGTTAAAGTTAGCAGTATGGATAGAAAGCTTTCAAAAGATGTAAAGCTGATATTGAAAAAAAGAATGCAGAAGAATAAAGGAAAAGAGGACACTATGGCATCAAGCATGATTCACTTGGCAATTGTACAGGAGATGAGAAAGAAAGTCTCGTTTCGAGATATCAACCGCCTGTTCCTTGGGGTGATTCTGCCGGATGGGGCGGTGGCGGGAAATAGCCATTTAAAGAAGAAAATCTGCGAAAATACCAGATACACATACGATCTCGAATGTTTCCGCGACAGATACGGGAAATACATGGAGAAGGATGATTTATATCTCGGCTATTATCTTCATCTGATCCAGGATATGCTGTATCGGAGATTTATGTATGGGGAGCATGGCTGGAATTCGAGCGTTCCTGGAAATGTAGAAAAACTGCATCGTGACTACGAGATATTAAATGAATATGTTTCGAAAAAATATGGACTTTTCCAGGAAATGATCCAGGAGCTGGATCTTACAGAAGAGCCATTGGCACAGCTTGCTGAATTCGATGTGAAAGGTCTTATAAAAGAAGTCCGCGGGGAATTCGTCCAGAGAAAAGAAGAGAAATTGTCCATCCTTACCAGACAAATGGCCAACGAGTACATCGTACGCGCGACGGAATTCTGCGTGGAAGAGCTAAAGGCACTGTCCAAAGGGAAATCAGGTCTGGACAGTACTGTGTGGAGCTGGGAAAAACCAGAAAACATATCACATGAAAAATTAAACCAGAAGTTAAATGCAAAAATCGAAAATATGTAATATAGTATATACAGAACAAAGCACGGACATTCACAAAAAGAACAGAGACGTGCAGAAAGCAGGAATGCAGCAGACACATTTATGAGTGCAGACCGCAGGCATACAATGTGGGATGTATGAAGCCATGGATGAATTATGAACCAAGGTCTCTGAAGGAAATCCTGAGCTTTAGAGAGAAGGCTGAGGCAGGAAAATAGCATCTCCACCGATGATATAAAGCAAGTCAGAGTGGAACAGCATTTGATACACATCAGTATCCACAAAAAATGTGGCTGAAAATAAGGCGGTAGTTTAACGGGCAAAACCTGTGCAGAAAAATGTTTCATGTTTGTGGAACGTACAGCAAATTTTTCGTAGAGGATAAGGCACAGAATGCAGGTTCAAGTCCTGCCCGCCTTATGCGATTGAGATAGCTCAAAAGAAAGGAGCGGCAGCGATGGAACAGATCATCGAAAGCGAGCGGTATGCGTGTGTCAGAACAGGGATGTGGAAGAAAAGATGTAAAGTTGTGATTGGAAAACAGGATGTAGGAGAATAAAAGAAAAACGGACGCTGCGTTTCAAAGATGAAGCAGTGTCTGTTTTTTACTATATGTAAGATACCGGGGTCAAAGGGGTCAAAAAGCCTTTTGACCCCAACATCTATTTAAGAAAAGTTGACAGTTGAAAAATTATCCAAAATACTCTCCCGCCAGTTCCTTAAACGCCGGCAGTGCCCGCTCAATCTGCGCAGTAGTAACGCAATAAGCAATCCGCACGAATCCCGGTGCACCGAAATCGTCGCCTGGTACCAGAAGAAGTTCGTACTTTTTCGCTTTCTCACAGAACGCATACGCATCCGGTTCCGGAGTTTTCATGAAGAGATAGAAAGCGCCGTCCGGGTGAACGCAGGTGAAGCCGTAGGCGGTTAATGAATCATACAGCAGATCGCGGTTTTTCTTGTAGACCGAAAGATCAGAAACCTGTCCTGCGCATTTGGCGATGACGTGTTGGATCAGGCTTGGTGCGCAGACGAAGCCGAGGGCGCGTCCGGCACCGCAGACGGCTGCGTAGATGGTTCTTGCATCATCGACCTCATCCGGAACGAGAACGTAGCCGATACGCTCGCCCGGCAGGGAGAGGGATTTGCTGTAGGAGTAGCAGACCAGCGTGTTTTTGTAATATTTTGTCAGATACGGAACTTCCACGTCTCCGTAGACAAGCTCGCGGTACGGTTCATCAACGATCAGATAAATCGGATGGCCGTATTCGGCAGATTTTGCTTCCAGAAAAGCAGCGAGCTTCTGAATGCTTTCTTCTGTGTAGACAACGCCGGACGGATTGTTCGGAGAATTGACGAAAACGCCTTTGGTGTGCGCTGTGACAGCGGCCGAGAGGCGGTCAAAGTCGATCTGGAACGTGGAAGAATCAGCCGGCGTTTCGATCATGGCTGCGCCTGCAGATTCGATGAAAACACGGTATTCCGGAAAGTACGGGGTAAATACGATATACTCGTCGCCCGGAACGGTTAAAGCGCCAAGGACGATGCGGAGCGAAGCGGCTGCACCGCAGGTCATATAGAAGTTGTCGGCATGGAACGCGGTACCAAAGCGTTTGTTCAGGTCGGCTGCAACGGCGGCGCGGGTATCGGCATCGCCTTGCGCGGAGGTGTAGCCGAAGAGATAGTAATCGTCTTTGGAATCAAGCAGCTCCTTGATGGTCTCATGAACGGAGACCGGAGCCGGGACGTTTGGATTTCCGATACTGAAATCAAAGACATTTTCTGATCCGATCTCGGCAGCGCGTTTTTTACTGTATTCGAAAATCTCGCGGATTACCGATTTTTTTGTGCCGAGAGTTACCATTTTTTCTGAAATCATGTGTCAATCCTCCTGAAGTAAATTGTTTGCCGCTGTTTTAAATGAACTGTAAATATTATTCTTTTTTCTGCTTTTTCCTTATTTTAGCAGACAAAGACTGAATTGTAAATGCAGCATTTTCGGTCTCATGCTCCCGCAGGCTGAAAAGATGGCGGAAGCACACCACGAGTGATATCAGCAGACTGCCGAGCCGCACGGACGGAAGAAAGCGGGAAATTTGTGCGGCAACGGCAAACCCGGAGAACGAAACGATCGAGCGCAGACTGTGTGGCTGGATAATGAGAATCAACGAAAACGTCAGATAAAACGCCGCCAGAAGAAGCACCGGCCGCAGATCCGGCAGGAGGCCGAGCAGCACGCCGAACGAGACAGAGATCGCCTTTCCGCCTTTCGCAGGCTGCAGAAACGGCCATGCGTGTCCGGCCACCGGGGCGAGCAGAATCAGGGCGAAAATCCAGGAACCCATCGAAACAGCGGAACTGTGCGCCGCCAGAAACACCGGCAGAAATCCCTTCCCGATATCGCACAGGACGCAGAGCAGTCCAATCCGCGGTCCGGCCACTGAAAAGGCGTTGAAGGCACCGGGATTCTGATCTTCATTCACAGTTCGGACATCCACGTGGCAGAAGTATTTTGGAATCAGGTACGAATACAGTACGCTGCCCGAGAGGTACCCGAAGAAACTATAAAACAGATAAGCAGTAAGCATCATAAGCAGTTACTCCGAAATTAATTTTTCCAAAAGGTGTGTAATTGACGTTCCCGCCTGCGGATGGCTGTTTTGATGCTGGGCATCGCGCATCGCAATCTGACGTGCATCATCGCGGGCAAGCGAAATACCGGCCTCTGCCAGCTCTTTCTGATGTGCGCCGGTCACGGACATTCCGCGTGAGACAAAAAAAGCACGGTTTTTTGTTTCGCAACCCGGAATCGGATCAGTGTGGACAAGCGGAACGCGCCGCACAGCGGCCTCGGTACTGCTTAAGCCCCCGGGCTTTGTAAACAGCACATCGGCAGCGGCCATATATTCCGCAACGTGGCGTGTAAAACCGATGATATGTACATTTGGGTTCTTATGGAACTGCAGCCGGAGCGAACGCATCCGTTTTTTATTATTTCCGCAGATGATCACAGCCTGTTCGCCGTTTTCCAGCCGGGAAACGAGTTCATGTGCGAGCAGATGCACTTTGCCGAATCCCATACTGCCGCTCATGACGAGAAACAGCGGAGCATTCTCGGGAAGACCGAGATGGCGGCGCACATCCTCTTTGGATGCAGGGCGCGCAAATGCGGGCCGCACCGGAATACCGAGAGGAAGCAGTTTTTCTTCCGGGATGCCGCAGGATGCAAACTCCGGGATCAGATCCTTGTGCGGAACCACATAGTAATCGCAGTTCGTCTCTTCCCAGAACGGAATGCACGCGTAATCGGTGGCAACGGCAACGCAGGGAATCGTCAGCCGTCCTTTCTGTTTCATCCAGGTCAGTGTTTCCGCCGGATAAAGATGTGTGGTGACAACGGCATTAAAATGGTTTTGATCAATATAATCTGCAAGCGCATTTCCAAGCCGCGCATTTGCATAGTAAACGGGGGATTTCCAGGGAAATTTCCGTACCAGCTCACCAAGCTGATAGAGTGCGCCGAAGCCGGCCGGAAAAACGGAGACGAGCTTCACATAAGCTCCGCCGACCAGTGCGGAGGTATGCTTTCGTCCGAGGCTCATCAGATCCAGAACCTCGGCTTCGTGGTGATAAAAATTCAGACTTTCTTTTAATGCAGAGGCCGCAGCATTGTGGCCACCGCCAGTATTGCAGGATAAAATCAGTACCTTCATAAGAAAACTCCATTCTTTTGTTGTATCCCAAAGAGAACCTGAAAAAGGGGATGCCGATGATTTGTTTTCAGACACGCTTTAGTATAGAACGCTGTTATTTTTCGGACAATCCACAAAATGAGAAAAGTGTCTGATATAACAGAAAAGCGACAAGCTGCAGAAACACCGGGGAGACGCAGAGGTAGCATCCACCTGCGGATCAAGATATTGAGAGAAAGAAAAGAAACAACGGATGCCTGAAAAATTGGCAAAATAGAATAAAATCAAAAGAAAAAGAAACGAAAAACAGGATAAAATGCTGAAAAATCAATTGACATCTATTCCAAAACTTCGTATCATAAAGACAGAATGGGGCGCGTTCGGAAAGCGATCTGCGCACCGGAAAATACAGGAGGTAAGCTTAAAATGGGTAAATGGCAGAGAAGTCTTTACCAGCCGGTTCTGCCGCTGGGAAAAGACGGAAAAAGGGTAACAGGAAGCGCGGAACATATCGCACTTTCCAGAAAAGCAGCAGGCGAGGGTATGGTTCTGGTGAAAAACGAGAACGAGACATTGCCGCTCGCAAAAGGCACAAAAGTAGCTTTATTTGGAAAAGGAACGATTGATTACGTAAAAGGCGGCGGCGGAAGCGGTGACGTTACCGTTGCGTATATCCGCAACTTCTACGAAGGCATGAAGATCAAAGAGGCCGAGGGGGAGGTTTCTCTGTTCCATGAACTTCCGGAATTCTATGAGAAAAATGTAAAAGAACAGTATGCTGCAGGTGCTGTACCGGGCATGACAAGAGAGCCGGAAGTACCGGACGAGCTGGTACAGAAAGCAAAAGCATATACCGATACCGCAATCATCACCATCTGCCGCTTCTCCGGCGAGGGCTGGGACCGCAAATGCCAGATCACCGAGGAAGGCTATGAGCTGTTTGAGGATGAGAAAAAACAGATCGAGCTGAGCGCCAGCATCTTCGAAAACGGCGACTTCTGCCTGACAAACGGCGAAGCAGCCATGGTAGAAAAAGTAAAAGCAAACTTTAAAAATGTCATCGTTGTCATGAACGTCGGCGGTATGGTTGATACCAGCTGGTTCAAAGACTGCAAAGAGATTCCGGCGGTGCTGATGGCATGGCAGGGCGGCATGGAAGGCGGCCTCGCGGCAGCGGACGTTGTAACAGGCGACGTCAACCCATCGGGTAAACTGGTTGATACCTACGCAGCAACCCTCGAGGATTATCCATCCACCGAGAACTTCCATAAATCCGTTTATTACGTGGATTACAACGAGGATATCTACGTTGGTTACCGTTATTTCGAGACGATTCCGGGCGCAGCGGAGAAGGTCAATTATCCGTTCGGCTTCGGTCTTTCCTACACCAGCTTTGAGACAGAAGTTCTGGGGGCAGAAGAGAAGGATGGAAAGATTGTTGTAAAAGCAGCTGTTACCAACACCGGAAAACGTGCCGGAAAAGAAGTTGTACAGCTCTACTATGGCGCACCGCAGGGCAAGCTTGGCAAACCGGCCAAAGAGCTCGGCGCTTACCGGAAAACAAGACTGCTGCAGCCAGGCGAGACACAGAGAGTCGTTCTTTCCTTTACAGTGGAAGATATGGCATCTTTTGATGATCTTGGAAAGGTTGCAAAATCTGCCTATGTTCTTGAGGCAGGAAGCTACGTCTTCTACGTTGGAAACAATGTAAGAGATGCGAAGAAACTGGACTTCACCTACGATCTGGCAGAGGCAGAAGTGACTGCACAGTACACCAGCCTTGCCGCTCCGCATAAGCTGGAAAAACGTCTCCTTGCGGATGGAACCTACGAAGCGCTTCCGACCGATAACGGCCCTGTCGAGGAAGAAGGACTGGAGCGTCAGGATAAGCTGACTCTGGAAGGTTTCCTCCCGGCAGTCAAAGCACAGGAGAGAAAGAGCTTTGGCGAGCTTATGGAAGCAGCAAAGACGAATCCGAACCTGATGAATGTGGCCGAGGGAAAAGAAACGCTCGACGAGTTTGTAGATAAGCTTCCGACAGAAGCACTCATTCATCTGCTCGGCGGTCAGCCGAACACAGGAGTTGCCAACACGTTTGGCATGGGAAATCTGCCTGAGTACGGCATCCCGAATATCATGACCGCAGACGGACCGGCAGGCCTTCGCATTCAGCCGCAGTGTGGCGTCAACACGACCGCATGGCCGTGCGCAACATTGCTTGCCTGCACCTGGGATCCGGAGCTGATCGAAGAGATCGGTAAAGCCGGCGGAGAGGAAGTCAAAGAAAACAACATCGGCATCTGGCTGACCCCGGCTGTCAACATTCACAGAAGCCCGCTCTGCGGAAGAAACTTTGAGTATTATTCCGAGGATCCGCTTGTAGCCGGAAAATCCGGTGCGGCAATGGTACGCGGTATGCAGTCCGAGCATATCGGGGCAAGTGTGAAACACTTCTGCTGCAACAACAAAGAAACAAACCGAAAAGACAGCGATTCCCGCGTTTCCGAGCGTGCGCTGCGTGAGATTTACCTGAAAGCCTTCGAGATCATCGTAAAAGAGGCAGATCCATACACAATCATGTCGTCCTACAACCTGATCAACGGCGTTCAGGCATCTGAGAACAAGGATCTTTTGACCGGTATTCTGCGCGGTGAGTGGGACTTTAAGGGAATGGTAACGACCGACTGGTGGACACACGGCGAGCATTACCGCGAGACAAAAGCCGGAAATGATATCAAGATGGCAAACGGATACGAGGAGCGCGTACAGGAGGCATTTGAGAAGGGATACATCACCCGCGACGAAATCGCTCTTTGTGCAAAACGAATCCTGACCATGATTCTTCGCATGGACTGATGTGGATGCATGTGAATAAATAAAGAAAAGTGTAGATAACGCATAAAAAAATCGTATGCTGTTGTGGAAAAAGCAACAGCATACGATTTTTTACTTTCCGGACAGGATTCTTTCCTGTTTACACGGCAATGATCTGTAGCAAGACTCTGGCGACCGCAGCTCACGAAAAGTCTTTTGCAGAAACGCTCCGGGAAAGAAACCTGTTTTCAGGCAGTAGCCTTCTGTAGCTCTGCCATGATCTTAAATTCCCGCACGACCATAACGATGCTGACTGATGCGGCTGCAAGGTCTGCAATCGGTGCAGTGTACATCACGCCGTCAATGCCGAAGAGATACGGAAAAATCAGCAGCAGCGGAAGCAGGAAAATAATCTGTCTCGTCAGCGAAAGAAAAATACCCTTCTTCGGTGCTCCGATTGAGGTAAAGAAGTTTGAGCTGACCGGCTGGATACCGTTCAGGAATGTGAAAAACAGGAAAATACGGAAGTACCGCTCTGCAAAATGCAGGTACTCTTCTGAACCGGAACCAAAAATGCCGATAATCTGGCGCGGAAAGAGCTGGAAGCAGAGGAAGGCGACGATGGAAATGGCAGTCGCCGCAAAAACTGCTTTTTTATAAGCGTCCTTCACGCGGTCATATTTCTGTGCACCGAAGTTGAAGCTGACAATCGGCTGAAGTCCCTGGGAAATGCCGATGACAAAGGAGAAGAACAGCATATTCACCTTTGAAATAATACCGGCGCATGCAAGCGGAATGTCGCTTCCATAGACGGAATTGGAGCCGTAGTAGGTCAGTGTGTTGTTCATAACGATCTGAACAACCATCATTGCCACCTGATTGAATGCCGGAGTTGCACCAAGCGCAGCGATCCGTGCCCAGCAGGCTATTTTTGGCTTCAGATCGGAAAGAGAAAGCGGCAGCGTTTTAAAACCGCGCAGATAGAAGACAACGAGCGCGAATGATAAAATCTGTCCGGTGATCGTGGCGAGCGCTGCACCTGCCATGCCCATGTGGAAAACGAAGATGAACAGCGGGTCGAGAATCGTGTTGACGATCGCGCCGACCAGGTTGCACAGCATGGAAAATTTCGGGCTGCCATCCGCGCGGATCAGGTTGGAGCCGCCGATTGTGACGATCAGAAACGGGAAGCCGATGGAGGTAATTCTGGTGTAAGTACAGGCGTAATCAATGACATCCGGCGTCGCACCAAAGAGAAGCATCATCGGACGCAGAAAAAGCTGAACGGCAACGCAGAGGATCACACCGAGGATTGCCAGCATGGAGATGGCATTTCCAACATAGGATTTCGCGTGCTCCGGATCCTTTCTGCCCATGCAGAGATTGAAGTTTGCAGCACCGCCGATGCCGCAGAGCAGACCGATGGATGTGCAGACCATGCTGAGTGGGAACGCTACGTTGGTCGCTGCGTTTCCGAGCACGCCGATGCTGTGACCGATAAAGAGCTGGTCTACCATGTTATAGAGGGCGCTGACGAGCATCGCGATGACGCTCGGAATCGCAAAACGCCGCAAAAGAGAGCTGACCGGTTCCGAGCCGAGAGGATTTTCGGAAGGTTTCATAGAGGGTATCTCCTTTCAAATGGAATAAAAATTCATCGTTTGTATCGGGTGAACATTCCCGGAAAAACTCCGAGACTATATAGTATACCATAGAAAGAAAACAGAAAACAAGAGGGTGACCGCTATTTTCAGGAAGTGTAACAGAATCGTAGCAGAACTCTCTGCATTTTTAAAAAAGGGATTGACAAAAATGAAATATTAACCTATATTGAAACAAGGTTAACAATTCGAAAGCAGAAAGAATTGGATACAAGAACCTGCGAGGAGGACTTACATTCATGAAAAAATCAAAACTTACCACAAAACAGATTGTACTGACCGGCATGATGACGGCAGTGCTTGCGGTACTGTCCATTGTGACGATTCCGCTTCCGACCGGCGTTCCGGTGACGCTGCAGACCTTTGCAATGGCATTTTGCGGCTACGTGCTTGGCTGGAAATTGGGAGGTGCATCGTCCGCTCTTTATCTGATCCTCGGCGCGATCGGCGTTCCGGTTTATGCCGGCATGAGCGGTGGATTCGGCGCTCTTCTCGGACCGGCCGGCGGCTTTATTTTCGGATTTATTCCGATGGCAATGCTCTGCGGTGCCGGAATTAAAAAAGGCTTCCCGGGCAAACCATTCGTTCTTGGAATCGCAGGTCTTGCGGTATGTCACGCATTCGGTGTGGTACAGTTTTCCATTGTAACAGGAAACACGATCCCGGCTTCGTTCCTTGCAGTTTCCGTTCCGTACATCGTAAAAGATGTGATTTCCGTTGTAGTAGCTGAAATTCTCGGTGTAGCCGTTCGAAAAGCACTGTCAGCAGCTCATGTAATGAACTACGGAACCGCAGCATAATCACAGAGCGTTTCTGAAAAACCAAAAGATAAAAACAAGAGACAGGCATCCTGACAATCTGCCAGGTGTCTGTCTTTTTCTGTTTTGTCAAGCGGATATTCGCAATCCGCTTCGCTACTTGCCTGATTCGGTTAAAGTATTCCGCAGCAGCAGCGGTTATTTGAAAAAACGTGCAAAATGCATTTCATACAGTTTCAAAATTTTAATGAATTCCTAAGAAAGAGGCAAGAAGGCGTTAAGGGAGATATGGTAGGATAGAAAGCAGGAAAGAACAACAAAGGGGTTTGAAACTATGAGAAAAAGAACACGAAAACACCGGGGAACAGCGGGAAAAATGGTTGGAGGTTTTCTGGCATTTTTCTGCCTGATCCTGCTGACGGCCGGAATGTTCTGGGCAATCCAGGGATATGTTTCCTATCAGAAGGCAGTGAAGGAAAAGCCGCTCGCGCAGGCGGTAGAGGAAATCAGAAGCGAAGCACAGTGGGTTCCCCTGAAACAGGTGCCGGAGCTGTACAAAAAAGCGGTGCTTGCTGTCGAGGATCACCGGTATTACACACATCACGGGATAGACTGGATCAGCATGGCGCGCGCGGTTGTACATGACATCCGCGTGATGAAACCGGAGCAGGGAGGCAGTACTATCACACAGCAGCTGGTAAAAAACATGTATTACGATCAGAATAAGACACTTGCCAGAAAAGCGGCAGAGGCGTGGACAGCACTCTATGTGGAACGACAGCTCTCCAAGGAAGAAATTCTGGAGCTGTACATCAACACTATTTATTTCGGGGATGGCTATTACGGACTCAAAGAAGCATCGCGTGGTTATTTCGGAAAAGAGCCGCAGGATCTGACCGACAGCGAAGCCATTCTCCTCGCCGGAATCCCGAATGCACCGTCCGCCTACGCACCGTCGCGCCACGCGGATCTGGCGCTGCAGCGGGAAAAGCAGGTGCTGGCGGCAATGGTAAAATATGGATACCTGGAACAAAGTGAGACGGACAGCCTGCTGTGGGATGCGGCAGCCGATCCGGTTCTGGCACGATAGAAAGAAAAGTGAGGAAAAAAGAATGGGAAAACTGATCAGACTGGGGGCAACAGCGCTGTCCATGATTGGAATTTTGGTGATGATTCTCTGTGTGCAGGCGGCGATTTTATTTGTGAGGCTGTGCATCCGAAGAAAGCAGAAAAAAATTGAGCTGAAATAAGAGAAAGAAAAATGTGAGCAGAATTGCCGGAAGAAAAACGGTGATTCTGCTCGCGTTTTTTTTCTGTGAGCAATCCGATTGCGTTTCCGCCGGGAAAAAGGTATAATGAAAAACAGGCAAAAAAATGGTAAAACAGACAGCTTTTGAGGAAAAATAAATGGAACAGAAAGACAGCGCAGAACGGATTTTAAAACAGATTCCCTATGAGATCGTGTATTCCGCCCGCAAAACGCTCGCCGTCCAGGTCAAAGCGGATGGAAGCGTGGTGGTGCGCGCACCGAAACGGATGGCAAAATACAAAATCGAAGCATTCTTAAAAGAAAAACAGGATTGGATTCACACACACCGGGAAAAAGCGTTGGCGGCCGCAGAGCAGAAAGCAGCGAACCGTCTGACGGAAGCAGAGCGAAAAGCGGTGGTTAAACGTGCGGCGCAGATGCTGGCGGAAAAGACGGCACATTTTGCAAAAGAGATGGGCGTAACGTATGGCAGAATCACAATTCGTGAGCAGAAAACCCGCTGGGGCAGCTGCAGCAGCGCCGGAAACCTGAACTACAACTGGAAACTGGTGCTGATGCCGGAGCGCGTGATGGATTACGTCGTTATCCACGAGCTGGCGCACCGGAAAGAGATGAACCATTCCGCACGGTTTTACGCGGTGGTGGCACAGCAGATGCCCGATTACAAAGTGTGGCAGAGCTGGCTGAAGGAGCATGGAAGAGAGTACTGAAAAAGAGAGGCAAAACAAATGATACTGACCGAAGAAAAAACATATATCATCAATGTGACGGAAGTCGATACCGACGCGGAGCTCGGTTTAAATAAGAAAGATATTATGATCGAATACACGAATCTGGAGCTGCTGCACGCGGTTCTTGCAAGCACGATGCCGTACGGCCGTCTGTCGGCGCGCTACCGCGGAAAACGGAAGGCGGAGCTGCAGTCACGGATTGCGATGGTGGAGAGTGTGCTCGAAACACGCGGCGACCAGCTGGCAAAAGCGGAGCAGATTATGTATCTCGACACGGCGGAGCGCAGTGCAATCTGTCATTATCTCGGCATCATCTACACGCGGCTGATTGCGCAGAAGCTGTACGGAATTGACTGTATGGTACCGCTGAACCTGATCGAGCAGCCGGGGGAGAAAAAATTTGTAAAATACAACGGTGCATACCGCCAGGATCTGATCGGATACGGAAAGCAGAACGCATGGAGCGTCTGGGAGCCGGTCGGCAGGAGCGAGAACAGCCAGGCGGCCTTTGGAAATGGATGCCGGGCGGCGTCGGAGATCGAGAAGATCAATGAAAATCCGTTGGCGAAGAGCGCGGCGTGCATGACGTATTACGAGAGAGGCTATCTGAATGCCGTTGTAAAAGAGCCGGAGCGGACCGGGGACGGGACACTTTGGTTTCCAGAGGAGAATTATTTCAAAGCATATTATCAGCCGCTTTTCGAGCTGTTTGCGGACGAACAGCCGGGTGAGCTGTACGGAAGCAGCGGCGGCTTTGAACTGGAGCTGACTCTGCCGTGGACAGAGGAAGGAAAACGCGGCTTCCGCCATCTGCAGATCGGAACGGATCAGGTGACGATTGCATTGATGCGGGAAGGGAAGTACGATCAGATCTTAAAGCGGATGGAAAACGTTTTGGATGTATCAAAAGAGTGCAGATTCTGCGGGGAAGATGGCATCTGGGTAGGCGCAGAGTAAAGGTCATCGGAAGTGCCGAAGCTGCCGGGGATGATGGTACACAGATTCTGTGTGGGAAAAGCGAAAAAGAAAGGACAAGAGCAATGGCAAAAGAAATGGAAACTCTAAAGGACGAAGGGCTGCAGGGGAATGAAACGATAGAGGAAGCAATTCTGGGACTGCAAAAGGAGCCGACGCCGGAACTGCTGGCACATGTGCTGACGGTAATCCGCCGCAGAATGAAAGAGGGCGGACAGGCGATTCTTTCCGTGGAACCGCCATCCGGCGACGATCAGATCCGGATCGGAACGGTAAAGAGCGCAGACGGAAAAGTCTGGTGGGCCGCGTTTACGAGCTTTGATGAGGAATTAAAGGGGAGCAGCAGCGTGAAATCTACGTTTCTCGTGAGTCTGGAACAGCTGATCCACATGGCATCCGAAACAAAGGAGATCAGCGGTGTGATTTTCAATCCGTGGAACCGCACGATCATGCTGGATCATACGCTGCTTTCGATTATCATCGGGGAAGAGAATGCGGGGCACTGAATTGCCGAAAGGAAAAAAGCAAGCACAGAAAGACTCCGAGGGTACATTATTATTTTAAGGAGGTTTTACATCATGGAGGGTTTTCAGGTAACAGAAATCGGGGAAAAAATTTACTGTATTTTGGACGCAGGAAATTCATCGTTCTATGTAGTAGAAGGTGAAGAAAAAGCGGCTGTCATTGATACCGGCATTACGGCAGGCACAAAGATTCTGCCGGTGATCCGTGAGCTGACGGACAAGCCGCTTCTGCTGGTCATCACGCATGCGCATCCGGATCACATGTATCACATGGATGAGTTTGATGAGGTGTACATGTGCCACGATGAAAAGAAGATGGATCCAGAGACGCTTGTGATGCTGACAGCGGGAAAATTAAAACCGTGGGAGGAGATTCATGACATCCGTACCGATTCCGTGATTCCGCTCGGCGGCACAGAGCTGGCCGTCTGTCAGACACCGGGCCATACGCCGGGCAGCGTCGTTGTGCTTGAGACGAAACAGAATTACCTGTTCACCGGAGATGCGATCGGAAGCGGCTGCGGTGTCTGGATGCAGGTGCCGGGCGGAACGAGCCTGGAAGAGTATTACGACGGGCTGGTCGGACTGATGGTGTGGCTTGTGAAGAGGGGCGGCCGCATGAAATTCTTCGGCGGTCATCACACGCAGGTGTTTGAATCGACGGCGCATCCGGTTTACAATCCGCTCAGCCTCGGCGTTCTCGCAGATCTCATCGACCTTGTGGATCAGGTGATCCACGGCGAAAACCTGGGACGGCCAAGCAATGCGAAGCCGTTTTCGAAAGAACAGGTCCGCTACGCGTCGTACGGCCGCGCAGAAATGCAGTACTGTGCATCGCGGATTCACCGAAAATAAGCGCGTGAAATCTTAAAACTTCCATAAGAAGAAAGGTTTTTGCCCGCGGCGGCTTGACAAAATAAAAAAACGCGATTATGATAAATGCAGTTTCTATTCCAACAGAAAAAGAAAAGGTTATGAGGAAGAGGAGTACATGGCAGGCCCCAAAAGAGAGGATGGTTCACCGGCTGAAAGGCTGTCCGGGAAGGTGGTCATGGAAGGTAGCTTCTGAACCGGAGAGCTGAAAAGCACAGAAGATGTGATGATTAGGTTCTCACGCATGAGTCACGTTACAGACTCCGAAACGAGATACAAATTAAGGTGGTACCGCGGAATTTTCGCCCTTTGCATGCATGTTATGTGTATGTGAAGGGCGTTTTTGATTTAAGACAAGCCTCTGCGGGAATAAATACCACAATACACCAAACATAAAAGGAGGATCTCATGAGCAAAGAACTCGCAAAGACCTACGATCCGAAGGGACTCGAGGACAGACTGTATCAGAAATGGCTGGATAAAGGATATTTCCACGCCACTGTAAACCCGAACAAAAAACCGTTTACCATTATGATGCCGCCTCCGAACGTAACCGGACAGCTTCACATGGGCCATGCACTCGACAACACCATGCAGGATATTCTCTGCCGTTTCAAACGGATGGAGGGATATGAAGTCCTCTGGCAGCCGGGAACCGACCATGCGGCGATTGCAACCGAGGTAAAAGTTACCAATATGCTCAAAGAGCAGGGCATCGACAAAGATGAAATCGGACGCGAAAAATTCCTGGAGCACTGCTGGGAGTGGAAGAAAGAGTACGGCGGACGCATCAACAGCCAGTTAAGAAAGATCGGCTCCTCTGCAGACTGGGAGAGAGAACGCTTCACCATGGACGAGGGATGCTCCAAAGCCGTAGAAGAAGTATTCTGCCGTCTGTATGAAAAAGGATGGATCTACAAAGGAAGCCGCATCATCAACTGGTGCCCGGTATGCCAGACTTCCATCTCCGATGCAGAGGTTGAATATCAGGAGCAGGCAGGCCACTTCTGGCACATCAACTACCCGGTAGTTGGAGAAGAAGGCCGCTTCGTAGAAATCGCAACGACCCGTCCGGAGACTCTGCTCGGCGATACTGCCGTAGCTGTCAATCCGGAGGATGAAAGATACACCGATATTGTAGGAAAAATGCTGAAACTGCCGCTGACCGACCGTGAAATCCCGGTTATCGCAGATGCTTACGTAGACAAAGAGTTCGGAACTGGATGCGTTAAAATTACACCGGCACACGACCCGAACGATTTTGAGGTAGGAAAACGCCACAACCTCGAAGAGATCAACATCTTAAACGATGACGGAACCATGAACAACAAGTGCGGCAAATACGCCGGCATGGACCGCTACGAGGCAAGAAAAGCCATGGTAGAGGATCTCGAGAAGCTTGGCCTTCTTGTAAAAGTAGTGGATCACGTTCACAACGTAGGAACCCACGACAGATGTAAGACAACCGTAGAGCCGATGATCAAACCACAGTGGTTTGTAAAAATGGCGGATATGGCTGCCGCTGCCAGCGAAGCAGAGAAGAACGGGGAAGTAAACTTCATCCCGGATCGTTTCAGCAAGATTTATCAGAACTGGCTGAACAATATCCACGACTGGTGTATTTCCCGTCAGCTCTGGTGGGGTCATCGTATCCCGGCCTATACCTGTGATGACTGTGGCGAGATCACGGTTGTAAGAGGTGGAATGCCGGAAAAATGCCCGAAATGCGGCAGCACCCATCTCACCCAGGACCCGGATACCCTGGATACCTGGTTCAGCTCCGCTCTGTGGCCGTTCTCCACTTTAGGATGGCCGGAGAAAACACCGGAATTTGATTACTTCTATCCGACCGACGTACTCGTAACCGGATACGACATCATCTTCTTCTGGGTTATCCGTATGGTATTCTCCGCACTGGAGCAGACTAAACAGGTTCCGTTCCACCACGTACTGATCCACGGACTCGTTCGTGATTCCCAGGGTCGCAAGATGAGTAAATCCCTCGGAAACGGTATCGATCCGCTCGAAGTCATTGACAAATACGGTGCAGATGCTCTCCGTCTGACTTTGATGACCGGTAATGCACCTGGAAACGATATGCGTTTCTACTGGGAGCGTGTAGAAGCCAGCCGTAACTTCGCAAACAAAGTATGGAACGCTTCCCGTTTCATCATGATGAACCTGGAAAAAGCAGAAGTTCCGTCTGAAATGCCAAAAGACAAACTGACACTGGCAGATAAATGGATTCTTTCTAAGGTAAACACGCTGGCAACGGAAGTAACGGACAACATGGACCGCTACGAGCTCGGTATCGCCGTACAGAAGGTTTACGACTTTATCTGGGAGGAGTTCTGCGACTGGTACATCGAGATGGTAAAACCGCGTCTGTACAGCGAGACCGACGAGACGAAGGGCGCTGCACTGTGGACCTTAAAAACCGTTCTTGGCAATGCATTAAAGCTGTTGCATCCGTTTATGCCGTTCATCACAGAGGAAATCTACTGCACACTGAATCCGGACGAGGATTCCATCATGATCGCCGCATGGCCGAAAGAGACCGAAGACTTTGCATACGCAGAGGATGAGGCAGCCGTTGAGATGATGAAAGAGGCGGTAAGAAGCATCCGTGGTGTCCGCACCAGTATGAACGTACCGCCGTCAAAGAAAGCAAGCGTATTCGTTGTAACGGAAGATGCTGCTGTACAGGAAACCTTCCGAAACGGCGCCGTATTCTTCGGAACACTGGCAGGTGCAAGCGAAGTTCACGTACAGGCAGATAAAGCCGGTATTGCAGACGACGCAGTATCCGCAGTGATCCCGCAGGCGACGATCTATATCCCGTTTGCCGAGCTGGTTGACCTTGAAAAAGAGATCGCCCGCCTTGAAAAAGAGGAAGAGCGTCTGACAAAAGAGATCGCACGTTCCAACGGCATGCTTGGCAACCCGAACTTTATTAACAAAGCTCCGGAAGCAAAAGTTCAGGCAGAGAAAGAAAAACTGGCGAACTATCAGCAGATGATGGAGCAGGTTCAGACAAGATTGGAGCAGCTGAAAAAATAAATGAAAAAAGGAAAAAAACTGCATGGAAACAAGGAAACCGTAGTGAAAGTCTGCAACTGGCTCTCTTTGCCGCTGCAGGCCCTGGGATGCTGTATTCTGTATCTGGTGATTGAAGCATTTTCCCGCCATTCGCTGGCATCTGCATGGAGCTACATGGTGGAAAGCCCATGGGTCTTTTTGTACAATGCATTTTTGATCTTCACTACTTTTATGGTAGTTTATCTGTTCCGCAGACGTGTGCTGGTACGGCTGGTGATGAGCTGTTTCTGGCTGCTGCTCGGCATCATTAACGGTGTGATTCTGGCAAACCGCGTCACGCCGTTTACCGGACCGGACTTGCGGAATTTAAGTGACGGCGCAAAGGTCGTGACGAAGTATCTGTCGAAAGGTACCATGATCCTCGTCGTAGCAGCCCTTGTGGCATTATTGGCATTTTTTGTATGGGTCTGGATCAAAGGACCGAAATTTCAGGGGAAAATCCGCTGGTATCTGAATGTGCCGTTGATTGCTCTGGTAATTGTACTCTTTACGGGAGCAACAAATCTGGCGCTTGCAAAGCGTGTGCTTTCCAGCTATTTCGTCAACATCGCATTTGCCTACCAGGATTACGGCTATCCGTACTGTCTGGCAGTCACCCTGTTTGATACGGGAATTTCAGAGCCGAACGGCTATTCCGAACAGCTCGTGAAACAGATTGAGACGAGTGAAGGCGAACAAAAAGAGGATGATACGGTAAAACCGAATATTATCTTTTTGCAGCTGGAGTCCTTTTTCGATCCGGAGCTGGTTAATTTCCTCAACATTTCCGAGGATCCGATCCCGTATTACCGGCAGCTGATGAAGGATTATTCTTCCGGTTATCTCCGCGTGCCGGTGGTGGGAGCCGGAACAGCAAACACAGAGTTTGAAACTATTTCCGGCATGAGCCTCCGGTATTTCGGAGCGGGTGAGTATCCGTACAAATCGGTGCTTTCAGAGGAGACCTGTGAGAGTGCGCCGTATGTTTTAAAGAATCTTGGCTATGCGACCCATGCGATCCACAACAATGAAGCAAACTTCTATTCCAGAAGAAGTGTATTCTCACGTCTTGGTTTTGATACCTTTACCTCGGAGGAATATATGCCGGATATCTCGGATGTGACGGCGACAGGATGGGTAAAAGACCATATTCTGACAAAAGAGATCATAAAAACGCTCGATGCGACAGACGAACCGGATTATATCTATACGATTTCGGTACAGGGCCACGGTGATTATCCGACAGAGCCGGTGCTTGACGATCCGGAGATTACAGTGACAGGCGCGGAAGACCGGGAAAAAAATAATTACTCCTGGGAATATTATGTAAATCAGATCCATGAGATGGACAAATTTGTCAAAGAGCTGACGACAAAGCTTGCGGATTATCCGGAGCCGGTGGTACTTGTGATGTACGGGGACCATCTGCCAACGATGGGACTGAAAGTAGAAGATCTGGAGAACCGCTATCTGTATCAGACCGAATACGTAATCTGGGATAATATGGGACTGAAAAGAAAACAGGAAAACATTGCTTCCTACCAGATTGCAGCAGAGGTTATGAACCGTGTGGGAATTCATGACGGAACCATTTTCCGGTATCATCAGACGAGACGGAATACGAAGAATTATCAGGTGGATCTCGAGGTGCTGCAGTATGATATGCTGTATGGAAAACGGTACGTTTACGGAGAAGACGGAGAGACACCGTATGAGCGTGTGAAGCTGCAGATGGGTGCTCTGCCGGTAACACTGGAACGAATCGAAAAATCCGGAGAAGATACCTGGTATTTTTACGGAGAAAACTTTACGGCATCGAGCCGTGTGGAAGTCAACGAGGAGATACAGGATACCGTTTATGTCAGCCCGTCGATTCTGATGGTGCATAGTCTGACCCTGGAAGACGGTGATCAGATTACAATCGCGCAGCAGAGCAACAGCTCGACGAAGAAGGTGCTGACAAGGACAGAGCCGATGATGTATGAAGAGCCAAAAACGGTATCTACACCGACGCCGACGCCGAACCCGGACAGCACGAAAACAGATGTGACGCAGGAAAATGCCAATACGAGCACTGCGCCGCAGGATGAACTGACGGCAGCGCCGTCCGGTGCGCCGGAGGGCGAAGGCGACAAGATTGAGCCGTCAAAAACAGAAAACAGCGATAAACCGGCCGAAGACGGCGGTCTGCAGAATTAAAAAGAGTGTCCGAAAGATCATACAGTGGGGCGGATTTTGACGTCCCACTGTATCTTTTTACGGGGAAAGTCGAAAAGTCGGGACAAAATTTTGAAAATTGCTATGGACATATCCGGTCACTCGATTATAATGATACTAGGGTTTGAAAGCAGCCCTAAAATACTGAAGAATGGTGAAATAAAGTGAATTATACAGAAGCAGTTGATTATATCGAAACAATACCGAAATTTACGGTGAAGCATCCGCCGGAACATACGAGGGAGCTTCTTTCGCGCCTTGGGAATCCGCAGGAAGGGATCAAAATTATCCATGTGGCGGGCACGAACGGAAAGGGAAGCGTCTGCGCGTACTTGAATGCGATGCTGCTTGCAGGCGGCAAAAAGACAGGACTTTTTACCTCCCCGCACCTTGTACGCATCAACGAGCGGTTCCAGATCAACGGGGAAGATGTGTCGGATGAGCAGTTTCTCGACGCATTTCTCAAAGTGGAAAAAGCAGCCAAAGAATACGAGGCGGAGGGCGAAGGCCATCCGAGCTATTTTGAGACGCTGTTCCTGATGGGAATGCTGATTTTCAAAGAAGCCGGCGTGGAATACCTGGTCATGGAGACCGGCCTTGGCGGACGGCTGGATGCGACAAATGTGGTCGAAAAGCCGCTGGCATGCATCATCACGTCCATCAGCCGCGACCACACCGAGTATCTCGGCGACACCCTCGAGGCGATTGCGGGAGAGAAAGCCGGCATCATCAAAGCCGGTGTCCCGGTAATCTACGACGCCAGCCAGCCAGGTCCGGCTTCTGTCATTGCCGCAAAGGCGAAAGAGATGGGAAGCCCGGCATGGCCGATGGAGCCGTCGTTCTATGAGATGAAAACACAGAGCCGCGAGGGTATCACCTTTACCTTTGCATATCCGGGCGGCGAAAAAGCAGAGCTTGCGATTCCGTATGTGGCAAAATACCAGATGATGAATGCAAGCCTTGCGTTCTACATGATGCATATTCTGCAGGACGTGCACGACATTCCTAAGAACGTGCTTGCGGAAGGCCTTTCGAAGATCAAATGGCCGTGCCGTATGGAAATGGCTGCGCCGGGCGTCATCATCGACGGCGCGCACAACGAGGACGGCATTGCACAGTTTGTCAGCACGGCAGGCTATTTTGCGAAAGAAAACGAGATCACGATTCTGTTCACGGCAGTTGCAGACAAGCACTATCATGAGATGATCGGTGAAATCTGCGAGGGAATTCATCCGTCCCATGTTGTTGCAACGCAGATCGACGGAAGCCGCGTCGTACCGGCGGAAGTGCTTGCAGAGGACTTCAGAAAAGCAGGATGCACGGATGTCTGCGCGGAACCGGAGATCGGGGCAGCGTATGAGAAGGCACTGGGCAAAAAGGGCAGCGGCATGCTGTTCTGCGTGGGTTCTCTGTATCTGGCGGGCGAACTGAAAGCATATCTTGCAAAGCGGAATGGTTAGTGAATACAGGAAGGAATTTTTTGTTTATGTTAAATTACGAAGAAGAACTGAAGAAGTTTAAACCGTGTCTCGATGTGGATGAGGTGGAGGATGCGATTTACAGCCGTGATCTGACGGATGTGATCGACATTTTGAAAGAAATGATGAAAAACGACAAGCCGGAACAGGAAAACGAGACAGAAGCGGAAAAGGAAGAGTAAGGTGCCGGAATGAACTGTATGAATTGTAAATCGGTTGTGGACGTCGGAATGGAGATCTGTCCCAACTGTGGTTTTAACCTGAGAGTACAGAGAAAATGTTTTTCTCTTTCGAATATGTACTACAATCTGGGCCTCGACAAGGCGGAGATCCGGGATCTTTCCGGAGCGATCGATATGCTGCGGCGGAGCCTGAAGTTTAACAAATACAATATCCATGCGCGGAACTTGTTAGGCCTTGTCTATTTTGAGACGGGTGAAGCGGTTGCGGCGTTAAGTGAGTGGATCATCAGCAAGAATATTATGCCGGAGAATAATGTGGCGACGGAGTATATTGCGACGCTGCAGGCGGAGCAGGCGAAGCTGGATATGATCAATCAGACGATCAAGAAATACAACAGTGCGCTGAAATGCTGCCGCGAGAACAATGAGGATGTGGCTGCGATCCAGCTGCGCAAGATTCTGAACCAGAATCCGAAGCTGATCAAGGGATATCATCTGCTGGCGCTGATTTATATTCACAAGGGTGAGTATGAGAAAGCGCGGAAGATTCTGAAAAAGGCGGCGAAAATTGACAAGACGAACTCGACGACGCTTCGTTTCCTGAAGGAGGTTGATTTCCAGACGGGTACGCAGACGTCGCTGGAGCCGCGGCGGTTCGGCCGCAGGGAGCGTACGGAGGAGCAGCGCGAGGACGAGCGTGAGCGCGTGGTAAGCGGGGATACGGTGATTATTCCGCCGACGTTCCGCGAGACGTCTACAGCGGCAACGATGCTGAATATCGGTATTGGGCTGGTGCTTGGCGCACTGGTTGTGTGGTTCCTGATCGGGCCTGCGAATACGCAGCGAATTAACCGGCAGGCGGACGAGAAGGTTGTGGAATACAGCGGCAAGATGGCGAGCCAGGAGGCCCAGCTGAACCAGCTCCAGAGCCAGGTGGATTCTCTGAACGAAACGACGGCTTCTGCGCAGCAGCAGATCCAGACGGCACAGGATACGGCGGCTTCCTACGAGAACCTTTTAAAGGCTGTGGAAGCGCAGCAGCAGGGCAACACGAGCAACGCAACAAACGCACTGACCGAGGTCAACCCGGAGGTGCTTTCTGTGGACGCAAAGGCTGTGTATGACACTATTTACAAGAGCATGCAGTCGTCTATGTTCCAGGAGCTTTCGCAGTCGGGTGTGAATGCATTTGACGATGCGAATTACACTGAGGCGATTGATAAGCTTTCGAAGGCTAAGAATATCAACGACAGTGACTATACGGTGCTTAACTATCTGGCGCATGCGTATCGGCTGAGTGGGGATACCGATAATGCGATTTCGGTGTTCCAGGAGATCATCGATAAGTTCCCGGGAACCCAGAAGGCTACTAAGGCCGAGCAGCAGATTGAGGCGCTGGGGGGGACTGTGAAGACGGAGGAATAGTGAGGACGGATGCCCACGGGGCAGAATGCCGCAGGAGATGCGGCGCTGTTTCGTCGGGCTGATACCACTGACTACGCGGAGGTTGCGTGGGACGAAGGGCAAAAAAGTATAAAAGTGAGAAGATAAAACACAAAAGATGAAATTCGCTTTACGGCGAAAAATCTTTTGTGTTTTTTATTTTATGACAGGAAAGAGGGAGGATAGGAAATGGATAATCGTGTTTGGGTGAAGGATGCGGTGATGACGATTCGGCTTCCGGAAGAGGTGGATCATTTTGTGGCTGACCGGCTTCGGGAGGAGGCGGGGGAGATTTTGGTGGAGAGGAATGTGAGGGAGGTGGTGTTTGATTTTCGGAAGACGGTGTTTATGGACAGTTCGGGGATTGGACTGGTGATG
Organism: Blautia sp. AF17-9LB; assembly: GCF_003479185.1. Taxonomy (NCBI): domain Bacteria; kingdom Bacillati; phylum Bacillota; class Clostridia; order Lachnospirales; family Lachnospiraceae; genus Blautia; species Blautia sp. AF17-9LB. Next base: position 171,474 of record NZ_QUGU01000004.1, read on the forward strand.
GGGAGGTTTCGGGAGATGGAGCTGATTGGCGGGAAGGTGAGAGCGGTGCATGTGGGAGAGCGGATGCGGAGGATTCTGGTGATGTCGGGGGTGACGCGGGTGATTGAGGTGGAAGAGGAGAAGACGTGGAAGTAGGTTTTGGACGGGGAGTGGGCAGAAAGGGGAATGGGATGATGCGAGAAAGGATGAAAACAGAAGAGAAGATGCGGTGGAATACGATGACGCTGGAATTTGAGAGCCGTCCCTGCAATGAGAGTTTTGCGCGGGTGTCTGCGGCGGCGTTTCTGGCGCAGCTGAATCCGACGGTGGAGGAAGTGGCGGATGTCAAGACGGCGATTTCGGAGGCGGTTACGAATGCGATGATTCACGGATACCGGCAGGAAAAAGGGAAAATTCAGATGAAGTGTGTGCTGGATCTGGAGGAGAAGGTGTTTCAGGTGACGGTAAAAGATACCGGCGTCGGGATCGAAAATGTGGAGAAGGCGATGGAGCCGATGTTTACGACCTGCCCGGAGCTGGAGCGGTCGGGGATGGGGTTTTCGTTTATGGAGGCGTTTATGGATGAGCTGGAAGTAAGGTCGCATCCGGGATGGGGGACGGAAGTGGTGATGAAACGGAAAATCGGTGTGCATCCGGAAATGTAAGGGCCGGATCGGAAGTCATAGGAGTCAGAATGCATGGAACATACGCTTGCCCTGATCGAAAAGGCACACGAAGGGGATAAAGCGGCAAGGGATACACTGGCAGAGGAAAATATGGGACTGGTCTGGAGCATGGTGAGGCGGTTTGCAAACCGCGGGGTGGAGATGGAGGATTTGTGCCAGATCGGGAGCATTGGGCTGTTGAAGGCGATTGATAAATTTGATCCTTCGTTTGAAGTCTGTTTTTCGACGTATGCGGTTCCGATGATTGCGGGGGAGATCCGGCGGTTTCTGCGGTCGGAGGGGATGGTGAAGGTGAGCCGCCCGATCCGGGAACTGGCGTGGAAAGCGTATGCGGTGCGGGAGCGGCTGGAGCGGGAGAACGGGCGCGATCCGACGCTGGCGGAGATAGCGGGGGAGCTTGATGTTACCGTGGAGGAAATCGTGGAGGCGATGGAGTCCGGCGCGGAGGTGGAATCGCTGCAGAAGACCATCTATCAGGGGGAAAACCACGATATTTCTCTGATGGACCGCATTCCGGAAAAAGAGAACGGGCAGGAAAAGCTGCTGAACCGGATTTTCTTGGAAGAGCTGTTGGGACGACTGCCCGCGAAGGAGCGGCAGCTCATCTACATGCGCTATTTTCAGGACATGACGCAGGCGCAGATCGCCGGAAAACTGGGGATTTCGCAGGTGCAGGTGTCGCGGATGGAAAAGAAGATTCTGCGGCAGATGCGGATGGAAAAGGTCTGACAAAAATACAAATCCGGCGGAAGGGCGCTTTTCCTGGGAAAGGCAGAGAAAAGTGCCTGAAACCCGGGCGGATAAAGGAAGAAAAGAAAGGCGAAGCGGGGAAAGGCGGCAGAAAGTTTAAAAATATTCACTGGAATATCGGAGGAAGGTGTGCTACAATGAGCGAAATACGAAGAAAGGCAGGTGGAAGAACATGGATTATCTGACAGAAAATGTGGCGGTCAATCTGAAACGGATCCGGCAGTCGAAAGGGATGAGTCTCGACCAGGTCTCAGAGCAGACCGGGGTCAGCAAGAGTATGCTCTCGCAGATCGAAAAGGGAACGGCGAACCCGTCGCTTGGCGTGCTCGGGAAGATTACGAGCGGCCTGCGGATTGAATTTCAGGAGCTGATTGCAACGCCGCTGGTGGATAGTTATCTTGTGACACCGGAGGATCTGGTTCCGACGAAAGAGCTGGAGGGGCAGTACACTGTGTGGACGTTCTTTCCGTATGAGGACACGCGGCTTGTGGAAATCTACCGCATCGACATCGAACCGGGCGGAACGTATGTGAGCGGCGGCCACGGAGAGAAAACAAGAGAGTACCTGGTGGTGACAGACGGCGTGATGACCGTGGAGTGCAATGGAAAAGAGCATGAGATCCACTTGAAGCAGGCATTCCGTTTCGAGACAGACCAGACCCACATCTACCGCAACAGAGGGACGGAGAAGACGAGCTGCATGTGTTTCTTTCTCGACTATCACTAAAAGCCGCAGAATAACAGGCTTTCTTTTTTTGAATGAACTGTTCAATATAATGGACAGAAGTCCACTGGAACATCAGAATAAAAAACAACGGATATGAAAAAAATACGGTGGAAGACGAAAAAACATCAAAAAAGAATAGGAAAAGCGGGTGTTAAAGAAAAAGCAAAAATAAAAAACTTTTTTAAAAAAGTAATTGACAAATATAGGGAGTGGTGCTATTGTATGGTTGTACAAAATAATAAACGAAAAACAAAGCAAAGACGCTTACCAACGAGTAGTCTTTGCTTTTTTGTTTTTTATTTAAAAAATCTTTTCAACGCTATGGGAGGATAACACTATGAGATTAAAAGACACAGGATTAACGGTTCAGGACATCAAAGACAAAGTAAACAAGTACATGATCGAGACCTACGAGCGTTTCGATTTCCTTGCAGAAACCGCAGAGGGGATGTACATGTACGACGAAAACGGAACGCCGTATCTTGACTTTTACGCAGGAATCGCCGTAAACAACGCCGGAAACAGAAACCCGAAAGTTGTTGCAGCAGCAAAAGAGCAGCTCGACGATATCATGCATACCTTCAACTATCCATACACCATCCCGCAGGCACTGCTTGCTGAGAAAGTCTGCGAGACCATCGGCATGGACAAGATCTTCTATCAGAACTCCGGTACCGAGGCGAACGAGGCCATGATCAAAATGGCAAGAAAGTACGGCATCGAGAAATACGGCCCGAACCGTTACCACATCGTAACCGCAAAGATGGGCTTCCATGGAAGAACCTTCGGTGCCATGTCTGCAACCGGTCAGCCGGGCAACGGATGCCAGGTTGGATTCGGACCGATGACCTACGGATTCTCCTACGCACCGTACAATGATCTGCAGGCCTTCAAAGATGCATGTACCGAAAACACCATCGCCATCATGGTTGAGCCGGTACAGGGCGAAGGTGGTGTTCATCCGGCAACGAAAGAGTTCATGCAGGGACTCCGGAAGTTCTGTGATGAGAACGACATGCTGCTTCTGATTGATGAAGTACAGACCGGCTGGTGCAGAACCGGTGCGGTAATGTCTTACATGAACTACGGCATCAAACCGGATATCGTATCCATGGCAAAAGGTCTTGGCGGCGGAATGCCGATTGGCGCAATCTGCGCAACAGCTGAAGTAGCAAAAGCCTTTACCCCGGGATCTCACGGAACTACCTTCGGCGGCCATCCAGTCAGCTGTGCAGCAGCACTGGCAGAAGTCAACGAACTGATCGACCGCGACCTTGCCGGAAATGCAAAGAAAGTCGGTGATTACTTCGCAGAAAAATTAGCAAAACTGCCGCATGTCAAAGAAGTCAGACATCAGGGACTGCTGGTCGGCGTAGAGTTTGATGATACCATCAGCGGCGTAGAAGTCAAACATGGCTGCCTTGACCGCCATCTGCTGATCACAGCCATCGGGGCGCACATCATTCGTCTGATCCCTCCGCTTATCGTAACCGGGGAGGACTGCGACAAGGCAGTTGCTATCATCGAAGAAACCGTAAAAGCTCTGGAAAAATAAAGAATTCTTATAGAAACAAAGAAAATCTCATAGCGTGAAAAGAACAGGACAAGGACGTCAAAAAGCAAAGAACCATGCTTCGCCCCTGTCCTGTTTTTCTTTTCATTCTGTGAATCGGAAACAACAGGTAAAACAGAGAAATTAAATGTGAGAGGAAAACGGTATGGGACATCTGGTTATCACAATCGGCTGCGAGTACGGAGCCAAAGGAAATGCCATCGGCAGGAAAATTGCGGAGGATCTCGGAATTAAGTTCTACGATCGCGATCTGGTGGATCAGATTATTGAAGAAGTCGGAATTCCGAAAGACATCATGAACCGTGTAGAAGAGGGCGGTACGATTGCCGGAAAAGGAGCCGAGGGCGATGTCCGTGGATCCTTCTCAAAATATGCGGACCTGACCGAGCGTGCGATTCATGTACAGAAGCAGATCATCCGGAAACTGGCAGAAAAAGAGGCCTGCGTCATCATCGGACGATCCGCGGATTACATCTTAAAGGACAGCAAAGATATCAAGCTCCTCCGGGCTTTTATCTATGCACCGGATGAGATCCGCATTCAGAATATCATGAAGAGCCACAGCCTTTCCGAGAGCGATGCAAAAATTCTGCTGCTCGAGAAGGACAAACGGTATCACAAGCGTCATCTGGCGCTGACCGGCAGCAACCGCGGAGACCGGCACAACCGAGACATTCTGATCAACAGTGCATTCCTTGGTGTGGAGGGCACAGCGGAATATCTCGAGGAACTGATTCAGAAGAAATACGGAAGCGGGGAGGAATAAGCCATGGAACAGAAAAAATCAGAATTTGACAAAGTATTAGGTGCATGGGATATTCTCGTCATCGCTTTCGGAGCCATGATCGGCTGGGGCTGGGTCGTATCCTCAGGAAGCTGGATTCAGAAGGGCGGCGTTGTCGGAGCTTCAATTGCGTTTGTGATCGGCGGTGTCATGATCTTCTTCATCGGACTGACTTACGCAGAACTGACTGCAGCGATGCCGCAGTGCGGCGGCGAGCACGTCTTCAGCTACAAGGCGATGGGCCCGAACGGTTCGTTCATCTGTACCTGGGCGATTATTTTAGGATATGTCAGTGTTACGTGTTTCGAGGCGTGCGCCTTCCCAACCATCATCACGTATCTGTGGCCGGGATTCCTGAAAGGCTATATGTACAGCGTGGCAGGATTTGATATCTATGCTTCCTGGGTAGCCGTAGCCGTTATTGTAGCGTTCCTCATCACACTGATCAATGTGCTGGGCGCAAAAACAGCAGCCGTTCTGCAGACGGTCCTTACCTGTATCATCGGCGGCGCTGGTATCCTTCTGATTGTGGCATCCGTGATCAACGGAGATTCCAGCAATCTGCAGGGACAGATGTTCGTCGGCGAGAGCACCGGAACGATGTTCCAGAACATCATCAAAGTTGCTGTTGTTACCCCGTTCTTCTTCATCGGCTTTGACGTTATCCCGCAGGCAGCAGAGGAAATCAACGTTCCGTTAAAGAAAATCGGTAAAATGATGATTCTCTCCGTTGTACTCGCTGTTGTTTTCTATTCCTGTGTTATCCTGGCTGTCGGCTATGTGCTGAACCCGTCCGAAATCCTGAGCTCGGAAGCAGGAACCGGACTTGTCACAGCAGATGCGATGGCGAAAGCGTTCGGTACAGCGGTTATGGCAAAAGTCATCATCGTCGGCGGTATGTGCGGTATCATCACATCCTGGAACTCCTTTATGATCGGCGGTTCCCGTGCTCTGTACTCTATGGCTGAATCCTACATGATTCCGCCGATGTTCGCAAAGCTTCATCCGCAGCACAAAACTCCGATCAACGCCCTGTTCCTGATCGGCGCGCTGACTATGCTGGCTCCGTTTGCAGGACGAGGCATGATGGTGTGGATCTGTGATGCAGGTAACTTTGGATGCTGTCTTGCCTACTGTATGGTATCTCTTTCCTTCCTGATCCTGCGGAAGAAAGAACCGGATATGCCGCGTCCGTACCGTGTTCCGGCATACAAATTTGTTGGAACGATGGCGGTTCTGATGTCCGGATGCATGGTGCTTGTTTACTGCATTCCTGGTTCCGGCGGAACGCTGGTATGGCAGGAGTGGCTGATGGTAGGCGGCTGGAGCCTCCTCGGTGTTGTATTCTTTGCAGTCTGCAAGTTCAAATATAAAGAGAAGTTCGGCAGCCTGATCGAGCTGATCTCCGACGAGGACGCAGCGTCCCTGATGCCGGAGGCAGACGATGCGGAACTCGACGTTGTCATCGATGCAGCAATCGACCGTGTCCTTGCCAAAATGGCTGGCTGAAGCTGAGATAGGATAAAACAAAGCGTGTCGGAAAGAAAAATTTTCGGCACGCTTTCTGAAAGAAAGGGGAAAAATAAGATGAATTCATTCGAATTTTCGATTCCACAGAATATTATTGTCGGAGCAGGAACGCTTGCCAAACTGCCGGAGTGTGCCAAGAAGATGGGCGGAACCCATGCGATGATTCTTTCCGGTCCTACCCTGAAAAAAATGGGCGTTGTGGACAAAGCAGCGGACAGCCTGAAAGTGGCAGGCATCGCAGCCGATATTTTCACAGATATTGAGGCGAATCCGTCTGTGACGACAGTAGAAAAAGCAACCGAGAGCTATCTTGCTTCCGGCGCAGACTTTCTCGTAGCACTCGGCGGCGGTTCTCCGATGGATGTAGCAAAGGCCGTCGGTGTGACGGCAAAATACGGCGGAAGCATCACGGAATACGAAGGCGCACACAAAGTGCCGGGAAAAATTGTCCCGCTGATTGCCATTCCGACGACTGCGGGAACCGGCTCCGAGGTGACCGCATTTTCCGTGATCACCGACCACAGCAGAGATTACAAGCTGACCGTATTTAGCTATGAACTTCTTCCAGAGTACGCGATTCTCGATCCGGAACTTTTAACTTCCGCTCCGGCATCCGTTGCGGCAGCGTGCGGTATTGATGCTTTTATCCATGCGGAGGAGGCTTATATTTCTACAGCTGCATCTCCGTTTTCCGATGCCATGGCAGAAAAAGCGATGGAATTGATCGGTAAAAATATCCGCCGTTTCGTGGCGCGCAGAACCGATCTCGAAGCCGCAGAGGCGATGCTGACCGGTTCGCTGTTCGCGGGTATTGCATTTTCCTACGCAAGACTTGGAAATGTCCATGCAATGAGTCATCCTGTGAGCGCCTTCTTCGATGTGCCGCACGGCGTGGCAAATGCCGTTCTGCTTCCGGTCATCGCAGAGTACAATGCACTGGCAGACCATGGAAGATATTTGAAGATCTACAACTACATCAGCGAAATCCCGGCATACGCCGATGAATTTGAGCCGATGATGCTGGTCGGCGCGATCCGCGAGCTGACCGCAGCCATCGGAATCCCGGCCAGCCTGACCGATGCGATCCGCCAGGCGGCAAAGGGAAAAGAAGTGACAGCAGAGGAGATCGAGAGCAAAATCGTGCCGATGGCGGTAGATGCGATGAAGAGCGGAAACATCGCCGTCAACCCGAGAGCGTCCTGTCAGCAGGACATCGAGGCGCTGTACCGGAAAGCACTGTAAGAGACAAGCTAATTTATAGAAGAAACCGTAAAGGGCGATGCTGTGAAAAGTATGTACAGAATCGTCCTTTTTCTGCTTGTCTTCCGAAAATATGTGCTGTAAAATAAATTTATCGTGCTGTTCTTACAAAACAAAGCAGCGAGGGGTGGATTTTTTTATTAAATCTTACTATTGGAGGAAGCAAAACATGGAAAATAATGTATTGCAGCAATTAAAAGAAAATATCGCAAAGGTCATGATCGGAAACGAGCGCACGATAGAGCTTGTCCTGACCTGCCTTGTTGCCAAAGGTCATATCCTGCTCGAGGATGTCCCGGGAACAGGAAAAACGGTCATGGCGAAATCCCTTGCGAAATCCGTCGAGGCAGAGTTCGGCCGCATCCAGTTCACACCGGACTTACTGCCGTCCGATGTCACCGGTCTCAATTATTTTGATGCCAAAAGCGGAGAGTTCGTCTTTTCGAAAGGCCCTGCCTTCTGCAACATTCTGCTTGCCGATGAGATCAACCGTGCAACGCCGAAGACGCAGAGCAGCCTTCTCGAGTGCATGGCTGAGCGCCAGATCACCGTGGACGGTGTGACACGGCCGCTCGAGGAGCCGTTCCTCGTCATCGCCACGCAGAACCCGCTCGAGACGCTCGGAACCTTCCCGCTGCCGGAGGCGCAGATGGACCGTTTTTTAATGAAACTTTCGATGGAAGCATTAAGCCCGGCGGAAGAGACGCAGATGATCGCCCGTTTCCTGACCGAGGAGCCGCTCGCCGAGCTGTCGTCTGTCTGCCAAAAAGAAGAAATCCGTACCCTGCAGGAGGCGTGTAAAGAAGTCTACCTGCATCCGGAACTGGTACAGTATCTCGTCCGCATCGTACAGGAGACGAGAGTCAACAGCAAAATTGCAAGCGGTGTGAGCCCGCGTGGAACACTCGCATTTTTACGTGCCGTACAGGGCCACGCGCTGGTGCAGGGACGAAACTACGTTGTGCCGGAGGACTTCAAGACCGTGGCTGTTCCGGTACTCGCACACCGTCTCACCATGCAGATCGGCGCAGACGACGGAAGAGCCGCAGAATCGGTGATCGAGGAAATTTTAAACCGCATCGATCTGCCGACCGAAAACTGGTCAGGAAGGTAACGGACTATGCTTCTTTTATTACTATTTGGAATGGCGCTCGCCTGGTTTCTGCAGAAAAAGCTGTACCAGAAAAACTGGCAGAAAAACCTGAAAATCCAGGTCAGCTTCCAGGATTCCGCGATCTATGAGGGCGAGGAGAGTACGTTAAAAGAGGTCGTCGTAAACGACAAACTGCTGCCGATTCCGGCACTCGAGCTTGGCATTTCGATGAGCCGCAATCTGGAATTCGACCGCGAGGCAAAAGCAAACGCAAGTATCACCGACCAGAGCTACAAACGCGATGTCTTTTCGTTCCTGTTTCATCAGCAGGTCACGAGAACACTGCCGTTTCAGGCGAAAAAACGAGGATTCTACGAGATCACCGGTGCGCATGCCGTAGCGTACGATCTTTTTTTCCGGGAGGGTCTTTACAGCGATTACCCGCAGCAGACACAGATGTACGTTTACCCGCGCCAGGTCGATACTGCACGGATTCAGATGATCTGCCGTGCCGTGTCGGGCATGGTTCTGTCACGGAATCGCCTGTACGAGGACCCGTTTGAATTTTCCGGTATCCGCGATTACCGGAAAGAAGACCCGATGAACCGCATCAACTGGAAATCGTCGGCACGGATGGGAGATCTGATGGTCAACCAGTTTGACGCGACGACGAGCGTGGAAGTTACGGTGCTTCTCGATATCGAGGACGCCAACATTCTGCGCGAGGAAGCGCAGGTCGAGGAGAGCATCCGCATCACGTCTTCGCTTGCGGCGCGGATGGTGAAAAACAAGATGAATCTGTGGGTGAAGAGCAATGCGAAAGATGAGGAGACCGGCGAGGAGCTGCGTGTCCATCTGGCAGCGGGCGCCGGAAAAACAGCGGAGCTGAACCGGAAACTGGCGTGCGTGCAGCTTGGGGGCAATCTCACAGGCAGCGCGGAGTTTCTGCACAAAGAGGCGGAAAAAGAGCTCACCGGCCACACCTACGTTGTCGTATCCAAAAACAGAACCGATGAGGTCCGTGAGGCGCTTCATCTGCTCTCCGGTGCGCAGAACCAGGTGCTGTGGGTGATTCCGTATCTGCCGGGCGAAGAAGTTCCGTCGGAGCAGAACCGTGCGTACACCGCAATCGGCTGGGAGGTGAAACCATGGAAATAAAAAAGACACCGGTACAGATCCCGCTGACCTGGCTTCATGTCTGGCTTTTATTCGCCGGCATCTATGGCTTTGCCGCCGGTTTTCTGGAGCTGACGGGAAGGGAGGCGCTGTATTTCTGCGCCATATCCTTATTGCTGCTGATTCCGGCCGCTGCAAGCTGGATTCTGATCCGGAAAACGAAAGCACTCTGGCAGTTTCTGCTTGGCGGAATTGCGGTCTGCGCGGTGACGTATCTGGCAGCGAAATTTTTCTGTTCCCTGTTCAGTGTGCAGGCGGCAGCGGTAATTGAAGCGTCTGTGGCGGCAAACGATGGAAAAAACAAGTTTGAGAACGGTATTTCTCCTGCATTTCTGGAGAGCCTTTCCGGCGTGATGACGGGTCTTATGGCCGCTGTGATTTTCCTGATCCGCGGCTATGTCAGAATCCGCAAAGGCCAGTTAAAGAAAGCAGCGCAGGAACTGCCGGCCGGCTCAATGCCGCTGGCGGATATGGAAGCGTGGGAGATCCCGACGCTCCTCGATGAGCCAAAGCCCCTTCATTTTCTCTGGTTTATGATACAGTATGTGATCGGTGTGCTGATGAAAATGCCGTTCTACTGGCATCTGATCTACTGGTTTTTCTTTGCAGATGTATTCCTGTGCTTCTTCTGCCAGTACCTCGACGGCATGCACGGGTTCATCCGTGACCATCAGAAAATCGCCAATCTCCCGGTGGAGACGATGCAGCGGACGGGAAAACTGATCCTGAAAATTGCAGTACTCCTTCTGGTACTGTTCGTGCTCCCATCGGCGCTCTACGGAAAGGATCCGATTGCGGAGGCGATCGCAGGATATGAGCCGAAAGAGCTGGAAAGCGATCTTACGATCGAAACACCGGAGGCCGAGACGCCGCAGGGCATGGAGCAGGCCGATCTGTCCGATATGCTGGGGGACAAAGAGTACAAACCGATGCCGCAGTGGATCCAGAATCTTTTTACGGCGGTCATGTATCTTGTGATGGTTGCCGTCGGAACCGCGGTTCTGCGGGCGATTTACCAGAGCGTAAAAAATGCGGGAAAAGCCTTCTCAGAGGATGAGGAGGACGAAGTTCTCTTCCTGCATCAGGGAAACGACGAACGGGAAAATCTGCCGTGGCGGCGGGAAAAGAAAGAGGGCTATCTCTCCCCGAATATGCGTATCCGCCGGCAGTATAAAAAAACGATCAAAAAAGCCGGAAAATACCAGCCGACCGGAGCCGAAACCCCGGCGGAGCTGGAAGAGAGAAACGAGCTTTCCGGCGACGGCATGAGACGGCTGCACGACGGCTATGAAAAAGCCCGTTACAGCCGCGAGGGCTGCACAAAAGAAGAGGCGGAAGCGCTGCGGAACTGATTTAAAACCAGTTCCCAGCAGCGGTCCACAGCCAATAGAGAAAGCCGAGCAGCCAGCTTGCAAAGACACCGTACAGAATGACAGGTCCGGCGATGGTGAAAATTTTCGCACCGATGCCGAAGACCTGTCCTTCTTTTTTATATTCAATCGCAGGAGCTGCAACCGAGTTGGCAAAGCCGGTGATCGGGACGAGCGCACCGCAGCCGGCAAAGGTGACGATTTTCTGATAGATGTTGAGGCCGGTTAAAATCACACTGCTAAGGATCAGAATCAGCGAGCACCAGGAGCCAGCGTCATCTTTGCTGAGTGAGAACTGCGTTTTGCCGATATGGAGCAGAATCTGCCCCACGACACAGATCAGACCGCCGACGATAAAGGCTTTTGCCATATTGCAGAAGAGATTCTGCTTTGGCGTCACCTCTTTGACAAACTGTTCGTATTCTTTTTTTGCCCGTTCACTTTTTAAACTCTGCATCACATCTTACCTCCAGTTCTTATTGAAATCCACTTGCAAAATAATAGAGAGAGCCCGCGATTTTCCCTGCCGCCATGCAGAGAATTACAAACGGCAGTCCGCGCGTCAGTCCGATCCGGCGGCAGAGGATCGAAAACAGGTTGACGACTTCGCCGAGCGCGATGATCCAGCTTCCCAGATAAATGCCCGCAAAAAGCCAGAACACACCGGCCGTCCAGGAGGGCAGGGAAAACGAGAAGGTGCCAAGCGAGAAAAGATCGCCGAACAGCGCCCCGGCCATACAGCAGCATTCGTAAAAACGCAGACTCTCTGCTGTCTTTGTGATGCCGGCGTACCGTGTCACGATGCCAAGGCCGATCACAAGCGCGACAAGGCCGCTCGCGATGAAAAAGCCAAGGCTAAGACCGGCTGTGATCAGCAGGATCTCTGGCAGGATTCGCATGAAAAGCCTCCTTTCCTTTACCGGAGCGGTCGTTCTGTTCGATAATGGTCGTATCGATATCATCCTCGTAGACCCGCATTTCCACCTCGAGCGGCGTCGGGTCCTGCGTGAATTTCCGCCGTCCGAAATGGTTGAAATAGAGCACGACGCCAAGGCCGATGCCGATGGAATATGAAATTTCCAGCACCGAAAATCCGGGCGTCATCTGCGGGAGAAAACGGGTGTAAACATCCAAAAACAGCTCGCGGACGCCGATGTCGGTGTGGAAGGTCATAATGGAAAACGCAGTTCCGATAAACGTAAGGATGCCGACCAGAATCGTTTTGCACCAGCTGATCCAGGTGTTTTTCTGACGCGGATCCTCGTACGTTAAAATAAAATTCGGCTCGCCGATGTGGGTGACATCGACGTGCTCCTCGGCCTCCGTGACGAGGCGGACGAGGGTGGAGGCGGAGCAGACGTAGCGCCCGTATCCGTCATCGGGAAGATGCGCCACGCGGCGGACCTGATTGCGGGCGAGGACAGCGCCGTCTGAACAGGAAAGCTGCGCCACATCGCCGAGCGTCACGACGGGACTGGTGATTTTGATATTACGCTCCGTCTGAAGATACAGCATTTCACTCATGAAAAACATTCCTCTAAAAGTTTCTGAAACAGGATTTTTGTGCTACAGCGTACAGAGTTCCCTAAAACAGGAAAATCATGCGTAAGAATGGAAAAAACGGAAATACTGAAGGTCAGAAATGGTAAGACGCAAAATAAGAAAACGGAGGAATTTGCCGATGAGACAGATGACAGGAAAGCAGAGCATCTCGTTTGCCAAAGCCGTCTATATCGAGGGCAGCGCGGCGATTGTAGGAGAAAAGGAAAAGGATGGACCGCTGGGCGAATACTTTTCGCACACGCTTTCGGACCCGATGTGCGGGCAGGAGAGCTGGGAGGAGGGCGAGAGTGAACTGCAGCTTGCCACCGCGAAGCTGGCAATGCAGAAAGCCAATGTGAGGCCGGAGCAGATCCGCATGATTTTTGCGGGCGATCTTCTGGCACAGTCAATCGCATCATCGTTCGGCCTGGTGGATCTGAACTGCCCGCTCTACGGCCTGTTCGGTGCCTGCTCGACGATGGGAGAGGCGCTTTCGCTTGGCGCGATGGCAGTCGCGGGAGGATACGGTGACCGGGTGCTGGCGGTGACATCGAGCCACTTTGGAACGGCGGAGAAGGAGTTCCGTTTTCCGCTCGCCTACGGAAACCAGCGCCCGCCGTCCGCGAGCTGGACGGTGACGGGAAGCGGCGCGTGTGTGCTTGGAAAAACGAAGAGCAGAGTGAAAATCACGGGCGCTACGACGGGAAAAATCATTGATTACGGGCTGAAAGACAACCAGAACATGGGCGCCTGCATGGCCCCCGCTGCGTGCGATACGATTGCACAGAACCTCGTCGATTTCAACCGGGAACCGGCCGATTACGACCGCATTGTGACGGGAGATCTCGGCGTTGTGGGGCGGGAAATTCTGCTGGAGCTGCTGAAGAAAAAAGGATACGATATCTCGGAACAGCACAGTGACTGCGGCATGCTGATCTTCGATCCGGCAAAACAGGACACCGGTGCGGGCGGAAGCGGCTGCGGCTGTGCGGCATCGGTGCTGGCGGAGTATCTGCTGCCGAAGCTGGAAAACGGAGAGTGGAAGAGGATTCTGTTTGTACCGACTGGTGCGCTGATGTCGAAGGTCAGCTTTCAGGAGGGCAGCAGCGTGCCTGGTATTGCACAGGCGGTTGTAATCGAGAGGGAGGAGGATGTGTAAAATGGGAACGTTCATGGAATATTTCAATGCCTTCTGGGTCGGCGGCCTCATTTGTGCCCTGTGCCAGATTCTGCTCGACCGCACGAAAATGCTGCCGGGAAGAATTATGGTAACGCTTGTGTGCACGGGCGCGGTGTTGAGCTTTCTGGGACTCTACGATCCATTTGCAGAATACGCCGGGGCAGGCGCGTCGGTGCCGCTGCTCGGGTTCGGGCATCTTTTGTTTCAGGGAGTAAAAGATGCCGTAAAAGAAAGCGGATTTTTAGGATTGTTCCAGGGCGGATTAAAGGCGGGGGCTGTCGGAACATCAGCGGCGTTGATTTTCGCGTATCTTGCAAGCTGGATTTTCCAGCCGAAGATGAAAAAATAGCAGGTGAAAAATTGCGCAGAAGCAGGCGGACTGATATAATAAAGAAAAATGCCGCAGAAAAAAGCAGAATCGCAGCGGCAGGACGAATACAGAAAAAAGCGGGTGTTTTGCGGAAAAAACATCAAAACACCCGCGACAGGAAGAAAGGAAGTCTGCAATGAAGACAAGAGAAGAAGCGCTATCCTATGGCCTTTCCTTCCCGGACACATATCAGGAAGCACCGTTCCACGATGACAACTGGCAGCTCATCCGCGTGAAAGGAAGCAAAAAGGCATTTCTGTGGGTCTATGAAAAGGACGGAATCATTCAGCTGAATGTAAAAGCAAACCCGGAATGGCGGGACTACTGGCGCGATGCATTCGCGTCAGTTATCCCGGGATATCATCAGAACAAAGAACATTGGAACACGATTCTCCTCGACGGAACCGTACCCGATGACGCTGTGCGTACCATGATCGCCGAGAGCTACGACATCATCACGGACAGCCCGACCAAAAGAATCTATGAGGCGGTAAAGCAGATTCCGCGCGGAAAAGTGGCGACATACGGCCAGATAGCAGCGCTTGCAGGCGAGCCGAAGATGGCGCGTGCCGTGGGAAACGCCTTACATAAAAACACAGATCCGGAGCACATTCCATGCTACCGTGTGGTAAACTCCAAAGGCGAACTGGCCGCGGAATTTGTCTTCGGCGGCGCCGGGAAACAGGCGGATATGCTGGAGGCAGACGGCATTGTGCTGGAAAACGGCCGCGTCAATTTAAAGAAGTACGGCATCAACGTGGAAGAGATGCTGGCACAGCGGGAGCTGGAGCAAAACTGAAAAAATAGGATGCACAAAACAGCGAAAGACCGGAACGGCAGAGGAAAATGTCCGTTTCGGTCTTTCATTATGTTTGGCTTATAAAATTAGAAAATACAATTATTTCGCATTGAATACATACTTATCCATACGGTCAAATGCCTCTTTCACAAGCACATGCGGCAGTGCCAGATTCAGGCGGATCGCATACGGTCTGTGGAACGGCCGTCCGTCCTGCCAGATCACGCCGACAGCAACACCGGCTTTCAGCAGTGTATCCATATCGGTATCATGCTCCTTGCACCACTCCTCGCAGTCGAGGTACAGCATGTACGTTCCTTCTGGTTTGGAAAGCTTCACGCCCTTGAAATGCTCGAGAATGTAGTTGTACGCATAATCCGCATTCGATTTCAGCACTTCGCGCAGTTCATCCACCCACTGGTATCCCTCCGGACGGTAAGCGCCGATCAGCGCATGAACAGAGAGTACGTTCGGAGAATTGTAGTGAGAAAGGGACGAAGCCTTCTCCACACGGTCGCGCAGCATGCGGTTGTAGATGATGTGGTAGGAGCCTACAAGGCCAGCCAGGTTAAAGGTCTTGGACGGTGCATAAAGTGCGATGGTGCGCTCGCGTGCATCCTTCGAAACGGACTGCGTTGGGATATGTTTGAAGCCCGGCAGTGTCAGGTCAGACCAGATCTCATCGGAGATGACAACGCATTCATTTGCTTTGTAAATTTCCATCGCCTTTTCAATTTCCTCGCGCTCCCAGACACGGCCTGTCGGGTTGTGCGGAGAGCAGAAAATCGCGAAATGAATGTTGTGTTCTTTTAACTTGCGGTCCATATCGGCGTAGTCCATACGCCATACGCCGTTCTCATCCTGAACAAGATCGGAGAGAACGATATTGCGTCCGCAGTTCTCAAGAACACCGGTAAAACCGATGTATGTCGGGGAATGCAGAAGAATGGATTCGCCCGGGGATGTAAAAGCGGCAGCAGCCGAAGCAACACAGCCGAGCACGCCGTTCTCATAGCCGATCGCCTCACGCGGCAGATCTTCCACACCGTTGCGCTCTTTCTGCCAGCGGATGATGCTGTCAAAATATGCATCCGGCAGATTAAAGTAGCCAAAATGCGGTTCGTTGACTCTCGCGTGAATTGCTTCCTGAATGGTCGGAAGAGACGGGAAGTTCATGTCGGCCACCCACATCGGGATGCGGGAGAAGCCCTCTTTGACTTCCGCACCCGGAATCGGGATCTGATCGACAGCGATCGAATCGTGGCCGCTGCGGTTCATCAGAGATGTAAAATCGTATTTCATTGGTAAAAACCCTCCTTTGTGTTTGCTGTGCTCTCGAAGTAAAACCAAAAGCACATGGAAAACCGGATGCAGCTTCCTTTCCTCGCTGAAAGAAAAACCTGCAGCCGGCTGAATACAAATATTATAACACGGAGGGGAATTTTCGTAAACAAAAGAATGCTTTATTCGGCACCATTTATTCCGCGCCGATCCAGTTATCGCGGTTGATTGCTTCCGTGTGGCTGGTGCTTTCGTTCATGATTTTCTGCAGATCCGGCCGGTCATAGTTGACAATGCCCTTTCCGAGATATTCATGGCTGCCGCGCCGGAAGACGCTGACGACATCGCCTTTCTTAAAATCGCCTTCGACTGCCACGATGCCTTTAGGAAGCAGGCTCTTTGCCTGAACAGCAAGTGCTTCTGCGGCACCCTCATCGACGTAGAGGTTGCCCGCACTCGGCGCATAGAATGCCATCCACTGCAGACGCGTTTTCATGTTGTGGCCGCTGGCGGTAAAGTACGTTCCTTTTGCGGTTCCTTTCACCGCACGCACAATGTTGTTTTCCTCCGCCGAGGAGCAGATCAGAACCGGCACACCGGCTCTTGTGGCAAGCGAAGCGGCGGAGAGCTTCGTTGTCATGCCTCCCGTTCCGTTGCCCGATCCCGCACCGCCTGCCGCAGCAGTGAGCTCCGGCGTGATCTCATTTACCACGTCGATATGGCGCGCATTCGGGTCACTCTTTGGATTGGTAGTGTAGAGCCCGTCGATATCGGTCAGCAGAATCAGAAGCGATGCATGCAGCATCGCAGCCACCTGGGCAGAGAGCGTGTCGTTGTCGCCGACCTTCAGCTCCTCAATCGCGATCGTATCGTTCTCATTGATGATCGGAATCGCACCGCGCCCGAGCAGGACGGAGAGGGAGCCGAAGATGTTTTTATAGCGGCGGCGGTCCTCAAAGTCACTGCGGTTCAAAAGAATCTGCGCACACGGAATCTGGTACGCCATCAGATTTTTCGTGTATTCCTCCATCAGAAGGCCCTGGCCGACAGCAGCGGCAGCCTGTTTATCGGCAATTTTCGTCGGCCGTTTTTTAAAGCCGAGACGGGAAAAGCCTGCGGCGATCGCACCGGAGGAAACGAGAATCACATGGTGGCCTGCCGTCTGCAGCGCGGCAAGCTGGGTCGTAATGTTCCGTATTTTTTCAGCATCCATGGTTCCGTCTGAGAGTGTCAGGGAGCTGGTGCCGACTTTCACAACTATCGTCTGTTTTTCCATCATGAAAACCTCAAATGTAAGAAATGATAAGAAACGTTGTTTACGGGTGACAAAACATCAATTACAGACACTTTAACACAGTACTGTGTGAGAGTCAAGAAGATGCGGAATGGTCGTTACATTTTTCGTGAAAGATCTGCAAAAAGATAGAAATTTGTTGCTGGAATTCTGAAAAAGTATGGTAGAATAGAAAACGAGAAAAAGGTGTGTGCAGAAATACATTTTTCCTGAAAAACAAAAGAAGCGGAAAGAAGTCCGGCACACGACGGAGGGAGTCAAAGATGGAGGAAAAAACAGAAGAAAGAGGCAGAGGCTGCATGACAACGCTGTGCTACATCGAAAAGGATGACAGCTATCTGATGATGCACCGCACGGTGAAAAAGAACGATGTCAACAAGGACAAGTGGATCGGCGTCGGCGGCCATGCGGAACTTGGCGAAAGCCCGGAGGAATGCCTGCTGCGTGAAGTAAAAGAGGAAACCGGCTACACGCTGACGAGCTGGCGTTTCCGCGGTCTCGTTACCTTTGTGACAGAGGCAGAAAACAGCAAAACGGTGGAGTACATGGAGTATATGTGTCTCTACACGGCAGACGGATTTACGGGAGAACCGATTGCATGTGATGAGGGCGAACTCGCCTGGGTGAAAAAAGAGGACGTCCTGCACCTGAATCTGTGGGAGGGAGACAAAATCTTTTTCCGCCTTCTGAATGAAGACGAGCCGTTTTTCTCCCTGAAGCTGCGGTATGTGGGCGACACGCTCGCAGAAGCGGTGCTGAACGGAAAACAGATGGAACTTTTTGAGGAGCGCTCAGGCGACGGCACGCCGACCGGAACCATCGTAGAACGCGGCGTGGCGCACAGTGAGGGACGGTGTCACGGAACGGCACATATCTGGATTGCACGGGCGAATGAGAAGAGCGGCTGTGAGGTACTGCTGCAGAAAAGGAGTGCCTGGAAAGATTCGAATCCGGGCTGCTACGATATTTCAAGCGCCGGCCATCTTTCGGCGGGCGATACATATTTGGAAGGGGCTCTGCGGGAAATCGGCGAGGAGCTCGGCATCCACGCAGAGGCAGAGGAGCTGAGGGATCTTGGCCTGCTGGAAAAAGTATCACACGGTGTTTTTTACGGAAAACCGTTCCACGATCATGAGGTCAGCGCCGTGTATCTTTACACGAAGCCGGTCGAGGCGGAAAAACTGCATCTACAGGAGTCGGAAGTAGAAGCAGTCCGCTGGATGGATCTCAAAGAGTGCCAGAAGGCGGTAAGAGAAGGAAGCATTCCCAACTGTATTGATATCCGGGAACTGGAAATGATTGAAAAAGCGTGGTTCGCCGGAGAAAAAACAAAAGATGAGGAGTAAGAGAAGATGAAAGAAAATGGATTCATCAACGAGAAGCTGACCCCGAAGCACGAGGAAGAAGAGGCAGCAGCCACCGCTGAAAAATAAAAAGAAATGCATGAAAAAAGTCACCGGTTCGAAATAGAACATGGTGACTTTTTTGGATATCGCGTAAATGAAATTTATTTTTTTATTTCGCTGCTGCCTTTACCTGGCTAAACAGTCCGGATTTCTGAAGAGCCGGACGCAGTGCCATGTAGATGACAACGGAAGCGATGGTGGAAAGTACGGCGTTGATGGAAGTTGCCGCTACGTTCCAGCTTAAGGTAACCTCTGCTGCCGGTTTTCCAAGAAGAACCAGTTTGTAGAAGTAACCGATGAGCGGATCGAAGATCACATTGAACAGAAGTCCGCCGATGGCTGCAAGCAGTGCCCATTTGAAGATCTGTTTCTGATCGGTCTGCTCGTTGATTTTACCGATTTTGTGTGCGATCAGTCCTGCGATGAGGCCGATGCAGAATTTTAAGATGAAGGTCTTTGGTGCGTATACCACATAGACCGGATCGAGAAGATCTCCGATGGTCATGCCGATCGCACCGCCGATTCCGCCGTAAACACCGCCGAGAATTAGCGCACCGAGCACACAGACAGCGTTTCCGAAATGGATTGAGGTGGCATCTCCGCCTGGCAGCCAGATTTTGAACTGCAGGAAGGTGAAGACAACGTAGGAAAGGGCTGCAAAGACACCTGTCATTGCGATTTTCCAGACTTTTTCATTTTTCATAACAACGCACTCCTTTGGTATCTGGAACTTTCGTTCCTTGATTGCACCCTATTATAGGGAGTGGTGGCATGAAGAAAAAGTTCCAATTCCGGATTTTTTGACCAGACCAGTTATTTCCGGTACGATTTCATTTTTTCGTGTTCTTCTTTTAATTCTCTGTAGAGCTGCAGCGAATTCCACGCCTGGTTCTGCGTTGTGACGATGGCTTTGAGGGCGATCGGCGGCACTTTTTTCCGGCGCATTTCGGTGAGAAAAAGATCAAGTTTCCGCTCGGAAAAGCCGGCCATGACCATCATTGGTTCATCAAATCCGGCGCCGTCATAGGCTTCGGGGGATTCTGCAAATGCTTTATTTCCGGCAAGAAATCCGATCGACTGGAGATACTGTTCCGGTTCCACAATGCGCACGCGGATACCGAGCTTTAAGAGAACCGGCTTTAAAAGCACAGCTGTTTTCGTTCCTTTGATCTGATATAAGAGTACGGTTTCCATGAGAAAAATCCTTTCCACGGGCAGATTTCCGGATCAAATGCGCGGATGCCCAGAACTATGATATAAGAAATGTTTTGGAAAAACAATACTTTTATGGTATCATAGGAACGTACAATTCAGAACACGATAAATTTTGAGATAAAAGAGAAAGGAAACCAATAAAATGTGGATAGCAGATGGATGGAAAGATTATGAAGTGCTGGATACGTCCGGCGGAGAAAAACTGGAGCGGTGGGGAGATTACCTTCTGGTAAGACCAGACCCGCAGGTCATCTGGAACACGAAAAAAGAAAATCCGGGCTGGAAAAAGAAAAACGGTCATTATCACAGAAGCAGCAAGGGCGGCGGAGAATGGGAGTTTTTCCATCTGCCGGAGCAGTGGGAGATCAACTATAAAGACCTGACCTTCCGCCTGAAACCGTTCAGCTTCAAACACACCGGCCTTTTCCCGGAGCAGGCAACGAACTGGGACTGGTTCGGCGATCTGATCCGCCGTGCCAACCGCCCGATTAAAGTGCTGAACCTGTTCGCCTACACGGGAGGCGCAACGCTCGCAGCGGCCGCAGCAGGCGCAAGCGTCACACATGTCGATGCATCCAAAGGCATGGTCAACTGGGCAAAAGAGAACGCTGCCGTGTCCGGCCTTTCGGACAAGCCGATCCGCTGGCTTGTGGATGACTGCACCAAATTTGTCGAGCGCGAGATCCGCAGAGGCAACCACTACGACGCGATCATCATGGACCCGCCGTCCTACGGAAGAGGACCAAAGGGCGAGATCTGGAAAATCGAGGAGTCGATTCATCCGTTCATCAGGCTCTGCACGCAGCTCTTAAGCGATGACCCGCTGTTCTTCCTTGTGAATTCTTACACGACAGGACTTGCACCGGCTGTCCTGACGTACATGATTTCCCTGGAATTAAAACAGTACAAAGGCCACGTAGAAGCACAGGAAATCGGCCTTCCGGTCAAGTCGACCGGCCTTGTTCTGCCGTGCGGTGCATCGGGAAGATGGCAGTCTGACAACGTTTAAAACATCTTTTGGCAGCGGACGTATGTCCGTCATACGAAAAACATTTGGCTGAAATTGCAGGAAATGAAGTATAAAACTGCAAAAAGTGGGATAAAATGCTGAAAAGTGTATAAAACATGCAAGTTCTCCTTGACAGAAACTCATGATCTGGTAAAATGGTCTTTAGTTGAGCAAGAAACCTGAAAAACGGGTAAGGAAAGTACAAGGGAGGACGTTTCATGAAACCGTATATCGAATGGACCAAAGAAGAATTAGTTGCCGAGAAAGCCAGACTGGAGCAGGAATTTGCAGAGGTAAAAGCAAAAGGCCTCAATCTGAATATTTCCAGAGGAAAACCTGCAGCAGCCCAGTTAGATCTCACGGAAGGAATGCTTACCGTTCTCTCGAAAAATGAAGACACCTTCGCAGAAGATGGAACCGACTGCCGGAACTACGGCGTGCTGACCGGTATTCCGGAAGCAAGAAAACTGATCGGAGATATCTGTGAGGTTCCGGCGGAAAACGTCATCGTTTACGGAAACGCCAGCCTTACCATTATGTTTGATACCGTAGCACGTTCGTTCCTGAAGGGCGTTGCAGGCTGCACTCCGTGGAACAAGCTGGACAAAGTAAAATTCCTCTGTCCGGTACCGGGCTATGACCGTCACTTCGGTGTAACCGAGTACTTCGGCGTTGAGATGATCAATGTTCCGATGACGCCGGAAGGACCGGACATGGACATGGTAGAAAAACTCGTTGCAGAAGATGACGCCATCAAGGGAATCTGGTGTGTACCGAAATACTCCAACCCGCAGGGCTACACCTACTCCGATGAGACCGTCAGAAGATTTGCAAACCTGAAACCGGCAGCCAAAGACTTCCGTATTTTCTGGGATAATGCATACATTATCCATCACCTGTATGATGACAGACAGGATCACCTGCTGAACATCATCGAGGAGTGCGAGAAAGCCGGAAATCCGGATATGGTCTATGAGTTCGTATCCACCTCGAAAGTAAGCTATCCGGGAGCCGGAATTGCAGCTCTCATTTCTTCTGAGGCAAACCTCAAAGAGGCACAGGAGTACATGAACTTCCAGATCATCGGTCATGATAAACTGAATCAGCTGCGCCATGTAAAATTCTTCCAGAACCTGGACGGCGTGATGAATCAGATGAAAAAGCATGCTGAGATCTTAAGACCGAAATTCGAGGCAATTCTGCAGGTAATGGATCAGGAGCTGAGCGGCCTTGGCATCGCTTCCTGGACAAAACCGAACGGTGGATACTTCATCTCCTTCGATGCGATGGAGGGATGCGCAAAGAAGATCGTTGCAAAGGCAAAAGAGGCCGGTCTTACCATGACAGGCGCGGGCGCAACGTATCCATATCACAACGATCCGCAGGATTCCAACATCCGTATTGCACCGTCCTTCCCGACACCGGAAGAGCTGGAAATCGCAGGTCAGGTATTCGTGCTGAGTGTCAAACTGGTCAGCGTGGATAAGATTCTGGAAAGCAAATAACAGATAAGTAAAAATACAAAAGCCGGATTCTCCCGGGGGACACAGTTTTTGTGAACTCTGGTGTGGGAGTTCCGGCTTTTTTCTATTAGAAAGTTAAAAAGAAATTTTCTATGGGACAGAAAGGAAAAACATGAAAAAGAAAGTAATAGGAATTGCCGCAGGAATCATACTCCTTGCGGCCGCAGGCGGTTACGCGGGCGTGGGGCATTACTATGCATCCCACTTTTTCCCGAAAACCGCGATCAACGGACTGAACTGCGCAGGGCTGACCGCAGAGCAGGTCAAAGAGGAAATTCAGAAGCACATTGTGGATTATACACTCAGCATTACCGAGCGCGGTGGAAAAACAGAGACATTAAGCGGCACGGAGATCGGCCTCACGTATGTGGACGACCACGCGGTGGAAAAACTGCTGGAGTCCCAGAATACTCTTGCATGGCCTGCATTCTATTGGAAAGAGAAAGAAAACCAGGTGGCGGCGGACTCTGTCTATGACAAAGAAATGGTGCAGGAAAAACTGCAGACGATGGAAGGGTTTCAGGAAGAACAGCAGGAAGCGCCGACGGATGCGTATCTGACGGATGACGGAACCTCGTACGTTATTGTGCCGGAAACAGAGGGCGAGCAGGTGGACTATGAGAAGGCGGAGCAGGCTGTCATCGAGGCGCTGGATGCCGGAGCGGCGAGCGTGGATCTGGAAGAAAAAGATGTTTACCGGAAACCGGACATTACGCAGGATGATGAAGCACTGAATGGGAAAATGGCGGAACTGAACCACCTGACAGCGGCGCGGATCACGTATGCAATCGGTGAAAACAGCTATGCCATAGACCGGGCGACCTTACAGAGCTGGCTCGTACAGGGGGAGGATGGAACCTACACGATTTCGCAGGACGAAGCGGCAGCTTTTGTGCGCCATATGGCGTATGAGACGGACACCTTCGGGCTGGCGCATACCTTCAAAACGAGTCTTGGCGCGACCATTAACCTGAATGCGGGCGGCGATTACGGCTGGTGCATCGACAAGGAGGAGACGACGCAGGCACTTCTGCAGGCGATCGAGGACGAAACACAGGGAAATCTCGACCCGGTTTACCTCTATACGGCCAATGACCGCTCGGCCAATGATATCGGAAATACATACGTCGAGGTGTGCATTTCGCAGCAGAAAATGTGGTGCTACAAGGATGGTGTTCTCGTGACGGAGACACCGGTCACAACGGGCAATCATGCGACGGGCTATGACACTCCGGCAGGCAGTGTCTGGGCGGTGGATGCGAAAAAAAGTGACTGTGATTTCAAGCTCTATCCGAGCCATGTCATGTTCTGGCTTCCGTTTAACGGCGACGTCGGAATCCACGATGCGAGCTGGCGTACCGAGTACGGCGGGGACATCTATCTGACGAACGGATCCCACGGATGTGTGAATACCCCATACACAGAAGCAGAAAAAGTGTTCAATGCTATTGAAATTGGTGACCCGGTTATCGTATACTATAGCCTGGATGATGTAACCGGGCCGCAGCCTACACAGAAAAACAGCCTGTAGGAAAAACGCTTAAGCATCACAGCAGAAGCACATCAAATAAAGGAGATTTTGATAGATGAAAATAGTAGTATTAGCTGGAGGAACCAGCACGGAACGTTCGGTATCCATTACATCGGGAACTATGGTCTGCAAGGCACTCCGCGAGAAAAACCATCAGGCAGTTCTGGTAGACGTTTTCTGCGGTATCGATGTGAAGGGGAACCTGGAAGATGTATTTGCAGAGGAGGCGTACGATATAGACAAAGCAGCAGAATATATGCACAGCTTTGATGCAGGATTAAACGAAATGATCGAATCCCGCCGCAGATTTTTCGGACCGAACGTACTGGAACTCTGCGAGGCAGCGGATGTTGTTTTCCTTGCCCTGCATGGCGCAAACGGAGAGGACGGAAAGGTACAGGCTACGTTCGATCTGCTCGGTATTCCGTATACCGGAACGGGCTATTTAAGCAGCGCCCTCGCAATGGACAAATCCATCACAAAACAGTTCTTCCGTGCACACCATGTGCCGACCCCGAACGGCGTGACCCTGAAAAAAGGCCAGGAGAGCGAGCCTTTGTCCGGCTTTGGCCTGGAGCTTCCGGTTGTCGTAAAACCGTGCTGCGGCGGTTCCAGTGTCGGTGTCTATATTGCACACACGAACGAAGAATACTGGCAGGCTATGAAGGATGCTTTCTCCTACGAACCGGAGGTTGTCGTTGAGGAGTATATCGAGGGAAGAGAGTTCTCCGTTGGCGTGGTAGACGGAAAGGCTTACCCGATCATCGAGATTGCACCGATCGAAGGCTTCTATGATTACACGAACAAATACAAAGCCGGAGCTACTGTTGATACCTGCCCGGCCGTACTGACGGAGGAGCAGACGAAAGAAATGCAGAAGCACGCAGAGGACGGCGCTGCCGCTCTCGGTATCGAAAACTACTGCCGTCTCGACTTTATGATGCGCAAGGATGGAAGAATGTACTGCCTCGAGGCAAACACCCTTCCGGGCATGACCCCGACCAGCCTTCTGCCGCAGGAGGCACAGGTACTCGGCATTTCCTATCCGGAACTCTGCGAGCTGCTGATCCAGCTTTCTCTCAGAAAAAGAGGTAACAACGCATGAAAAATATGACACTTGCGCACATTACAGAGGTGTGCGGCGGAACTTACTTCGGACCGGAAGAAAAGAAAACAGCGGAAGTCACGGATATCGTGACGGACAGCCGGAAAGCGGGAGAGGGAAGCCTCTTCGTTGCAATTCCGGGTGAGCGTGTGGACGGCCATAAATTTATCCCGAACGTGGCTTCCCAGGGCGCACTTGCTGTCATTTCCGAGCAGACACTTGAAACACCGCCATGCCCGTATATCCTCGTGAAGGATTCCATGGAGGCCATTAAAGCAATGGCAGAATACTATATGCAGCAGCTCAATATTCCGGTTGTCGGCATTACGGGAAGCGTTGGAAAGACCAGCACGAAAGAGACGATCGCGTCGGTGCTGGCGCAGAAATACCGTGTGCTGAAAACGGATGCGAACTTCAACAATGAGCTGGGTCTGTCGCTCACTGTTTTCCGTCTGCGTGAGGAAGATGAGATGGCGGTTCTCGAGATGGGAATCGACGATTTCGGCCAGATGCACCGTCTGGCGAAGATCGCGCGCCCGGAGACTGCAGTCATCACGAATATCGGCTGGTGCCATCTGGAAAATCTGAAGACGCGAGATGGTATTTTACAGGCAAAAACCGAGATCTTTGATCATCTGCGTGAGAACGGGCACATTATCATCAATGGGGACGATGATAAGCTGTCTACTGTTGGAACGGTTCACGGCATCAAGCCGGTTCATTTCGGATTGGATGAAAAGAACGAATATTATGCCGATGAGATCGAGAGCCAGGGCTTCCGCGGCATTTCCTGCCGGATTCATACCCCGCAGGGGAGCTTTTCTGCACTGATTCCGATTCCGGGACGCCATATGGTTTACAATGCGCTGGCCGGAACCGCAGTCGGATGCACGTACGGGCTGACGCTGGAGCAGATCAAACAGGGAATCGAGACACTGCAGTCGGTGAGCGGAAGATTCCACATCATCGAGACAGGAAAATACACCGTTGTCGATGACTGCTACAACGCAAACCCGGTTTCGATGAAGGCATCTCTCGATGTTCTGAAAGAGGCGAAGGGAAGAAAAGTGGCTGTACTCGGCGATATGGGCGAGCTTGGAACCGATGAGGCAGCACTTCACGCCGAAGTCGGCACACACGCCGGAACCTGCGGCATTGACGCCCTCTACTGTGCGGGACCGCTCTGCGAGCATCTTGCAAAAGCGGCAAAAGAGGCTGATTCGAAGCTTGAGGTACGCCACTTTGCAGACCGCGAGAGCCTGATGGCAGAACTGCCGAAGCTCTTACAGGACGGCGATCAGATTCTGGTAAAGGCATCGCATTTTATGGAATATGGAAAGATTGTGGAGATGCTTGAAACAGCACAGAAATTATGATAAAATTTTAAACTGGAAAGTACCCATGACAGGGTGGTAGCCTCCCGAGCTAATGAATACATAGGAAGGGAGGTGGCGTAAATGACAGCATACGAAATTATTATGGTTTTTCTGGGAATCTTAGCTTTACTGATTTCCTTCGGAGGCTTCATCATTGCGTTGCTTACCTTTCTCGATAAGAGAAATAAGCGAAAATAAAAATGCCTACCCCGTCGGCAAACGGGATAGGCGGTGTTCGTAAGAACATTTAACCCTTTTCTCGAGAGCATCCACTTTGGAGTGGGTGCTTTCTTTTTATATATTTATTATATCGCAGGGGTCTGGCATTTTCAAGCATTTTCTTTCAATTGTTCTAATAGAATGTTTTTCGTATAATTTCCAATCTCTTTTTTCTCTTCCTTCGTAAGCTCGCCCGGAATGATCGGCTTGCCGTACGTTACGGTAACGTGGGTACCGCGGATCTTCGGGAAATGTGCTTCCAGAATTTCTCTGGATCCGGAAATCGAAAGCGGAATGATCGGGCAGCCGGTTTTCGTTGCCATCTTGAATGAACCGTTGTGGAACTCGCCGAGCTCCAGCTCGCTCTCCGTCTTGCCGCGGGTACCCTCCGGGAAGATACAGATGGAAGTGCCGCTCTTGATCTCCTCACATCCGGAGAGAATCATCTGCAGACCCTGCTTGATGTCGGAACGGTCGAGAAACAGGCAGTGGATGAGTTCCATCCAGTTCTTTAACAGCGGAATGCGTGAAAGCTCTTTTTTTGCGACAAATCCGCAGGAGCCCGGAACCGTTGTGTAGGTTACAAGGATATCAAAATAGCTGCGGTGATTGCCGATGTATAGAACAGCCCGGTCCTTCGGAATATTTTCCTGACCTTTTACGGTGACCTTCGTGCCGGAAAAAAACAGAATTACGCGGAAAATCCAGCGGATCAGCGCACGGCTTACCTTGTCACAGACCTCCGGCTTTTTCTTCCGGATCAGAAACAGAACAAGAAGCACCGGGATCGACAGAATCAGATACAGAAAAGCGGTCAGAATGACCAGAATAAAACGAATCATGAATCTTTTTCTCCTCTTGGTAAAAATAGTGATATTCAGTTATTGCGTACTTTTCAGTATATGTCATATATGGGGCGGGTTGCAATAACTTTCGTCTTTTTCGGAAAAAGATTTTGCGTCATAGAAGACTGTGGCCCGTCATACAATGGATAGAAAGAGCAGGAAGCGGCGTTTGGAATGATGAAGAAAAAGAGACGGGGAAGAGTTCTTCTGGCGGCGGTGATTCTGATGCTCCTGGCATCGTGCCGGATCACAGATGTGAGCGAGGGCGAGCGGAAAGAACTGTCGTATGCGATTGTAAAGCCGGGCGATTTTCCGCCGGAAATCGATCAGATTTTGCGCAGGAAAAAAGAATCCGCGTTCCAGATGGCGTACGAGAGCGGGGACGATCTCTACATACTGCGCGGCTACGGAAAGCAGAAAAGCGGAGGCTTTTCTATACAGATCGAAGAAGTATCGAAATCGGAAAACGCCGTTTTCGTGCGGACAAAACTCGTCGGACCTGCCGCAAAGGAGGAGCAGAAAGGCGCCGCCTCCTGCCCTTACGTCGTGCTGAAAACGAAAGCGGCGGCGGGAATCTCAGTCGTATTTGAGGATTAGAGTGGGAGGAGCCTTATGGATTTTGTAAAAAAGATTCTGCATCAGATCAGCAGAAAAAGCGAAGCGGTGTCACAGATTACGTTTGATGAGGACTACAATGTGCCGGACGCACGGCCCGATGTGGGGCGGATGATTCAGAAAAAAGGCGAGGTGACGATCGGGGATGTGCAGATTTCGGAAGGAAAAGCGCGTGTATTCGGCGGCCTCGCCTTTCATCTGCTGTACGTCTCCGACGGCGAACGGCGCCGGATCTGCCAGCTCTCCGGCGAGCTTCCGATCGACGAGACGATCCATCTCGATGGTCTGACCGGCGGCGACAAGGTCTGCATCACCTGGGAAGTGGAAGATCTGAACCTGCATCTCATCAACTCGCGGAAGCTGGGCGTGCGCGCGATCGTCACGCTGCACGCGTGGATCGAGGAACTGTGCGACCTTGCCGTGCCGATGGAAATCCGCGGGGAGAGCGACGTCGCGGTAAAAAGGCAGGAATACCGCGTGGTTGAGCTTGCAGTGCAGAAAAAAGATGTGCTGCGTGTCAAAAAGGAGCTTACGATTCCGTCCGGCAAGCCGGAATTGCACGAGATTCTCTGGCAGGATCTGGAAGTGCGCGGTCTCGATCTCCGCTCTGAGGAGGGGCGGGTCAGTGCGCAGGGAGAACTCTTTGTCTTCTGCCTGTACAGCGACGGCGAGGAGGATCACCCGCTGCAGTGGGTGGAGCAGGCGCTCCCGTTCCAGGCAGAAGTGGAATGCCAGGGCTGCATCTCCGAGATGATCCCGCGGATCGAAAGCACACTCGGCCAGACCACACTCGAAATCCAGCCCGATTCCGACGGCGAGGAGCGGGTCCTGCAGGCGGAGGCCGTACTCGAACTTGACATCTGTCTGTATCAGGAAGAAACCGTATCACTTCTGCAGGACGTTTACCATCCGCACCGAGAATGCAT
The DNA here is from genome assembly GCF_003479185.1 of Blautia sp. AF17-9LB. NCBI lineage: Bacteria > Bacillati > Bacillota > Clostridia > Lachnospirales > Lachnospiraceae > Blautia > Blautia sp. AF17-9LB. The sequence goes on from NZ_QUGU01000004.1 coordinate 200,638, forward strand.
TCCAAAAGTGCAGGAGGAGACTTTGGAGAGCCTTCTGATCCGCAATTCCTCCAAATGCCGCCTGACCGACAAACTGCAGATGCGCGTGCCGAAAAATAAAATTCTGCAGATTTGCCACAGCGACGGCAAAATCAAGATCGACGAGGAAAGAAACGTAGAAAACGGCATCGAAGTAACCGGTGTGGTGGAACTCAGGGCGCTCTATGTCGTGAGCGACGATGAAATGCCATTCTACGCCGCCGAAACCGCCCTCCCTTTCCGCCACACCATCGAAGTCCCGGAAATCGGACCGGACTGCCGCTACGAACTCCAGTCCTCCATTGACCAGCTCTCCACAACCATGCCGGACAGCAGCGACATCGAAGCCAAAGTCGTACTGAACCTGAACGCCCTCGTATTCCGCCGTAGAAAAGAGATGGTAATGCAGTACGTCGAAGAAAAAGACCGAGATCCGGAAGAACTGCAAAGCCTCCCGGGCATCACCTGCTACTTCGTCAAGCCGGGGGATACCCTGTGGGATATCGCAAAGAAATTTTATACGACAACGGAAAAAATTCGGGAACTGAACGACCTTAAAACCGAAAATCTTACGCCGATGCAGCAGCTTTTAGTAGAGCGGGTATAGTAGGAAAAGACAGCCTCCTGCCTTAAGAATGGAGTCAATCCATCAGGCAGGAAGCTGTCTTTTTGTGAGTTAACGAAATTACAATATTTTGATATGAGAAGCTTTTAAATCAATCAATCTTTGCGCATAGCCCGTAATCCGTGATATCTGCTCTGAGGTATAGCCCGCAGAAAGATATTCTGAGAAAGTGTCATCAGGCAGGAGCAGCTCAATGGCAAAGGTATCAGCTTCGGTTTCATATTCTGCCGTTTTTAAATGAGTTCTGGTATCCATAAAGATGGCATTTGCCTTTTTATGGAGAAACAAATGCCCAAGTTCGTGTGCCAGAACCAGTGTGCGCTCCTGCTCGGAAAGAGTTTCATCGAGATAGATGATATGGTTTCTCTGAAAATACTGATAAAAACCACGGACTCCGCTTAAAGGAGCATCCACGAGAATCACATTCAGTCCACGGACAATTTCAAAAGGATTCCGTGACTGGAATCGGTGAGCGATCTGATTCGCTCTTTTTTTTATGTCCATAGACATCAGTCCTTTTTATATTTTTTCGGTGTGTATTTTTCTTTGTTCTTCTTTTTTGCGAGTTCCATACCGATCTGCATTGCCGAAAGAATGGAATCGATGGCTTCCGGGGAAGCGGGATCGCCGTCAAACATCAGCCCCTCCTGAGAAAGAAGCTGTTCTTTGGTGCGGGCGAGGATTTTTTCAATATCCCGTTCGTCACGGGAAGTCAGTACCGGATCTGGTGCAGGTTCCTCTCCGTACATCAGATATTGAGGGGAAAGACTCAGATAGTCGGCAATTTTGGAAAGACGCTCAGCGGGGAAGGATCCTTTTTTTAGCTGACCGACATAACCGTTGGAAAACCCAAGGTCTTTTTCCAGCTTCGATATTGGAATTTTCCGCTCTTTACAGATTTGCTTTACACGTTCTACGCAGTTCATAACATACCTCCAATAAAAAAAATAGATAAAAGCCTAAAAAATGTATTGACAAAATAGAGAATACTCTATATAATGAGATCAAATTTAGAGAAAAACCTAAAGATAGAGAAGATTATATTTCTATATTAGAGTTTCCATAGAGAAAAGTCAATAGGTGATTCTCTAAATTTAGAACTTTATCAGAAGCGCGCAGATAAAGTATTTACGAAACCAGAAACAATACAGGATGAAGAAAAAGGAGAAATTAAAATGAGTCAGAAAACAGATCGCGTAATCGCGGAAATTTTACAGAAACGAGACCGTTTTACCAAAAACTTCCGAACAGAAAATCATGGCGGTGCAGCCGTCATTTACGGATACCCGGTTCATTATAAAGAAGGAGAAGAGTGGAAGGAAATTGATAACAGACTGGAAAAAACAGAAAACGGTTATCAGAACCATGCATCCCGGGTAAAAGTCCATTTTGCAGAAAGCAGTAATGCAAATGAAATGGTTACTATTGAAAAAACGGGAAGAAAACTGAGCTGGGGATTTCTGGCAGAAAAGCAGAAAAAACAGAACATCCGAAGCCAGGCGGCAGTACAGGCACAGAAGCGTGAAGCTGTATTTCAGCCGGAAAATCTCTATCCGACAGAAGAAGGAATGCAGAACAGAGCCGCAGTGCAGAAAACAGAAGAAAAAAGCGTGGAGCAGGAAAATCAGGAAAAAATGAGTGTTCCGGGTCTTGTGGCTGCCGGACATTATGCAGAGATTGCAGAGAATGTAGATCTCGAATACAAAATCATCGGAGAACAGGTAAAAGAAAACCTGATCTTAAAATCGGTAAAAGCAGCAGCTCTTGAATATTCGTTTTCCCTGCAGTTCCCGGGGATGATGATTGTCATTCGGGAAGACGGAGGAATTGACCTGATTGATGAAGAAACAGAAGAAGTTTTTTATTATTTTGCCCCGCCGTGTATGTACGATGCAGCCGGAAATTATTCGGAACAGGTACACTATGAACTGGAAACCGATGCGGAGCAGCATTGCAGTATTTTAAGCGTCGTACCGGATCAGACATGGCTTCAGGACGAAAACCGAGTATATCCGGTTGTGATTGATCCATCGGCAGAAACCTCGAAAACAAATAGGGCAATTGACGATACGTTTGTCCGAGAAAAAAGTCCGGACAGCGCGGTGGTAGCTTCTTATGGTTCTTTTACCGTAGGCCATAACCGGGAATATGGAAAATGCCGTTCTTTCCTGAAATTTACCAGCTTGCCTGCAATGGAACCTGGAGCGGTTATCTACGATGCAAAAATCTATGTATGGCAGTACCGGTATTCTTCGGACAGCAACCAGCCGTTTTTTATTACCGCCCATAAAGTAACGGGAGGATGGAATCCGGGATCAACCACATGGAACAATCAGCCGGCATATCAGTCGAATGTACTGGATTACTGCAGTGTAAAGCAGGTACAGTCCGGTAATACAATTACCGTTACACCGTGCGGATTCAACGTAACAAAACTGGTGCGTGAGTGGTACAACACAGGGGTAAATCATGGAATTGTTATCACGGCACAGAATGAGACACCATATCAGGAAGCCGTTTTCATTTCTTCTGATTATCCATCCAATAACTCTTATGGAATTACTTCCGAGTATTTCCCGCAAGGAATCTTTTATTACCGTAGTACAACAGGACTCGAGGACTATTACAGCTACCATGAGCAGGATGCCGGACGCGCAGGCCATGGCTATGTTAATGACTTCAATGGAAACCTTGTATGGGTGCATGAAGATGCGTCAACCAGCGGTGGGCTGCTGCCGATTCATATCCGTCATGTGTATAATCTGTCAGAACGGAGTAAAAACAACCGTATGGGAAAAGGCTGGAGAATGAACTTCATCCAGGAAATGGAAGCCACAGGAAACGCAAACTTCCCGTATGTCTACACAGATGGAGACGGAACCCGACATTACTTTTATAAAGACACAGCGGATGGAAATAAATTAAAGGATGAAGATGGCTTTGGATATGAGCTGACGCAGACAAGTTCTTCTGACGGAGATTCTTATTACATCATGAAGGACAAAAACGGCTGGGAATATGCGTTTGGTCAGGACAAATACATGCGGAGTATCAAGGATTCCAACGGAAATCTGCAGAAAGCGCAGTATGGTCCGTCCACAGCAGGTAACTATCTGGCATATCTGATTGATCCTACCGGTGCAAGAATGGACTTCAGATATGGAAAAGATAATAATCTGGGCAATCTGAATGCGAATGGAAGAAGCATTTATTTTTCCTATGACAGTGCAGGACATCTGACCAGAATTAGTTATCCGGATAATAAAAGTACGGAATTTTTCTACGATGGAGATATTCTGGTGAGCGTACAGAATAATGATGGGCGACAGATTTCATATAAGTACCAGGATGACTGCGGAGTAAAACGAGTGTCAGAAGTTTTTGAACATACAGGACCACAGAATGGGCAGAGAATGAAAATTTCCTATCGAAATGGAAATACTACGGTGTTTGAAACACAGGGATTGGATGGAGAAATCAGTCGGACAGGTGATAATCGAAAGTTTACCTACCACTTTGACAATTTCGGCTGCCCGGCGGATGTGTCGGATGAAGATGGTGCTGCAAACAGTTATCAGTTTTTACGGGAAGGACGAAAGAATAACAAGCTGAGCATGACAGGAACTTTACAGAAAGCCGTCAGGAACCGAATGGATCCAGAACCATTTTTATTACAGTGGAATCAGATTAACACAGGAAATGAAAATGCAGTTATTGGATTTAGAGCGTTAGGGGGATTCCCTTCGGGAACTTTTTGTACAATAAATAAAGATACCGTAAATGGTAGATATGGATACTCTAAAACGTATACGTTAGAAAAAGGAACTTATACTTTTTCCTGTTATGTTAAGGTTGAAAAATGTGTACCAGATCCGGAGAAAAAGCGTTCCGAATGCGGTGCCGGAATTTTACTTTCTTCCGGAAATACAGAGAAAATGGATCTGGTAACAGAGGTGAAAGATACAGATTCGGATGAATGGACTCGTGTATCGGTAACTATTACGATTGCATCTCAGACGGAGGTAACTACCGCGTTTTTCTTGGATAATATGCAGGGATGGGCTTGTTTTTCCTGTTTCCAGTTGGAAAAATCAATGGCAGCAAACAAATTTAACATGCTGCACGATGCATTTTTCGAAGATACATTTGACACAACAGGGGAATATGGCTGGAAATTAAGTCAGGGAGAAAGTGCAGACCAGATTGTAACAGATTCAGTTAAAGGTAAATGTGCAAGATTACGAGGTAACTTGTCCAAAGATAAGAGCCTGATGCAAACCGTAAAGGTGAGCGGAAAAGAAGGCGATGTATTTGTGCTCGGATGCAGTGTGAAAGCAGACGCCATTCCGGGCCGAACCTTCCGTGTTCGTGCAGTGGTTCATTTTACCGACAAAACAACGACAGAGACAATTGTGAACTGCAATCCGTATGTGACAGAGTGGCAGTTTGTCAATGGCGTAATCCTGACCAGGAAAGATGGTTCCACAACAAATAAGACCTACGAATCCATTCAGATCTATCTCGAATACCAGAAACAGCAGAATGATGCATTCTTTACCGGCTTACAGCTGATCCGTGATGATGCGGAAAGTTACGTGTATGATGCAAATGGAAATATTGTAAGTGCCAAGACAGCAGCGGAGCAGAATGCATTTATCTGCAACAAAACAGACCTGCTTTCCAAAATGGTTAAAGTGACCGGCTCTTCGTTTGAGTATGAATATGATGGAAAGAAAAATATGACAGCGGCAAGAAATTCAGAGGGAGTTCAGTACCGTTATACCTATGATAACAAGGGAAATCCGCAGGACGTAGTGATTCATCATGACAGGGTAAGTACGTCGGTAATGGCTGGCAGAAGTTATTATATTCGCCACAGAAAATCTGGTAAGTATATCGATGTAAAAGATGCATCTAATAAAGATGGAGCAGCAGTTCAGCAGTATGAGTTTTCGGGAAGTTCGGAGCAGAAATGGCGTATTGAGGATGCCGGAGAAGGATATATTATTTTCAAAGCATTTGACGGAAATGAGACATATGTACTGGATATCGGAACGGATGCAAATGGGGCAAAGGCGAAGTTAGCTGCATACGCAAACAAAGATTCACAGAAATTTCGTATCAAACCAGTAGGAGAAGGAATGTATTTGATCACAAGTAAAATTTCTAAGGACAAAAAAGCGATTGATCTTCCGAGAGCACAGCTTGATAATTCGATTCAGTTACAGATTTGGGATCAGTCAGAAACACATCCGAATCAGCAGTGGTATTTTGAGCCTGTTGCATATGAACGAAAGAGTGACCAGCCGATTTCCGGCGGGATTTATATGATGCGTCTTGGATACAGTGGACAGTATATGCAGGTAAATGGAACAACAGCGGGATCAACAGTTGTTCAGAATCGGTATTTAGGAAAAGAAGCACAGATGTTTCTGATTCATGGAGATGAAACAGGTGGATTTTTCCTGGAACCGGCCAATGCAGAGGGAAAAGCACTTTCTATGGCTTCGGATGGAACACTCACGCTGCAGGTGAAAAATACATCGGACAGCAAACAGAAATTCTGGTTTGAAGTGAGTGAAGAGGATAAAAATAATTATTGCATCAAACAGAACAGCCGGTATTTTATGATTCCAAGTCTCTCACATGAAGAGAATACAGCAATTAACGGAGCATATCCAACAGTAGAAGCCATGAGTCCACAGGAATTTATTTTGGAGAAATGCAGCGAACGTATGACGGCGCAGTATACCTACACGGCAACCGGCCGAAATGTAAAAACACTGACAGATGCCAGAGGATTTGTAACAACAAACGAATACGACAGCAAAGAACGCCTGCTGACGGGAGTTACCGATGCAAAAGGGAATAAGGTAACGTATACGTATGATACCAAGAATGACCTTCTGACCGGTGCGACGGCTTCTGATGGAACAAATACGGTAAAACTGGGTTATACGTATGATGAAGGTGACCGGTTAAAAACGATTGCCCACAATGGATTCGAGTATACCTATGAATATGATTTACTCGGAAATCAGACCAGAATTCTGGCAGGCGGAAATGCACTGGAAGAATACGATTATCTTCCGTCGGACGGACCGCTCAGCGAAGTAAAGTATGCGACAGGAGAAGTGCTGAAAAACAGCTATGACAAGTACGAGCAGATCGTGGAGCAGAAGTGGAATGGAACGACAGTCTTCCGAAATATCTATGATGACTATGGAAATGTATTTTACCATGAGGATCTGGAAAACGACAGAAAGATTTTCTTTGACTATGACATGATCCAGAGAATGGCAGGATACCGCACAACAGATGGAGAAACGGCGCGCATTCAGTATGACAACAAGAACAGACGCACAGGCATGGTACATCAGATTGATGACAGCAAAATTTCAACATCGTGCGTATTTGGAGAGGTTGGAAAAGCACAGGCACCGGATGTGATTTATCAGATCAAGGTAAATGATGCAGTCAAAATTTCGTATACCTTTGACACGTTATGTCGTGTTACCAGAAAAACCATTCATCTGAAGGACAAAACATATCCGGTCGACTATACCTTTGTGCCGGGAAGAAAAGCGGGAATTACAACCTTGCTTCTCAAAGAAATCAACAATAACGGAAAGAAACTGTCCTTTGTTTATGATGCTGTGGGAAATATTGTTACGATTTCCGAGAATGGTGTTCAGAAAGTAAAATATACGTATAATGCTTTGAGTGAACTGACCCGTGTGGATTCTGCATGGGAAAATAAGAGTATTACGTATACCTACGATGCCGGAATGAATATGACGTCCAGAAAAGAGTATTCCTATACAACGGGAGCACTGGGCAATGCGGTAAAGACAGATCTGTTTACCTACCGTGCTTCAGGATGGAAAGATCAGCTTATTTCCTATAATGGCAGCAGCATTTCCTATGATGCGGTCGGCAACATTACAGCTTATCAGGGAAGAACACTGACCTGGTACAGAGGAAGCCTGCTGCAGAGTCTGACCTTAAACGGAAAGAAAGCAGTTTACCATTACGACAGCGAAGGACACAGAGTCCAGTGGAAAGACCTGAACGGAATCAGCCATAAGAACTACTGGTGCGGAAACAAACTGATGGGAACGAAGTATGGAGATGTACTGGTTCAGTTTGTTTACGGTGCGGATAAATCCCCGCTGATGCTGAAAAAGGGAGAAAAAGAGTATTATTACTTGTACAACAGCCAGAATGATGTCATAGGACTGATTGACAGCGATGGAAAACAGGTAGTAAACTATTCTTACGATGCATGGGGAAAACAGACTGGTCTGACCGATATCAGCGGAGAAAATATCGGAAAACTAAACCTATTCCGTTATCGTGCTTACTGCTACGATGACGATACCAAACTCTATGTCACCGCCAGCCGTTATTATGATCCGGAATTGTGCAGATTCCTTTGTGCGGACAACTTTGATGCTGTAAAAGCGAAAATGTTTAGCATGAATGGAAAGAACCTTTATGTGTACTGTTGCAACAATCCGGTGAATGCGGTAGATGATGATGGTGATTTTGGAATTTTAATGCTGGCATTCCCAGGAATCGATCCCAGAAAAGTAGCATGGAATATCTTAAAAGATGTATTTGTATATGCGGTACAGTGCGGAATGGCGAATGAGAAAGTAACCTTAGAAGGAATTGCAGAGGTGGCCATAGAAAGTGCAATCAGTAGTGTTTTGGGAGATAGCCAAGGAATTATCTTTTCAGTAGTAGTAAGTGGTTTGAAAGGAGGATATTTAGAGTATCAGGAATCAGGAGATATGGCAAGAGCAATGGGGGCAGGATTTTACGATGCTATAATGACCTTGTTAGAACCTAAAACGTATAACGCATATGTAAAAAATGAAACTATTGAGAATGCATTGGGTGCTTTTACAGACTTTTTTCAGTCTCCATTACTGAGCTATCCCAAAAGCGGTGTTTTGGATGGAGTGTTTGGAAAACCCAAGAAACAGGCAAATAAAAATGGATCAACACTTAAGAAAAACAGCAACATCAACTTTAGTACAAAAAAAGTTGGGGGGAAAAAGAAGAACTGGCAGAGTAATAAGCCTGCAATTTCCAGAAAAATGCAAAATATAGGACTTCCAGCGCTTAGATAGAAAAGTTTTAAGATGCCTTTGCGCGAAGAAAAATAGTTTTGTACAAAGGCAAAGCGTAAGAAATAACGAGGAGAAGATTGTATGAAAGTAGTATGGGGAAAATTTGGTACCGGCGTAGACCTGATTGTGTGTGCTATTAGTAGTTATTGGTGGGTGAGCCTGTGGGTAAATGAAAAAGATGCGTTCCACGCCTATTCATTAAAAACAAGTATCATAGTGTTTCTAGGAATAATGTTCTTTTTAAGCATAGCAGCTTATGGAACTGTGACATTTCTACTAAAACGAATTTATATTTATGAATGGGGAATAATGTTATCTTTTTGGGGCTATGAAAAAAAGATAGAATGGGAAGATTTTACTGTGATACAAAGATACAATGATCATTTTTTCTTCAACATATCGAAACAGAAAGATGACAGTTTGTTCTGGTGTACCTATCACCCATTTACCAGTATCATGATATTCGACAAGTTCCGCGGACCGGGCTGGGGAATCATACCGCTCAGCGCCGACGAATTTTGTGAACTCCTCACTTCATACGGTGTCAAGTATACGGAAAGTAAATAACATACAAAAAGAGTGGAAGTGGCCGTAAGATCCACGAATTACCAGCCACTTCCCTTTTTATATGCAAATTTAGAAAAAGAAAGAAGGAAATGCCAATGAAATCAATTTATCGCACGATCCTTGCCGCAGCAGGCAGCTTCCTTGCGGCACAGTTTGGAGGCTGGGATGCTGCGCTGGAAACGCTGGTCTGCTTCATGGCAATTGACTGGATCACAGGAGGTGTTCTGCTTCCTGTTGTTTTTAAAAAGAGTCCGAAATCTGAAAACGGAACGTTGGAGAGCCGTGCGGGATGGAAAGGGCTTTGCAGAAAAGGGATGATGCTGTTCTTTGTGCTGGTCGCGGAAAAACTGGATCAGCTCACACAGACGAATTATCTGCGGGATGCCGTCTGCATTGGATTTATTTTAAATGAAGCGGTTTCAATCTTGGAAAATGCAGGGCTGATGGGTGTGAAAATCCCTGAGGTTCTGCGGTCAAGGATTGATGTGCTGAGAAAGGAGGAGCAGAGTAAATGAGGGTTGACAGAAGCTATTGTAGCAACCAGAATACATGGTCGGAAAATCATCCGCAGTGTATTGTGGTACACAATACAGACAATTTTGCCGCCGGAGCCGATGCCCGCGCGCATGCAAGAGCGCAGTACCAGGGAAATTTTCAGATTATGTCGGCGCATTATTACGTAGATGACGGGGAGATCGCTTATCAGGCTGCGCCGCACAGCAGAGGATGCTGGCATGTCGGGAGAAATTATGGAAGTAAAAATCTATTCGGCAGATATGGAAACCGGAACAGCATCGCGGTTGAGATGTGCGTGCAGAAAGGATATGATTACGAAACCGCATTTTTACATACGGTGGAGCTGGTGAAAAACCTGATGAACGAGACGGGGATTCCATCAGATGCAGTTTACCGGCATTACGACATCTGCAGCAAAAACTGCCCGTCCCAGATTCAGAAGCGGGGAGACTGGGAGCGGTTCCAGCGTCTGATTCGGGAAACAGAAGACGGCAGTGAGAAAAGTGAATACAATCCCGGCATCTACCGTGTAACAGACCCGGCGCTCAACATCCGCACAGGTCCCGGAGTAGAATACCCGGTGGTGGGAGTCATCAAAGACCAGGGAAGCTATACGATCACAGAAATCAGAAACAAAAGCTGGGGCAGACTGCTGTCGGGAGCGGGATGGATCAACTGCCATAAAGCATATTGTTTTTACGGGGGAAGAGTATAAAATCCCATCTTTGCAAAACGATGTCATCGGACGGATTGACAGCGATGGAAAGCAGGGAGTAAACTATTCTTACGATGCAGGGGGAGAACTGGTAAATACCATGGATACAAGTGGTGCGAATATTGCACAGTCGAAAGAAATAACGAGGAGAAAATTGTATGAAAGTAATATGGGGAAAATTTGGTACAGGTGTAGATTTGATTCTGTGTGTTATTATTAATTACTATGTGGTGAGTATATGGGTAAATGGAAAAGATGAGTTCCATGCATATTCATTAAAAACAAGTATTATATTTCTAATAGAGGTAATGCTCGTTTTAAATATGGGGAAAACAGACCGGTCTGACCGATACCAGCGGAGAAAATATCGGAAAGCTCAATCCATTCCGCTATCGTGCTTACTGCTACGATGACGACACCAAGCTCTATGTCACCGCCAGCCGCTATTACGATCTGGAATTGTGCAGATTCCTTTGCGCAGACAACTTTGATGTTGTAAAAGCGGAAATGTTCAAAAAGTTAAATTAGTAGGTGGCAAATATGAAGGCAGGATATCGTAAATTTTATAAATATTTTAGTATATTGGTATTTATGGGCTGCGGATACCTTATGCTGAATTTTTGGGAAGAGGGAAAAGGTCAAATTAGTTCTTATAACATGCAAGATAAAGCACTTATGATATTGTGGTTTATGATTTATACTTTTGGTACGGCTGCTGGAATTATAAATACTTTAACCAGTATTTACATTTATGAATGGGGAATGCAGATCTCATTTTTGAAATATAAGAAAAAAATCGAATGGGAAGAATTTTCTGTTATACGAAGATATCATAATCATTTTTTCTTCAATATGTCAAAACAAAAAGATGCAGGTCCGTATTGGGCAATGTTTCATCCCTTTACCAGTTTTGTAATATTCGATAATTCGCGAAATCGTTCTGTTCATACCATGCCGCTTAACGCCGACGAATTTTGTGAACTGCTCACTTCATATGGTATTCAGTACACGGAAAGAAAATAAAGATCGAAGGAATTAAAGAGAAAATATGAGAGCAGGATATCGTAAGTTTTTTATGTTTGCACAAGTTGCTACATTAATAGGCATCGGGTATCTTATGACAAGATTTTGGGAAGATGCAAAAAATCAATGTGAATTATATAATTTGCCTCAAAAGCTTTGGGTAATATTTGGAATAATGTTTATTTGTGGGATAGTGTCATGGGGAAGTGTAGATGCTTTAACACGTATTTACATCCATAAGTGGGGAATGGAACTTGCCTTTTTGGGATATAAGAAAAAAATTGTATGGGAGGATTTTTCCGTTATACAAAGATATAAAAATCATTTTTTCTTTAACGTATCAAAACAAAAAGATAGTGGTCTGTTTTTTTCAACATATCATCCATTTACTAGCTTTGTGATATTTGATAAGTCACAATTTAGTTGTGTCCGTACTATGCCAATCAGTGCCGACGAATTTTGTGACCTCCTCACTTCATACGGTGTCAAGTATACGGAAAGTAAATAAAGCATGAGAAGAGTGGAAGTGGCCGTAAGATCCCACGAATTACCAGCCACTTCCCTTTTTATACGCAAATTTGGAAAAAGAAAGAAGGAAATGTTTTAGAATTATAGTTCGTTGGATACCAGTGAACTATAACAGAAAGTGTTCTGCTTCCCTGTTGTTTTTACGGAGAAAAGAGTGTAAAATAAATACAGACATCATTACATTGATGGAGGATAAACAGTTGCTTGAATGGATTAATGTTTTTAAGGTAAATCGGAAAATTAAATCCCGTCTCTGGCCGTGGATCAAGATTATTTTAAGTATTGTTCTTTTCTTTGCGGTATTTTACGGCGACATCTATGTTCATATTCTGGATGGAACAAATCTGGGACGAATTGTGGAAGCAATGATTCTGGTTGTGTTTTCGTTTCTGGACTATCTGATCTGCTTCATTTCCGTAGCCGAAATGGACTGTTTGAAAGACCGGCGGTATGCGGCGGCGAAAGAGAGCGGTGAATTTTACACGATTTCCCAAATCGAAAGCTCCCTGTTCAACTACGTGCCGCGTACCTATACGATTTATTACCGGCGGGGAAGCAGAAGACTTACCTTCGGCGTACGGACAAGAACGACAGGAAATCTGCTGGAAATGGGCAGCAGAGAATATTTCATAGGACCGACAGGAAAGCGCGAGCAGATTGTGAAAGACCTCGATACGCTGATGAAAGAAGTAAAAAAATACGCAAGATTTGACAAAGTCCTGGTACAGGCAATCAATGGAGAACCGGTAAAGAAATGATGCCGGTTCTTCTTGCTTTTACGTAAAAATGCAGGTAAGATAAAAACAGCATGAGTGTAATACACATGCGTGAAAAATCATCAACAGAGAAGGTATGAAAATGGAGGAAACAAAAGATGAATTATCTGAAGGAACGGGATGGTGACCTGTTCTCCAATGCGGATCTGAAACGGCTGATTGTGCCGCTTCTGATTGAACAGCTTCTTGCCATCGCAGTCGGCATGGCGGATTCAATTATGGTATCCAGTGTCGGCGAGGCGGCGGTGTCGAGTGTGTCGCTGATTGATACAATCTTTATTCTGCTGATCAACATGTTCACCGCGATTGCAACCGGCGGAGCCGTCGTGTGCGGCCAGTATATCGGAAAGAAGCGGCCGCATAAAGCATGTGAGGCAGCTGACCAGCTTCTGCTGGTGACAACGGCGCTGTCAGTTGTGATCATGGCGGCGGTCTATCTTTTAAAGCCGTTTATTCTGCATGTTGTGTTTGGAAACATTACGGCAGAGGTAGAAAGAAACTGCAATATTTATCTGATGATCGTAGCGGCCTCCATTCCGTTTCTGGCGGTTTACAACGGCTGTGCGGCCATTTTCCGTGCGCAGGGTGATTCGAAAACGCCGATGAAAATATCCATCGTCATGAACCTGATCAATATTTCGGGAAATGCGCTTCTGGTCTATGCGCTGAAATTCGGCGTGGACGGCGTTGCGATTCCGACGCTGCTTTCACGTATGTACGCGGCTGTGGCAGCATTTGTTCTCGTACATAATAAGCGGTATCTGGTGCGGTGCTCTTATCCGGTGAAAGTAAAACCGGATTTCCATATGCTGAAAAAAATCCTTGGCATCGGCATTCCGAACGGCCTCGAGAACAGTATGTTCCAGCTCGGCAAAATCATGGTCTTAAGTATGATCACACAGTTCGGAACAGCGTCGATCGCGGCAAATGCGGTGTCCAACACGATTGCTGTCTTCCAGACACTGCCCGGTATGGCGATCGGAAATGCAGTGCTGACCGTAAGCGCACAGTGCGCGGGAGCGGGAGACTATGAGCAGGTAAAATACTATGCGAAAAAGCTGCACATCATCATTTATGGACTGATGATCGTCTGCTGTCTCGGTGTCATCGCGGCACTTCCGGCAGTGCTTCACGTTTACAGTCTGTCTGCGGAGGCAACTGCCATGACGGAAGATATCATCGTTTACCATGGTATCTGCTGTATGATAATCTGGCCAATTGCCTTCACCCTGCCGAATGTACTCCGCGCGTCCAATGATGTGGCATTTTGTATGATTCTCTCGATCCTTTCCATGTGGATCTGCAGAATCGGCATGAGCTATGTGCTCGGTGTGCGTATGGGATTCGGTGTCTTTGGTGTCTGGGTCGCCATGACGATGGACTGGGTTGTTCGTGCTATTTTCTTTGTCCTTCGCTATCGAAGTGGGAAGTGGCAGCATCAGATGTGATGAAAAATACGGAATGTTTTGGGGAGAGAGAAAAAACGATACATCTGGAGGAAGTTATTATTATGAAAAACGCAAAGAAACTGATTCCCGGAGCAGCGATTGCGCTGGTGATTGCGGTTGCAGCGAAATTCCTGGAAAGCCTGGAGGAGAGCGCCGGACTGCACTTTATCGGGGCGTCGGTCATCGCCATGTTTATCGGTATGATTGTGAATGCCCTTTACAAGCCGAACAGCGTGACAGCGCCGGGAATTAAATTTACATCGAAGAAGATCCTGAAATTTGCGATTATTCTGCTCGGAGCGAGCCTGAATATCCGCACGGTACTGACGGTCGGAAGATTTTCCCTGACGGTTATGGTATTTACCCTGGCAACGTGCTTTGGCCTCGGCGCACTGATCGGAAAAGCACTTGGACTGAACTGGAAGACGAGCAGCCTCATCAACGCCGGCACGGGTATCTGCGGCGGTTCCGCGATCGCGGCAATCGCGCCGGTCATCGAGGCGACCGATATGGACATTGCCTATGGCCTCTCCGCAACGTTTTTATTTGATACGGTCATGATCGTCGTATTCCCGATCCTCGGTCACTGGATGGGCCTTTCGGATGCCGCGTTTGGCCTCTGGGCCGGAACTGCGGTCAACGACACATCAAGCGTCGTTGCCACCGGTTACGCATTCAGCGAGGCCGCCGGTGATTTCGCAACCATGGTAAAACTGACACGGACCCTCGCCATCATTCCGGCCGTCCTGGCATTCGCCGCCATCAACGTACATCTGAAACGGAAGGCGCAGGCAGCAGAAGGAACCGCCGTAAAGGTAAGCATCAAATCCATTTTTCCATGGTTTATCTTAGGTTTTCTCGCCATGTCAGCACTGACCTCCTTAGGTCTTATCCCGGCAGGCACAGCAGCCGCATTAAAAACCATCAGCAAATTTCTGATGGTAGCCGCCCTTGCGGCCATCGGCCTGAACACCGATTTCAAATCCCTCTGCCGCTCCGGCGCAAAGCCGATGCTGCACGGATTCATCATTTCGCTGCTGGTAGTCCTGGTAGCGATTGCAGTCGAATTTGCGATCGGCATTGCGCCGCATGGGGTACTGTAAAGAAACAGAGAATTAAAAATCCAGGCATCCGTATAGGATGCCTGGATTTTTTAAATCAAAACGGGTTTGTCGTTTCCTTCAAAAACGTTTTCAAAACCTGCAGCACCCCGTTCTCCCAGTACGGCGGGCAGGTGTGTTTTACTGAGGCGATGACTTCCGCTCGGGCGTTGGAGACGGCGTAGCTTTCGCCGGCGTTCTGAAGCATTTCGATGTCGTTCAGGTTGTCGCCGAAGCAGCAGACTTCGTCTGGGGTAAGGCCAAAGTAGTTCATCAGAAATGAGAGACCGGTCCATTTGCTGACGCCGCGGGCGTTGCAGTCCAACCATTCCTTACCGGCGACAGCGAGTTTTGCCTGATGCTTCCACGCCGGGATGAAATTTGGGGAGCAAAGCTCTTCACAGGAGGTTGGATGGTAGATCGTGAATTTGATAATGTCCTCGTTTTCTACCTTCGACAGATCCGGTACTTCGCGGACATCGAAGCCGTAGGAGTCGCGGAGCCAGTGAAACATGCGGCTTCCGGCATCTTCGGCGAGGCAGTAGTCCGGGGTGGCGGCAAAGCAGTTGCAGGACGGAAGTTCGTCATATACCATGCGGCACATGGATTTCCAGAGTGCCGTTTCCATCGGATATGTTTTCAGAATCTTTTCCGGTGTGCGCACGACAGTTCCGCCATCGGAGATGTAGAGCAGGCGGTCCTTGATCGGAGCGAAAAGCTTCTGTTCACTGGAAAACTGGCGGCCGGAACAGACAACAAAATGGATGCCCTGGTCGACAAGCCTGGAAACAACAGTCATATATTCCGGGTCGATCAGAAGTGTGCCGTCTTTGACGAGCGTTCCATCGACATCGGTTGCAATCAACTTTATCATAATAGAAAATCTCCTTATCTTGTCACAGAAAAAATTCAAACTATAGCAAGACCAGAAAATAACGCAAAAAAGGCAGTGCTGCAGGGCGCGAATTACAAGGAACGGATTTGAAGGCGTACCGGGGTACGACGAAAATCCGTGACGCAGTAATTCACGTTCTGCAGTGCTGAATTTTTTGCATTATTTTCTGGGATTGCTATAAACAAGATTATATCGTGAATTGCTTCGGGGTGCAAGCCGGAACCGGAGGAACGCAAAACTCCACGTTGACGAAATGCGGAAATAAGGCGTAAAATAAAGAAAAATATATATCCACAGGGGGATTTTTATTATGGCATTTATTCAGGTAAGCTTCATGTCAAAAACTTTAATGCGCACCGTACCGCTGCAGGTTATTCTGCCGGTCGACAAATTTACCTTTGGGCAGCCGGAGCGCGAGGAAAAACCGTTTAAAACGCTGTATTTGCTGCATGGCATTTTTGGGAATGAGACAGACTGGGTTCATGGAACCAGAATCCAAAGATGGGCAGAGGAGAAAAACCTTGCCGTTGTCATGCCGGCCGGCGAGAATGCGTTTTATGTGGATCAGCCGTCCATCGGTGCCATGCACGGACAGTTTATCGGAGAAGAACTGGTTGAGATTACAAGAAAAATGTTTCCACTGTCCAGAAAAAGAGAAGACACCTTTATCGGAGGTCTTTCCATGGGTGGTTTTGGCGCACTCAGAAATGGCCTGAAATATCACGATACCTTCGGGGCTGTGATCTGCCTGTCCGGTGCACTTCATGTGCTGGAAAATCCGGAAGAGAGCAGAGCGGACAGCTTTGCACATGAAGAAGGTTATTTCGGAAATCTGGTCGAAGCAGCAAAGAGTGACAAAAACCCGGCTGTTCTTATCGAGCAGTTAAAGGAAGCACGGAAAAAAGATCCGTCTGTCAATGTGCCGACCGTATTCCAGGCGTGCGGAACAGAGGACGGACTTCTGGAAGTAAACCGTCTCTACCATAAACGGATGGAAGAGAGCGGCATGGACATTGTCTACTATGAGAGTAAGGGTGGCCATGAATGGGATTTCTGGGATGAGTGGATCAAAAAGGCACTGGACTGGCTGCCACTTGAGGAAAAGACGGAAGGCCTGAACAGCGGAAACGTAAATGTTTAAAGGAAAAAGGGAGACAGGCAATGCCAGAAACGAGAAATGACGAATTGTACCGTGCGTTAAAACACAACGGTTACCCGGACGACTTCTGCCGGGAAATTGCATACCGCCAGATGAACACCGATTTTACCGCCACGCGGATGCTCGGCTATCTCTACCGCGTCACAAGCCCGCGCGCCGAGGACGTTGTCGATGAGATGCTGGCTATCCTGAGTGACCGCAAAGCATGGATTGAGAAAAAACAGTCTGAGGAAGCCCAGGCGGCGATCAGCAGAATGTACCGGGAAGGCCTGTAACCTGGGCGGGCGTTTATGCAGAAAAAGCAGAAGGAACGGGCTTGCATTCTTTTCCGGTTTCTGCTACAATCAGTGCAGTGAAAAAGCGAAGAAAAGAAACAGTAGCGACAGAGCGCATTCAGAGAGAAAGCGGCAGGTGAAAGCTTTTTGCAGAATCTATCGTGAACCGGTCTTGGAGCTGTGCACCGAAGAGAAGAAAATCCATCAGGAAAAATTTATTTCGTAGGCTGCACCGGGATCTCCCGTTACAGAGAAGGTACAGAGAGCAGAGATCACGCGTATTACAAAATACAAAAATCGTGGGGTACAAATGTTCTGTGTCAGAGTGCAGGAGTTTTCCTGAATTTAGGTGGTACCGCGGATAAAAAAATTCGCCCTAAACTGCAGCTTGCGGTTTAGGGCTTTTTTTCTGTTTGAAAACTGCGCATCGCATTCTCGTTACTTCAGTGATGAGTTAGATGCGTAAAATGTTGACTAAAAGCTTAAAATCGGACAGGCTGGAATGTTCTCGCGTCTGGAAGACTTCAGATGTTGAAAACCCAAAGAATAAGGAGGAAATCAGAAAATGAAACTTGAAAAATTAGTAGGAGAACGCTTCAAAGAAAGACCTGCTGACTGTGTCATCGACAGCCATGCTATTATGGTAAAAGGCGGATACATCAAATATATGGCAAACGGAATCTATTCTTCCTATCTGCCGCTGCGTCGCATTGTGCGCAAAATCGAGCAGATCCTGCGCGAGGAGATGGACAAAATCGACGGCCAGGAAGTGCAGTTCCCGGTTGTCATGCCGGCTTCTCTGTGGGATGAGTCCGGCCGTTACGATAGCATCGGCGATGAGCTGCTGCGCTTCACAGACCGCAACAATGCCAAAATGGTACTCGGCATGACCCACGAGGAGGCAGCCGTACACCTTGTACGCGAGTATGCACAGAGCTACACCAAATATCCGTTTATGATCTATCAGATCCAGACAAAATTCCGTGATGAGGCCCGTCCGAGAGCTGGACTGATCCGTGTGCGTGAGTTTACGATGAAGGATGCTTACTCCTTCCATACCAGCCAGGAAGATCTGGAGCAGTATTACGAGAAATGCCACGCAGCATACGAGCGCATCTTCGAGCGTGTCGGCGTGCCGGAGGTGGTATCTGTCAAATCCGATTCCGGTATGATGGGCGGAAATATCTCCCACGAGTTCATGCTTCTGACTCCGGTCGGAGAGGATTCCATCGTTCTGTGTGATTCCTGCGATTACAGAGCCAACATGGAGGCAGCTGAGAACATTTCAGATATCGCAAGAGACGCAGAATCCGCTGCACTCGAAAAGGTTTATACACCGAACGTCCACACCATTGAAGACGTCTGCAATTTCTTCGGAGACGAGACAAAGAACTCCTGCAAAGCCGTTGTTTATCAGCAGAATGTTGATGATAAATACGTTGTCCTTTTCATCCGCGGCGATCTCGAAGTCAACGAGACGAAGCTGGTCAACTTCCTCGGCGAGCAGGTTCACGCAGCCGTGATCACCGAAGAATGCGGCCTGAACGCAGGCTACATCGGACCGGTGAACCTGAAGGTGAACGGAGATGCCGTTGTCCTCTACGATAAATCCCTCGAGGGAAGAAATAACCTTTCCTGCGGAGCCAACGAGGCAGAGCATCATTACAAAGGACTCGACATGGAGCGCGACGTTCCGAATGCCGAGTATCACGATTTTGCAAAAATCCAGGAGGGCGGCATCTGCCCGAAATGCGGCAAAAAGACTGTGAAGATCTCCAGAGGTATCGAGGTCGGAAATATCTTCCAGCTTGGAACCAAATATACAAAATCCATGAATATGACCTATGTCGATGCAAACGGCGAGAGCAAGACCCCGATCATGGGATGCTACGGTATCGGTGTCGGCCGTCTGGCAGCATCGGTCTGCGAGGCACATCACGATGAGTACGGCCCGATCTGGCCGAAAGCTATCGCTCCGTGGCAGGTACACCTCTGTGCAGTCCGCGTCGATGACGAGGGAGTCAGAGCATATGCGGACAAGCTGTACGAGGATCTGCAGAATGCAGGCATCGAAGTGATCTACGACGACAGAAGCGTCAGAGCCGGCGTAATGTTTGCCGATGCCGACCTGCTCGGCATTCCGCTGCGCATCATCGTAAGCCCGAAAAACATGAAACAGGGCGTTGTCGAGGTTGCATCCCGCGATAAGACTCTGAAAACACAGATTCCGCTGGAAAATGTGATGGAAGAGATTAAACAGTATCTGTAATGATTCAGAACCATGCGAAAGGGAAGAAAAATCGCGATGGGGCTCGGAAGAAGTTCGACAGGAGAAAACACGATATGGAACTCTGGGATATCTATGATGAAAACAAACAGCCGACCGGCCGCACGATGAAGCGGAATGACTGGCATATGAAGCCGGACGAATTTCACCTGACGGTGCTCGGCGTAATCGCAAGACCGGACGGAACCTTCCTTATCACAAAACGTGTCATGACGAAAGCCTGGGCACCGGGCTGGTGGGAGGTTTCCGGCGGCGCGGCACAGGCAGGAGAGAGCTCTTGGGAGGCCGTGCGCCGTGAGGTCAGAGAGGAAACCGGACTCGATGTGAGCAAGGCAGACGGCGGCTACCTCTTCACTTACCGGCGTATCAACCCGGATGAGGGAGACAACTACTTTGTCGATGTCTATCGCTTCGTGATGGATGTCAAAGACGAGGATCTTCACCTTCAGGAGGAAGAAACGGACGGCTACCGTTTTGCTACGTTGGACGAAATCAAAGGATACGCCGCAGAAGGAAAATTCCTGCATTACGACAGCATCCGCCAGGCATTTGAACTGTAACAGAGAAATGAGATAAGAAAAACGCGTTCCCGCCGGAAACCACAGGGGTTTCCGAAAACGGGAACGCGTTTTCTTAGCCTTAGAGCGTGTCTGAAAAAGGCTTTTCGCAAGCAGTTAATTGCAGTTAATTGCGATTGAATACTTCGCGGTTGAGCGCCTTTTCCTGATGGCTGACAATCGTTGTGCAGACAGCATCGCCTGTGATGTTGACGGCGGTACGCAGCATATCGAGAATACGGTCGATACCCATGATAAGAGCGATACCCTCCGTTGGCAGTCCGACGGAATTCAGTACCATAGCCAGGGTAACAAGTCCGACGCTTGGGATACCGGCGGTACCGATGGAAGCCAGTGTTGCGGTAACAACAACCGTTGCGAGGTTTGCCGGAGTCAGATGAATACCGTACGCCTCTGCGATGAAGATGACAGCGACACCCTGCATAATGGAGGTACCATCCATGTTGATGGTTGCGCCGAGCGGAATGGTGAACGAAGAAATCTGCTTCGAGACACCCATCTTTTTGTTCAGCGTATCAATCGACATCGGGATTGTCGCGTTGGAGGTTGCGGTGGAAAATGCAAATCCCATAACCGGAAGGAATTTCTTCACGAATTTAATCGGATTCAGCCGTGTGAATACGAACAGAAGAACCTGATAAATGACGAAGCACTGCAGTGCCAGCGCCAGTGTTACATTTCCCATGTATTTCAGCATCGGTGCGAACGCAGAAAAGCCGACCGTTGCAAAGGTACGTGCAATCAGACAGAAAACGCCGACCGGGGCCACCTTCATGACCGTCATGGTCATTTCCATCATGACATCGTTAAACTGGCTGATAAAGTTGGAAACGACCGAAGCGCGGTTTCCGAGCTTTGCCAGCATTACGCCGACAAACAGGGCGAATACGATGATGGGAAGCATATCGCCGTTTGCCATGGAACCAATCGGGTTCTTCGGGATGATGTTGAGCAGTGTATCCACCAGGCTGACGCTGGAATCTGCTGCTGTCGAGGACAGGTCTGCTTTCTGAACCGCACCCATGTTAAGTCCGAGACCCGGGTGAATGAGCAGGGCGGTTCCAAGTGCGATGCAGACGGCAAGTGCTGTGGTAACAAGGTAAAAGCCGATCGTTTTTACGCCGACCTTTCCGAGGGTTTTGCTGTCTCCGATGGACATACTTCCGCAGACGAGGGAGCAGAAGACAAGCGGTACGACAAGCATCTGCATCAGGCGGATAAAGCCCTGTCCGATGACATACAGCACACCTTCTACGATGACGGTGTCCTTGATATAGCTGGACGGGATCCAATAGTGAATCACCACGCCGAGCAGCGCACCGGCCAGCAGGGCAATAAAAATCTGGGTGGAAAGCCCGGGCTTCTTTTTTGACTTTTCCGTTGTTTCTTTTCTGTTTCGGACCATTATTCGATTCCTCCGGTTTCTTCGAGATATTCTTTCAGTGCCGTTTTCCAGTCGAGCGGCTCAGGAATACCGGTCAGGCGGAGCATCATGTTGTCCAGAACAGAATAGGTTGGGCGGACATCATCGCGTGCGACAACCGGGTAGAGATCAAGATCACCGGTTTTTCCAGTATACTCGAGGATGGTTCTTGCAAACTCATAGCGGCTGCAGCTTCCGGGGCAGACAACGTGGTACAGACCATACTCCTCGCTGTCGATAAAGTGGCAGATCACGCGTGCAAGCTCAAAAGCACTGGTCGGAGCCGCATACTGGTTGTTTGGAACCTCCATCGTGCCGCCTTTTGCCGCATTGCGGAGTACTTCATCCACAAAATCGCGGCCGATCCCGTAAATCCAGGAGCTTCGGATGATGACAAAGCGGTTCAAAAGCTGTGTCAGGATTTTCTCTCCGGCCTCTTTTGATTTTCCGTAGATCGTACGCGGATGCACGGTATCAAACTCGTTGTACGGGATGCGGGATTCCTTGTCGAAAACATCATCCGTTGAGATCTGAATAACCTTTGCGTCGATATCATTGGCGGCAAGCGCTACGTTGCGCACACCGATGGCATTGACACGATAGGCTTCGTCGATGTTTTTTTCACACTCGGCAACGTCGGTCATACCGGCGCAGTTGATGATAACGTCGGGACGGTTGACATAAACGAACTGTGTGACTTCATCGATTTTGGTAATATCAACCTCGTGAATATCCGTCGGAAGAAGCTGATATTCCACACCCTCCAGCAGTTCCAGAAGGGCAGTACCGATGTGGCCTTCGGCACCTGTAATCCATATTTTTTTCATAGGTTCTCTCCTGTCCTTGATTTATATACAGAAAAACTGTAATTGTATTTATTTTACCTGTGGACTTTACAGAAGTCAATAAATTATGGAAAGTCTCTGTGCAGAACCGGAAAAAAGTGGTATCATTTCTGTATATGTCTGCGGTGTAAGACTGCATATCTGCTACAAAAGAAGGAGGAGTATTTTTGAAAAAGAACAAATATGAAATCGACATGTGCAACGGCACGATTATGGACAAGCTGATTTCCTTTTCGCTGCCGCTGATGGTGTCCGGCATTCTGCAGCTGATGTTCAACGCGGTGGATATCATCGTCGTCGGACGGTTCAGCGGAAGCCAGGCGCTTGCGGCTGTCGGATCGACAACGGCGCTCATCAACGTGTTCATCAACCTGTTTATGGGAATCTCGCTCGGTGCGAATGTGCTTGCGGCGCGGTATTATGCAGCGGGGCGCGACTGGGAGATGTCGGAAACGGTACATACATCGATCATGCTGGCGCTGATCAGCGGCGTTGTGATGGCGTTTGTGGGCGTATTTTTTGCAAAAGGCGCGCTGGAGCTGATGGATACACCGGCGGATGTCATTGATCAGTCGGCATTGTATATGAGAATTTACTTTATGGGAATGCCGTTTTTCATGCTGTACAACTACGGTGCGGCGATTCTGCGTGCCGTCGGCGACACGAAGCGGCCGCTGTATTTCCTGATTGTATCGGGTGTGATCAACGCTGGTCTGAATATGTTCCTCGTGATCGTGTTCAGTCTCGGCGTGGCAGGTGTGGCGATTGCAACGATGGTTTCGCAGGCGATCTCCTGCGTGCTGGTTCTGCGGTGCCTCTATAAGAGCGAGGGAAGTTATCAGCTCCGGTTCTCGAAGCTGTGCCTGAAAAAGGATTACATCATCCCGATTTTCCAGGTCGGCATCCCGGCGGGTATTCAGAGTACCGTTATCAACTTCTCGAACGTGCTGCTGCAGTCATCCGTCAATTCCTTCGGTTCGATTGCAATGGCAGGCTACACGGCGGCCAACAATGTGCTGGGATTTTTATACACCTCAGTCAACTCCGTCACCCAGGCGTGCATGAGCTTCACAAGCCAGAACTACGGTGTCGGAAAATACAAACGAATGGATAAGGTGCTGATCGACTGCCTGATTCTCTCCAGCGGCATCGCACTGGTGATGGGTGGCGGCGCGTATCTGTTCGGTACGGAAATCCTGCAGATTTACACTGGGGACCCGGAGGTTATCCGCTGCGGTATGGAAATTCTGTCGATCACGACGGTTCCGTATTTCCTCTGCGGCATCATGGACCTCTTCCCGGGAGCCCTGCGCGGTATGGGATGCTCGGCGGTGCCGATGATTCTGTCCGTCATCGGAACGGTCGGAACGCGAATCGTGTGGATCTTCGGCATTTTCCCGCAGCACCGCTCGCTGTATGTGCTGTTCATTTCGTATCCGGGATCGTGGATCATCACGATTATCATGCAGGTGATCTGCTATCTGATTATGCGGAAGAAAGTCTACAGCCGGGCAGCAGCCGTATAAAAAAGAGAAAAAAGACAAAAAGCCAGAAAAACCGCGGATAAATCCATTTTTAGGTGGAATTATCCGCGGTTGTGTGATAAGATGGCTGTATGCGAAGAGGCAGGTAGAAGATACAGGGACACCTGCCTCTTACTCTGTGAAAAAGGAGAGAAGAGAGAACATATGAAAAAGTTTTATGCATGGTATCAGAAGCATATTACAGGTGCGATCTTTACCGGACTGCTTCTCGGTATCTTAACCGGACTTCTTCTGGCGGACCGCTTTACGCCGATTCTGACCGTAACCGGCGTCATCGGCGGCATCTACATGAACGCCTTGAATATGATGATTTTCCCGATGGTATTCTGCTCAATTGTCATGGGCATCTGCAGCATCGGAAATGCAAAAACGACAGGTAAGATCACCGGCTACTCGATGATTTTCTTCCTGTGCACCACCGCGATTGCAAGTGCAGTCGGCATTATCATTCCAAGACTGATCCGCCTCGGAAAGGGAGTCCATTTTGAGATGGCAACTTCCGATATCCAGGCGACCGAGATGACCAGCATCCTCGACACGATCAAAAACCTGATCCCGTCCAACCCGGTGAAAGCATTTGCGGAGGGCAACATGCTCCAGGTACTCGTGTTCGCTGTCGTTGTCGGCTTTACGCTGATTGCGGTCGGAGAGAAGGGACAGCCGCTCTTAAACGTGATCGACTCCCTGAATGAGGTCTGCTTAAAAGTCATCAGCACCGTTATGTACTTCACCCCGATCGGTGTCTTCTGTACGATCGTGCCGGTTGTCGAGGCAAACGGAACCAAAACCATCGTTTCCCTGGCAACCCAGCTCATCATTCTGTATGTGGCATTCTATGGATTTGCGATCGTCGTCTACGGCGGCGCTGTAAAACTCATCGGAAAGACGAGTCCGGTCAAGTTCTTTAAGGCGATCATGCCGGCAGCCCTGAATGCATTCGGAACATGTTCCAGTTCCGCGACGATCCCAATCAGCAAGCGCTGTGTCGAGAAAGAACTCGGCGTTTCGAACCAGATCAGCAGTATTGCAATCCCGCTCGGTGCCACCGTCAACATGGATGCGGTATCGATCCTGATGTCGTTTATGATCATGTTCTTCGCAAATGCCTGCGGCATCAACGTCAGCATTTCGATGATGGTGATCATTCTGCTTGCCAACGTCCTGCTTTCTGTCGGAACACCGGGTATTCCGGGCGGCGCGATCGCATCATTCGCAGCACTCGCCACGATGGCAGGTCTTCCGGCCGGCGTCATGGGCGTTTACATCAGCATCAACACACTGTGTGACATGGGTGCCACCTGCGTCAACGTCATCGGCGATATGGCAGGCTGCGTTGTGCTGCAGGAGAAAATCAAACTGGAAGAAAACTAAAAAATGTTACATAGAAAAAGAGGGATTCCTTTCACGGGAGTCCCTCTTTTGCAATGCGTAAAATAAATTAAATATAGTCCGAAACATATGGAATATGGTGGAAGAGCAGGTCATCCAGGCATTCCACAGTCTGCGGCGTTGTTTCGATGCGCGCCATCTCATACAGCTTGGAAGCCGTCTTGTAGCCGAGCAGCAGTGTCGTGAGCGATGCGATCGTCATTTTCATCACATGGTCCGGCTCGCGGTCGGTCGGCACACAGTGTCCTTTTTCAAAGAAGAATGTGAAGCTGTCATTGTTCCACGGAAGCAGCTCATCCTCGATCTCAAAACGGATACACACATCCGGCTCGTCCGGGTCGCAGGCGTAATGTTCCATAAACTGCACGACATCGATGATACGCCCCATCGAGTACGGGCGAATCGTTTCTTTGATATCGCTGTCCTCAAGCTCGAACGCGATGGGTTCACTGTAGTAGTTATTTCCTTTGACCTCATCGATCATGGAATCGTGCGCATGAATATACTCCCAGAGTCCCAGCTGTGCTTCGCGGTTCAGATAGATCATCTCTTTGATATGCATGATATCGGAGCTGATCAGATAGACCATGTAGCCGTACGGCACATCATCAGCGGAATAGTAGATCGCAACGACGGTATCATCCTCATCCCAGCGGAAATATTCTTCCCACGCCAGATTGTTGCGGTAGAGGCAGCCGTGCGTCTTCGAAGCAAATTTGGTATGTAGTTCCTTAAAATCCTTGTCATCCCATGCCACGCGGCGCACATAGCCAGGGGCTTTGAGTTTCCGCGGCACCTGCGTGTCCTTGATGGTGTACGTCATCTTATTGGAAATGATTTCCCATCCGAGATTCCGGTAGAGCGGAATAGAGTAGGGATAGAGAAGCGCAAAGGAACGGTGGTTTTCCCGCATGCGCGTGAGACTCCGGATCATCAGCTTTTTCATGATGCCCTGGCCGGTGTATTCCGGGTAGGTGCAGACGCTGGTGACAAAACCGACGGGATAGCGGACACCGTAGATATTCATGTCCAGCGGATAAACCGCGAACTGTGATACCAGATCCTCCTCGCAGAAACAGCCGAGCACATCGGCACGGACGAGAACCGGGAATTTGGACTGCTTGATTTCATCGTCTTTCCATCCGCTTTCGGAAAGCTCCTGCTCTGTAACCTGAAAGGCGTAGCGCAGAAGTGCATTGTACTGCTCTGCGTCGTCGATGGTCAGCGGGCGGAAGGTTAAGTTCGAATCTTTCGTTTGAATCATGGATTACTCCCTCATTTTATTGTGAATCAAAGTATAGTGAATCAGATACTTTATTTTTTCGTAAATATTCTATCATAAGAAATGGAATTTGTGCAGTTAAAAATAAAGCCCATTCCGCAAATTTGGTAAAAAGATCAAAATAGTGTTAGAAATCGGATAAAAACTTCAAGAAACAGACAAAAAAATCTAATAAAATGAAAAACATACAGGGATAGTCTGCGCGAAAAAGTAGACATACGATTTCCAGGGTGACTGCGTTGAGATCGACGTGTTCAATCCGGAGACAAGAAAATATGTCTGGGACGTATGCAAGAAGAACTACTACGATTACGGCATCAATGCTTTCTGGCTGGATAACTCCGAGCCGGATTACGGTGTTTACGATTTCGATCATTACCGCTATATTGAAGGACCGGCGCTCTCCTGCAGCAACATCTATCCGCAGTTATACAGCCGTGTCTTCTATGATAAGAAGAAAAAACCGACCGCGTAAAACCGGTCGGTTTTTTTGAATAAATTTCCATTACAGGACGGTTTTTGTACACTTTTTTCTTGACGAAACGGGAAACAATCGTTACACTATTATGTATAACTGTAATTAAAATGGGAAAATGTAGCAAAACGCGGAAGCACACAAAGGGGTAATGAAGTTTTGTGTGTACCGGGGAGAAGAGAGGGAAACAGATGAATCAGACCGAATTGCCGGAATGTGAAAAAATAAATAAGAAAGAGCCTTCTAAGGATGTTCAGATGACACAGAAACAGGCAGAACGTCTGGTGGAACATCTGAAGAATATTTTCATGTATGTGCGGGTTCTCCGTCCGGATGAGATCGGAGATTTTATTATCGATGAAGAGAATGGCAAGCTGTGTGAATGCTACGCAGTATGGAACAAAGCGATGCCGTGCCTTAACTGTATTTCCGAAAAAGCCCTGCGGGAGAAATCGCAGAAATCAAAACTGGAATGCATTGCGTCGAATGTGTATCAGGTCATTGCAAGATACGTGGAGATCGAAGGAGAACCATGCGTGATCGAGATGATCAACCGTCTCGACGATGAAACACTGATGGACTCCGAAGGACGCCAGAATCTGGTAAGCAAGCTGAACAGCTACAGCGAAGAGCTGTATCGTGACGCGCTGACCGGAGTATTCAACCGCCGCTACTTCGAAGACCAGATCCGGGACGCCAGCTTTTGCTGCGGCGTAGCCATGATCGATCTCGATGATTTCAAATTATACAACGATACATACGGCCACAATGCCGGAGATATGGCGCTTGACACCATTGTAAAGACCGTCAACCGCTGCACCCGACGTACCGACCGTCTGATCCGCTTAGGAGGAGACGAATTTCTGCTGGTTCTGCCGGAGATGGATGAGGAAAACTTTGTACAGAAATTAAAACAGATTCAGTCACAGATCCATGAGGCACAGGTGCCGGGCTACTCGAAGATGCGTCTTTCCGTCAGCGTAGGAGGTGTTCTGACAAGAGATGAGACGATCGGCGAAGCTGCGATGCGTGCCGACCAGCTGATGTATCTTGCAAAACAACGGAAAAACATGGTTGTCACCGAGAAAGACCAGATCCTGGGTTGTCAGGACGATGTTGTCCGTCAGGAAAACCGCAGAGAAAAACAGCGCATCCTGATCGTGGATGATTCCGAGATGAACCGTATCATCCTCTCGGAGATTCTGCAGGATGAATACGATATCATCGAGGCTTCCACCGGCGAAGAGTGCCTGCGTCTGCTGGAAGAATACGGAACAGGCCTTGCGCTGATCCTTCTGGATATCGTCATGCCGGGCATGGACGGTTTCGGAGTGCTTGACTACATGAACCGCAACCACTGGATCGAAGAGGTTCCGGTCATCATGATATCGAGCGAGGATTCCACCGCATTTGTGCGCCGTGCGTATGAGCAGGGTGTATCCGATTATATCAGTCGTCCGTTTGATGCAAAAGTTGTTTACCAGCGTGTCTTCAACACGATCAAATTATATGCAAAACAGCGCCGTCTCGTGACGCTCGTCACCGAGCAGATTTACGAAAAAGAGAAAAACAATCAGATGATGATCAGTATCCTGAGCCATATCATGGAATTCCGGAATGGCGAGAGCGGACTTCATGTCCACCACATCAACGTTCTGACCAGTATGCTCCTCGAGCGTCTGGTACAGAAGACAGACCGCTACCACTTAAGCTGGTCCGATCAGCTGATGATCACAACGGCATCCGCACTGCACGATATCGGAAAGATGGGCATTGACGAGAACATTTTAAATAAGCCGGGAAGGCTGACGAAAGAAGAGTTCGAGGAGATGAAGAAACATACCCTGATCGGAGCGTCCATGCTGAAGAGCCTGGAACTGTATCAGGACGAGAAGCTGGTACAGATTGCGTACCAGATCTGTCGCTGGCATCATGAGCGGTACGACGGAAAGGGTTACCCGGACGGCTTAAAAGGTGAGGAGATCCCGATTGCAGCCCAGGTTGTATCGATTGCCGATGTTTACGATGCGCTGACAAGCGAGCGTGTCTACAAATCGGCATACACGCACGAGAAAGCCATCGAGATGATCCTGAACGGCGAGTGCGGTACCTTCAGCCCGCTGATGCTCGAGTGTCTGCTCGATATCAAAGATGCCATCTGCGAGGAGCTGAACACCATATCCGAAGAAAAACAGACTTCGATTCAGATTGAAAAGCTGAAAAAGAATCTGAAGTCGGGGGGGGGCAGAGCTGAGTTTTCTGAACTCTGATGAAAAGTTATCCACAGAAGATGCCTGGGAGAACAGGTGTCATGCGGATTCGAAAGACGATCTTAAATAAAAATATACCAAAACCCATGGATTTCTGAAAAGATTCCATGGGCTTTTCGCACCTTTGTGCAAATTTTTGTTGTGATTCCGGAGGACAACTGCTATAATAACAGAAAATGTCAAAAAATACGACAAAAATACCGGAAGAGGGCTGTGCGAACAAGTACACACAAGTCTGGAAAGGATAAAAACATGAATCAGTTGGAAGTATTACGAGAGAGCCTCGGACAGTGCGATGAGATTATTCTGGATGCGCTGCTGATGAGAAACCGTATTGTCGAGGACATTATGGTATATAAAGAAGCAAATAACGTGCCGATTCTCCAGCCGGAGCAGGAAGCAAAACAGAAGGAATGGCTGGAACGCCGGATGCAGGAAAAACGCCATAAAAACGAAGTTGCGGATGTTTTCGAGAGCATCACAAGAAACAGTAAAAAGATTCAGGCAAGAAAGCTGTTCAATTATAATATTGTACTGATTGGCTTCATGGGAGCCGGAAAGAGCACCATTTCCGATTATCTCAAAACCGTGTTTGCCATGGATATCATCGAGATGGATCAGATCATCGCAGAGCGTGCCGGTATGAGCATCTCCGATATTTTTGAGACTTACGGCGAACAGTATTTCCGTGACTGCGAGACGAATCTTCTGATTGAAATGCAGTCGAGAACAAACGTTGTCATTTCGTGCGGCGGCGGAACTCCGATGCGTGAGTGCAACGTTGCGGAGATGAAAAAGAACGGCCGCGTTGTTCTTCTGACTGCAAAGCCGGAGACGATTTTAGACCGTGTCAAAGACAGCCACGACAGACCGCTGATCGAGAACAACAAAACCGTTCCGTTTATCGCAGATCTGATGAGCAAGCGCCGTGAGAAATATGAGGCCGCAGCCGACATTATCATCGAGACGGACGGAAAGAGCGAGCTGGAGATCTGTGAGGAGCTGATCCACAGCCTGCGGCAGATGGATGCAAAAGCGGAATAAAAGAGAAAAAGTAAAGAAAAAGAAGAAGGAGAATGCTGTGTGTGACGGCAGCCTCCTTCTTTTAAGTTTGATACCGAATTGTTGCGCACTTAAAAAATACAAGATCTGTAGGAAAAAGGATTGACAAAAAAGGTATTTCTCGATATTCTGATAAAAGTTGGGCTAAAATCACGTGAAAAAAGTGAAAAAACAAGGTATTATTTCGTGCTATTGTCCGAATAAGAGAAAAAATTCAGGATAATTATATGAAAAACAATGGCCCGTGTGCAGACATAGCCGGATCAGCCGGGGAGGGTCTGCGGAAAACAAAGGAGGAACACCAATGAGAAAAAGAAACAAAGTCGTTTCTCTGCTTTTGGCAGGATGCATGGCAGCCGGTCTTCTGGCCGGATGCGGAAGCAGCGGAGAGGCACAGGTAGCAACTGCTGACAATGCTACAGCGGCATCAACCAGTACTGGAGCAGCGGATTCAGCAGCACCGGAGACTGCAGGTGAAGTGGACGGACAGATCAATCTTCGCGCGGTAGCCTTTGGAAACAACTTCGATGTACAGGATATGGGATGGCGCTGGATGATGGCAGAGTGCTACGAAGGACTGATGCGTGACGTAGCAGATGAGAACGGAGACCGTTTCGAGTACGCCGGTGCAGAATCCATGGACGTATCCGACGACGGACTGGTTTATACCTTCCATTTGAGAAAGGATGCAAAATGGTCCGACGGACAGCCGGTTACCGCAGCAGATTATGAGTACGGATGGAAACGTCTGTTAAATCCGGAATACGGCTATTCCTATTCTTTCTTCCTGTTCAACGTAGTAGGAGCAGAGGAGTATTATAACGGACAGGGTTCTGCCGATGAGATCGGAATCAAAGCAGTTGACGATTACACCTTCGAGGTTACCTTAAAGGTAGCGGATCCGACCTTCCAGTCCAAGCTGGTAGCAACTCCGCTTTACCCGACCCGTCAGGATGTCGCAGAGGCAGCCGGAGACCAGTGGGGAAAAGACTGGACAAAGTGTGTCTACAACGGACCGTTTGCCATGACCAACCTGGTAGAAGATAACTCCATGACATGGGTAAAGAATGACCAGTACTGGGATAAGGACAACGTAAAACTGAATCAGGTAAACTGGTACTGTGTAGCAGAGAACGCAACAGCAGCAACCATGTTCGATAACGGACAGCTGGACGTTTTCGATGCAGCAGGCGATTACATTGCAAAATATGACAAAGAAGTAGAAGCAGGCAATATGCAGACCATGACCACCGAGTACCCGGGAACTATGGTTCTGTGCTACGAGCAGTCTGAGGGCGGAAAATCTGGTCTGATGAAAAACGTAAACATCCGCAAGGCAATTTCCTACTCCATCAACCGTGAGGAGATGGTATCAGCTGTTTACGGAAGATACACCGCAGCTTACGGCTTCGTTTCCCCGGCGATCACGCTCGACGGAACTTCCTACCGCAAGCAGGCGTCGGAGACCATGAAAGAGGAATATGAGCAGTATGCAGGAGATGCAGACAAGTTAAAAGCACTGTTCCAGAAAGGCCTTGATGAGCTTGGTATCACCGACAAACCGGAAGACATCACCATTACACTGCTGTCCCAGGGTTCTGCTACCGAGAATCAGCTCGAGAGAGAGTACCTGCAGCAGTCCATTTCCCAGAATCTGGGCGTAAAGGTAGAGCTGAACACCGTTGGCGATTACCAGATGTTTGCAAACGAGCGCGATAACAAGAACTACGATATCTTTGTAGGCGGATGGTTCAGCGATTACAACGATCCGCTGGATTTCCTGAACGTCATGAAGACAGGCGTTTATGATTCCTACGGCCTCTATAGCAACAGCGAGTACGACAGCCTGATCGATTCTCTGACCGGAGAGAACGACAACGCAAAACGCCTTGAGATTTACCAGAAGCTGGAAGATCTGCTGGTTGCACAGGATTGTGGTGTTGCACCGCTGTACTACTCTGATAAACATTACTATTATCAGAACTGGGTAAAAGATTTCTACACATCCTCCTTCGGCGCAAGCCAGGAGCTTTACAGAGCATCTGTACAGAAATAAAAAAGCAGCAAAACAGAAGAAATGAGGGAAGAAGGGCTTATGAAACAATAGGCTCTTCTTTCGCTATCATAATAAAAATTCCGGTCGGAAAAGACCGGACAGGGAGAGGATTTTTATGCCAAAATATTTACTGCGCCGTTTTGCAGAAATGCTGATCACACTGTTTCTGATTGCAACGGCCACGTTTTTCCTTCTGGAAGCGGTTCCGGGAGATCCGCTGACGGAACGTGCGAGCAAGCTCTCGCCGACCGTAAAGGAAAACCTCTATAAGCGCTACGGCCTCGACAAGCCGATGATGGAGCGCTATGTGATCACAATGAAGGGAATCTGCAAGGGAGAGTTCGGGGAATCTGTTGTCTATGCGGGACAGACGGTACAGAAGCTGATTCATGACCGTCTTCCGGTATCCGCCCGCCTTGGTATCCAGCAGGTGCTGGTCGGTATCACGATCGGTCTGCTGCTTGGAATTCTTGCGGCAATGAGGAGGGGAAGCTTCTGGGACTATATGGTGATCGCCCTGTCGGTCCTCTTGATTTCCATTCCGAACCTGATCTTTGGTCTGATGCTTCAGAAAATTTTCGCAGGTAACCTGAAGGTTCTGCCGACGATCGGCTGGCCTGCGGGAAAGGATCTGTGGTTCGGAGGATGGGAATACACGATTCTTCCGACCCTGACAGGATGCTTTTCTTATATCGCAACGTATGCGCGTCTGCTGAAAACCTCGATGCTCGATGTGATCAATCAGGATTACGTGCTGACTGCTGAATCGAAGGGCTTAAGCCGCGGACAGATTATCCGCCGCCATATCCTTCGGAACTCGTTTATCCCGGTTATCACACAGCTTCCGATGTCGGTTGCCATGTGTATCACAGGCTCCTTCTTCATCGAGAGCATCTTTTCCATCCCGGGAATCGGACAGTATTATGTGACGGCGGTCAATAACCAGGATCTTTCCATTATCATGGGAGAGACGGTTATTATCGCAGCACTTTACATCGGTGTTCTCTTTATCACGGACCTGCTGTACGTGGTCGTTGACCCGAGAATCAGTCTGACAGGAAAGAGCAGATAAGGAGGATATTATGGCAGCATTAACACCGGAAAAATTTAAAGTAATAGGATACACCGAGGAAGATGCGAACCGGATTGACCGCCCGACCATTTCCTACTGGCAGGACGCCTGGAGACGGCTCCGCAAAAATCCGATCGCAATGGGATCTCTTGTTGTGCTCGGCATTCTGTTTGTCATGGTCATCATCGGACCGCATATCAAAGGATATGATTATGTATCCATGAATATCGCCGAGAAAAACCAGGGCGTATCGTCAAAATACTGGTTTGGAACCGACAACCTGGGACGTGACCTCTTCTCAAGAGTCTGGGTCGGCGCACGGGCATCACTGATCATCGCGATCGTCGCAACGGCAATCAAACTCATCATTGGAACGGTGTATGGCGCGCTGATGGCACATTTCGGCGGCTGGGTCGATGAGGTTCTGATGCGGATCATCGAGGTTATCAACTCGATTCCGTCTCTGCTTCTTACGATTCTGATCATGATGATCCTTGGAAATAACCTGTTTGCACTCCTGGTCGCTCTTAGCGTCACCGCATGGTGTAACACGGCACGTCAGGTGCGCGGTATGATCAAACAGCTCCGTGAGACGGAATACGTTTACGCGGCGGAGGTGCTCGGTGCAAAACCGCTCCGCATCATCTTAAAACACTATGTACCGAATATGCTGGGTATCCTGATTCTGGATACGGCGACGGCAATCCCGATGTTTATTTTTACGGAGGCAGGTCTTAGCTTCCTCGGCATCGGCCTCAAGGCACCGTCGATCAGCCTTGGTGTCCTGATTTCGATGGGACAGCAGAACATGGATTTCTATCCGTCACAGCTTCTGTTCCCATGTCTCGTGCTCTGTATCATCGTTATGGCATTCAACCTTCTGGGAGACGGCCTGCGCGATGCCCTGGATCCGAGACTTCGCCAGTAATAAGTGGGAGATAACGATATGAACGAACAAAACAATCCGATTCTGGAAGTAAAAAACTTAAGAGTCTCTTATCACACCTATGCCGGTGAAGTAAAGGCAGTCCGCGGTGTACAGTTTTCTCTCGAGAAAGGTCAGGCGCTCGCAATTGTGGGCGAATCCGGCTGCGGAAAATCTGTAACGGCGAAATCCATCATGGGCCTCATCAAGGCGCCGCAGGGTGAGATTAAAGAGAACAGTGAAATTCTCTACAATGGAGAGAATATTCTGAAATACAACAAAAAACAGTGGCAGCATTACAAAGGCGGCGAGTGTGCAATCATTTTCCAGGATGCGCTGGCTTCCTTAAATCCGACGATGCGTGTCGGAAAACAGATTATGGAAAATCTGATGGGCCATAAAAACATGACAAAACAGGAAGCGGCAAAGGAGGCTGTCGAGATGCTGCGCATGGTCGGCATCCCGGAGCCGGAAAAACGTGTCAGACAGTATCCGCACGAATTTTCCGGCGGTATGCGTCAGCGTGTTATGATCGCGATTGCATTTGCCTGTGATCCGAAAATTCTGATCTGTGACGAGCCGACGACCGCACTCGATGTGACAATTCAGGGACAGATTCTCGATATTATCAAGAATCTGCAGAAGAAAAACCAGACGTCCGTTATCATGATCACACATGATCTTGGTGTTGTGGCGAATATCGCACAGAAGATTGCTGTCATGTATTCCGGTATTATCGTGGAAAGCGGAACGTGTGAGGATATTTTCTATCGTCCGCGTCACCCGTATACCTGGGCGTTGATCCGTTCCGTACCGCGTCTGGATTTGAAAAACAAGCAGGAACTCGCGACAATTCCGGGAACTCCGCCGGATCTTTTAAACCCGCCGGTCGGATGTCCGTTCTGCACGCGGTGCAGCTATTGTATGCCGATCTGTAAGGAAGAGATGCCGGAGGCAACGGAATTCGGCGGCGAGCATAAAGCTGCCTGCTGGCTCCATCACCCGATGGCACCAAAAGTAGAAATGCCAAATCTGGAAGGAGGAGAATTGTAATGGAAAATAACGAAAAAGAAGTGCTTTTTTCCGTTTCCCATCTGAAAAAATATTTTCAGGTCGGAAACCATGCGACCTTAAAGGCCGTGGATGATGTCTCCTTCGAAATTTACAAGGGTGAGACACTTGGAATGGTTGGCGAGTCCGGATGTGGAAAGACAACGTGCGGCCGTACCTGCATCGGCCTGTATGACAAGACCGACGGACAGGTGCTCTACAAGGGAACCGATGTCCATGCGTTAAACGGAAAAGAGCGGTTTGCCTTCAAAAAACAGGTACAGATGGTCTTTCAGGATCCGTATGGATCGCTTGACCCGCGTATGACAGTTGCCGATATCATCGGCGAGGGAATCGATATCCATCATCTGGCGAAGAATAAAAAAGAGCGCCAGGAGATGATCTACAAATATCTGGAACTGGTCGGACTGAACCGCGAGCATGCGAACCGTTTTGTGCACGAGTTTTCCGGCGGACAGCGCCAGCGAATCGGTATTGCGCGTGCGCTTGCCGTGCAGCCGGAGTTCATCGTTCTCGATGAGCCGATCTCCGCACTCGATGTTTCGATCCAGGCACAGATCGTCAATCTTCTTGTGGATCTGCAGAAAAAGATGGGACTGACCTATCTTTTCGTTGCCCATGATCTGTCGATGGTCAAACATATTTCCGACCGTGTGGCGGTTCTGTATCTGGGAACGCTCGTCGAGCTGACGACATCCGAGGAGCTGTACGCCAACCCGCGCCACCCGTACACACAGGCACTGCTCTCCGCGATTCCGATTCCGGACCCGAAAGTAGAGGCAGAGCGCGACCGCAAAAAAATCCGCCTCGAAGGCGAGGTGCCGAGCCCGATCAACACGAAGCCGGGCTGCAAATTCCAGGGAAGATGCAAGTACGCAAAAGACATCTGCCGACAGCAGATGCCGGAATTAAAAGACGTGGGCAACAATCACTTTGTGGCATGTCATTTCTGTGATGCGTTAGAAGAAAATAAGGAATTGTAAAACATGGAAAAGATAAAGAACATCTGCTGTGATCTCGGCAGAGCATTTACAATCGGCCTGCTCTCCGGCGGCGCTGCGGCAGCTGTGCTGCTGCTGGGAGGATTCCTCTTTGGGGGATTCACGTTCCGCGCTGCCCTTGAGGCGGCGAAAGACGGCTTGCTGCTGATCGCGGCCCTCGGCATGTTCGTGATCGCCGGAATGCTGATGGTAAAAGGCAAAAACCCGGAGAAATTCACGCAGAAGGAAAAATGGCGCGTCCACTTTGCCGTACTCGGATATAAGAGTGTGTTCGCAGTTTTCTGCGTTTCCTGGGTGCTGTGGGCGGCAGCGGCGGATTATCTTTTGTATCGGATGTGAAAATAGTTTCTATAAATAAAAAGAGAATTTTGCAGACTGTAAAAATGAGGTCCGGCAAAATTCTCTTTTTTCGTTTAGTCGTTATTCGTCTTCGAGACGGGAGATAACCATCTCCATGGATTTCTGATATTCTTCATCCGAAGAATTGTAGAACAGCATCAGATCGAGGCAGCTGCTCATTTTCTTCAGTGCTTCCGGGATGGAGTAGTCGATCGTTTTCACATATTCATCCCAGTGCTCCAGCTTCCACGTATCGCGCACGGAGTTGCGGTCGATCATGCGCTGGTGGCAGATCTCCGGTTTTGTGACAACCCAGATCACAACAAGCTTTGCCCCATGGTCAGCGAGCTTTTTGGAGAAGTCTTTCAGGAACTTCTCATCATGCACTTCGCGTGTGAATGGTGCGTTGATCAGCACAATATCGTCATACTCGAGTGCTTCCAGTCCGAAATTGACCGTTACTTCATATTCATAATCGCGGATATTCTCCTCGAAGAAATCAGAACTGCGGTTGATTTCCTGTCCGCCCGCTTTGAAAACGCGGTTCGACAGCGGAATGACCGTATCCTTGTCGAGATAAACAACGTGTTTCAGCTCCTTGGCGAGCTGTTTTGAAATGTATGTCTTTCCGCACGCCGGCGGCGAGGTTACGAGGATCATCTTTTTCATCGTTTGTATGTCTTCCTTTCCAGTTGAATCAAAAAAAATCACTCCTAGCATTATAGAAAATTTGGGAAAAAATTGCAAGAGAAAAGACGGTTGTGCCGGAGAAAAAATTGTCTTATAATAAAATAAGATTTTTATGCCATCACGGAGAAAATAAATGGAGGAAAGACAATGAGCAGAGCAAATACACGAGTTGTGAAAATCGGCGACCGGGTCATCGGAGGCGGAAATCCGATTCTGATCCAGTCCATGACGAATACCAAAACAGAAGATGTGGAGGCAACCGTAAAGCAGATCCAGGCGCTCACGGAAGCCGGATGTGACATTATCCGATGCGCCGTCCCGACCATGGAGGCAGCCAAGGCGCTGTCCGAGATCAAAAAGCAGATCTCGATTCCGCTTGTAGCAGATATTCATTTTGACTATCGATTGGCGATCGCCGCGATCGAAAACGGAGCCGATAAAATCCGCATCAACCCGGGCAACATCGGCAGCCGCGACCGGATCCAGGCGGTTGTAGATGCAGCAAAAGAACGCCAGATTCCGATCCGCGTCGGCGTCAACAGCGGTTCACTCGAAAAAGAGCTGGTGGAAAAATACAACGGCGTAACGGCAGAGGGCCTGGTGGAGAGCGCGCTCGACAAAGTGCGGATCATTGAGGAGATGGGCTATGACAATCTCGTCATCAGTATCAAATCGTCTGATGTGATGATGTGTGCAAAAGCGCATGAGCTGATCACGAACCAGACGGATCATCCGCTTCATGTCGGCATTACGGAGGCAGGAACGCTGTATTCCGGCAACATCAAATCGGCAGTGGGGCTCGGTATTATTTTATATCAGGGCATCGGAGATACGATCCGTGTTTCCCTGACCGGCGATCCGCTCGAGGAAATCAAATCCGCAAAACGGATCTTAAAGACCCTGGGACTTCGAAAAGGCGGCATTGAGGTCGTATCGTGTCCGACCTGCGGACGGACCCAGATTGACCTGATCGGATTGGCAAACCAGGTGGAAACACTGGTGCAGGGCTACGATCTTGATATCAAGGTTGCCGTCATGGGCTGCGTGGTCAACGGACCGGGCGAGGCAAAAGAGGCGGATCTTGGTGTTGCAGGCGGAAAAGGCGTCGGCATTTTAATTAAAAAAGGTGAAATCGTGAAAAAAGTACCGGAGAGCGAGCTGCTGTCCGTCTTAAAGGACGAGCTGGATCACTGGGGCAAGTAAAAAAGAAAGCAGGAATAGGAATGGAAAAACAGTTTCAGGAAGTATTTCCGGATTTGAGAATCGAAGGGGGCATGGCAGAGCTTCTCGATACCGTGGAGGTTTCGCGGGTATCGATCAATAAGAAAAAAGATCTGCTGCGGATCTATGTGGTCAGCCATCAGTGGATTCACAAAAAATATATTTATCAGCTGGAGCGCCAGATCGAGGAGCAGCTCTTTTCCAACGTGCCGCTGCGCGTGAAGATTATTGAGCGGTTCTATCTGTCGCGCCAGTATACGCCGGAAAACTTTCTGGAGGTGTACCGTCCGAGTATCCTGCTCGAGCTGAAAAACCACAGTGTCTTTCTGAATCATCTGTTTTCGACTGCCGAGATTACCTTCCCGGAGACGAACAAAATGCACCTGGTGCTCGTGGATTCCGTTGTGGCAAAGGAGCGCGAGGAGGAGCTGGTCCACATTCTCGAGAAAATCTTCTGTGAGCGGTGCGGCTTCGACCTGATCGTGGAAACCGAGATGAGAAAGCCGGAGGGCGAGAGCCGCGCCATGAGAAATTCCGAGCTCCGCATCCGGGAGGAAGTGCGCCACGTTCTGGCGCATACCCATTACGGTGAGATGCTCGGCGAAAAAGAGCAGAACCGGATGGAAGAGCAGGCGGAAGCAGCAGGCGAACAGCCAAAAGCAGCCGCAGCAGCCAAGGACGGCGAGGCGAAAAAAGAAAAAGCAGCAGACGGCGGAAGGGGAAAAGGTTTTTCCGGCGGCGGACGCGGTTCCTTCAAAAAAGGCAAGGGCAGTTTCGGCCGGAATGCGGACAATCAGCCGCGCAAATCCTCCAATCCGGATGTGCTGTACGGAAGAGATTTCGAGGATGAGAGCGTGGAGATTCTGAAAATCGGCGATGAGATCGGTGATGTTGTCATCCGAGGAAGAGTCCAGAGTGTGGATATGCGCGAAATCCGGAATGAGCGTACGATTTTCATGTTCACGATCACCGACTTTACAGATACCATCGGCGTCAAGATTTTCGTCCAGAACGCGGAAGTGCCGGAATTAAAGGATGCGATCAAAAAAGGCGCGTTCATTAAAGTAAAAGGAAAAACGACGGTTGATGCATTTGACCACGATCTGACGGTTATGTCTGTCTGGGGCATCAAGAAGATCACCGATTTCCGTACCGGCCGTCAGGATACGAGTCCGGTGAAGCGTGTGGAGCTGCACTGCCATACAAAGATGAGCGATATGGACGGTGTCACCGATGCTGCCCGTCTGGTACAGCGTGCCTACGAGTGGGGCCATCCGGCGATCGCGATCACCGATCACGGCGTGGTGCAGTCCTTCCCGGAGGCAAACCATGCGATCGAGGCGATCGACGGCGCTTACCGGAAAAAATACCAGGCAGAGCACCCGGATGCGACAAAAGATGAGCTGAAAAAAGTTTCGGCTCCGTTCAAGGTCATCTACGGCATGGAGGCTTATCTCGTCGACGACTTGAAAGATATCGTTGTCAACAGCAAAGGACAGGACATCCACGGAAGCTACGTTGTTTTCGATATCGAGACGACGGGATTTTCCCCGGTTGTCAACAAAATCATTGAGATCGGCGCCGTCCGTGTGGAAAACGGAGCGATTGTCGATAAGTTTTCCACCTTCGTCAATCCGAAAGTCCCGATCCCGTTCCGGATTGAGAATCTGACCGGCATCAACGACAACATGGTTCTTGACGCGCCGGACATCGAAACGGTGCTGCCGAAATTCCTGGAGTTCAGTGAGGGAGCCGTTATGGTTGCCCACAATGCTTCGTTCGATATGAGCTTTATCGAGCACAACTGCGTCCTGCAGGGGATCGAGCGGGAATTTACAACGGCGGACACCGTCGCCATGGCGCGTTTCCTGCTGCCGGGCCTGAACCGTTTCAAGCTGGATACCGTTGCGAAGGCGGTCGGCGTATCGTTGGAAAACCATCACCGTGCGGTGGACGATGCCGGCTGTACGGCGGAAATTTTCGTGAAATTCGTAAAAATGCTGGAGGAGCGCAATATTCTGACTCTGGATGATCTGAATGCGCAGGGAAAAGTATCGGAGGAGGCTGTGCGCAAGCTTCCATCGTACCATGCGATCATTCTGGCAAAGAACGAGACGGGACGTGTCAATCTGTACCGCCTCGTGTCGGAATCCCACCTGAAATACTACAACCGCCGGCCGAAGCTGCCAAAGAGCGTCTACCTGAAATACCAGGACGGTCTGATGATCGGATCTGCCTGCGAGGCGGGCGAACTCTACCAGGCAATCCTGCGCGGTGAACCGGATGCGGCGATTGCGCGTCTCGTGGACTTCTACGATTATCTGGAAATCCAGCCGATCGGCAACAACGCGTTCATGATCAAAAAAGAGGACGTTTCTGCCGTAGAGAGCGAGGAGGATTTAAAGGAGATCAACAGGCGCATCGTCAAACTTGGCGAGCAGTTCCATAAGCCTGTTGTGGCAACGTGCGACGTCCACTTCATGGATCCGCAGGACGAGATCTACCGCCGCATCATCATGACCGGAAAAGGTTTTGACGACGCGGATGAGCAGGCACCGCTGTTCCTGCGCACCACCGAGGAGATGCTTGAAGAGTTTTCGTATCTCGGAAGTGAGAAAGCGGAGGAGGTCGTCATCACCAATCCGCGCAAAATCTCCGACCTTGTCGAGAAAATCTCCCCGATCCGTGCCGGAAAATTCCCGCCGGTCATCGAGGATTCCGACAAGACACTGCGGAGAATCTGTTACGACCGCGCGCATGAAATCTACGGCGAGGAGCTGCCGGAGATCGTTTCCGCGCGCCTCGAACGGGAGCTGAACTCCATTATTTCCAACGGATATGCCGTTATGTACATCATCGCACAGAAACTAGTGTGGAAGTCGAACGAGGACGGCTACCTCGTAGGATCGCGTGGTTCCGTCGGTTCCTCGTTCGTTGCGACGATGGCGGGAATCACGGAGGTAAACCCGTTGAGCCCGCATTACTACTGCGAGTCGTGCCATTACAGCGAGTTCGATTCGCCGCGCGTCAAAGAGTACGTCGGCCGTGCCGGATGCGATATGCCGGACGCCGTCTGCCCGAACTGCGGCAAGCCGCTGAAAAAAGCCGGATTTGACATTCCGTTCGAGACGTTCCTTGGATTCAAGGGAAACAAAGAGCCGGATATCGACCTGAACTTTTCCGGTGATTACCAGAGTAAGGCGCACAAATACACAGAGGTTATTTTCGGCGCCGGTCAGACGTTCCGTGCGGGAACCATCGGTACGCTGGCGGATAAAACAGCGTTCGGTTACGTGAAGAACTATTACGAAGAGCGCGGCCAGCACAAACGGAACTGCGAGATCGACCGTATCGTGGAAGGATGCACCGGAATCCGCCGTACAACCGGCCAGCACCCGGGCGGTATCATCGTTCTGCCGTTCGGTGAGGATATCAACTCCTTCACCCCGGTGCAGCATCCGGCGAACGATATGACAACCGACATCATTACGACCCATTTCGATTACCACTCCATTGATGCCAACCTCTTAAAGCTCGACATTCTCGGACACGATGATCCGACCATGATCCGTATGCTCGAGGATATCACGCACCTTGATGCGCAGACGATTCCGCTCGATAACCCGGAGGTCATGTCGCTGTTCAAGAGCACCGAGGCGCTTGGCATCAAGCCGGAGGACATCGGCGGCTGCCCGCTTGGATGTCTTGGCGTGCCGGAGTTCGGTACCGATTTCGTTATCCAGATGCTTCTGGACACGAAGCCGCAGTCGTTCTCTGACCTGATCCGTATCTCCGGTCTGTCGCACGGAACCGACGTATGGCTCGGCAATGCGCAGACCCTGATCGAGGAGGGCAAGGCGACGATTTCCACCGCCATCTGTACCCGGGACGATATCATGATCTACCTGATCGACAAGGGACTCGAAAGTGAGCTTTCCTTTACGATCATGGAGAGTGTGCGAAAAGGAAAGGGCTTAAAACCGGAGTGGGAAGAGGAGATGAAGGCCCACGATGTGCCGGACTGGTACATCTGGTCATGTAAAAAGATCAAGTACATGTTCCCGAAAGCCCACGCGGCGGCGTACGTCATGATGGCGTACCGCATCGCTTACTATAAAATTTTCTATCCGCTGGCGTACTATGCGGCGTACTTCTCCATTCGTGCGTCCGCATTCTCCTACGAGCTCATGTGCATGGGACGCGACCGGCTGGAATATTATATGAAAGATTACGAAAAACGGAAAGACACGCTGACTCAGAAGGAGCAGGCAACTGTCAAGGATATGAAGATTGTCCAGGAAATGTACGCCCGCGGCTTCGATTTCGTGCCGGTGGACCTCTATAAGGCACAGGCGCACCGCTTCCAGGTCTACGATGACAAACATCTGATGCCGGCGCTCGACTCGATCGAGGGTCTGGGCGACAAGGCGGCCGACGCCGTTGTCCTTGCGGCACGAAACGGAAAATTCCTCTCGAAAGATGATTTCCGCGACCGCACCAAGGTCAGCAAGACGATTATCGACTTTATGGCGGACCTCGGTGTCTTCGGAGATCTGCCCGAAAGCAACCAGTTTTCGCTGTTCGACTATTAAAAGGAGCGTCCCCTTTCCGTTGCAATCCCGTGCGTCTTGGGGTATAATCAGACGTTGTGGAAAAGAACGAAAACGATTTAGATAAAATAAGGTGAAAAACATTGAGAAGAAGATTGGAACAACTGCTGAACGGCAGATTTGAATATGAGGTTCCCCATCTGCTGCTGTCCGAGACGGAGGTGGCCCTGACGCTGGACGAGGGGCAGAATTTCCGCGGAGAGCTGAATATCGGAGCGGAAGACGGGAGAAGAGTAAAAGGAATTGTGACCACAGATCATCAGAGAATCGTTCTGGCGAAAAATCAGTTCCAGGGAACGGCGAGTACGATTGAGTACGGCGTGGATACCAGCGGATTAAAAGCAGGCGATGAAATCTGTGGAAACATCACCGTCAGCAGCAATCTGGAGGAACGCTGCGTGCGGGTACACGTCTCGATTGCGGGAAAGACAATGAACATTTCCGGGCAGGAGATTCATTCCCTGGCAGATTTTGTGCATCTGGCAAGCCATGATTTCGGCGCAGCGTACCGCTTCTTTGTAAAAAAAGAGTTTGCACGTCTTCTTCAGAAAGAGGCACCGGAGCAGATGGCACTTTATCAGGGACTGTCCCACAAGCCGGTGACATTTCAGCACCTGGAGGAATTTCTGGTTGCCCTCGGTCAGAAAGAGCCGGTGATGCTTTCGGCGGAACAGCCGGAGAAAACTGTGCTTACCGTGGACCAGCCGCGCAAGGAAACACTGTATCTGTATAAAAATACCTGGGGCTACGTCCGCATGGAAATCGAGGTGCAGGGAGACTTTCTGGAAGTGGAAAAGAAAGTCGTCACTTCAGAAGATTTCATCGGAAGCGTCTACGGTGTGGAATACATTATCCATCAGGAGAAAATCGGAAACGGCCGCCA
The DNA here is from genome assembly GCF_003479185.1 of Blautia sp. AF17-9LB. Classification (NCBI taxonomy): domain Bacteria; kingdom Bacillati; phylum Bacillota; class Clostridia; order Lachnospirales; family Lachnospiraceae; genus Blautia; species Blautia sp. AF17-9LB. Next base: position 245,444 of record NZ_QUGU01000004.1, read on the forward strand.
TTACGGCAGAATTACGGTGCGTCAGGGAAAACAGGAGCTTCGCTTTGAACTGGAAGTGACAAACAGCGAAAAACATGTGACCAGCAGGAAAAATACGGAGCGCGACCGTCAGATAACTGCCATCGCGCGCGGCTATCTCGATCTGGCAGTCCATAAACGCGACTACCGTACCTGGTATCAGGACACCTGGGAGGCCATCGAGCAGTTCGAAAAAGCCGGCGGAGACATGGCGTGGGTGACGCTGGGAAAAGCATGGCTGTACGAGAGCCATGAGGAAACCGGAAAAGCAAGAGAAACGCTTTCTTACGTAAAAGAGCATCAGGAACTGCTGGACACCGCGGAGAAAAAAGGAGCGTACCTGTATCTGGCATGGAAGCTGAAAATGGAAGTGGGCCATACCGGGCTGGTATCACGCCTTGGAACACTGATGCGGCAGGAGAGTGCAAGCTATTTTCTGTTAAAGCTTGCCATTGATGCCGACGATTCCTGGCAGCAGTCGCTGACCCGTCAGCTCTACGCGATGGAACTTTGCTATGAGTGCGGGTGCAAGAGCCCGCTTCTGTATCTGGATGCGGCACAGCTCTATCTCCGCCAGGAGGGACAGCTCCGCCGGATTTCGCCGTTCACCGTTCAGGTGCTGAAATTTGCGCAGAAAGAAGGCATTTTAAGCGGGGAACTGTTAAAACGGGCCGCTTATCTTACAGAGACGATGAAAACGTTCGATGAGAATGTCTATCAGATTCTGACTGCGGGCTATGAGCGTTTTCCATCCGATGAAGTGCTCGAAGCCATCTGCAAACTGGTGATGAAGGGCCGCCCGGTGCGGAAGGAATATTTCCCGTGGTATGCAAAAGCCGTGGAGCGGAACATCCGCATCACGCGCCTGTACGAGTACTATATCGAAACGATGGATGCGTCGTTCGACGAGGTCCTTCCGCAGGTCATCCGGATGTATTTCTCCTACAGCAACACACTGGCAGGCCAGAAGAAAGCGCTGATCTACGCCAACGTGATCAAAAACCGCGAAAAAGACCGCCATACATTCCAGAGCTACCGCCCGGCGATGGAGGTTTTCACGGCAAGACAGATCCAGAAAGGCCGCATGAACCGCGAATACGCCGCACTGTACCGGACTTTTCTGAAAAAACCGGAAGATCCCGACAGCGCAAAAGCGATCGCAAATGTGCTGTTTACCCATCATGTAACGTGTGAAAATCCGAAAATCACGCGTGTGATCGTCTGCCATCCGGCGATGGGGGGCGAAACGTCCTATCCGATGACGGAACGGGGTGCTTATATCCGTCTGTACGGCAAAAAAGCGCGGATTCTTCTCGAAGATGAGCAGCGCAGAAGATATGCGGTGACAGAAACCTGCCGCGTAGAGCCATTGTTTACGGATGAAGAGCTTGCCCGTGCCTGCGGCGGTTTTGCCATTGAAAATCCGGGTCTGCTGCTGCACCTGTGCGGGGAGCAGGAAGAGGAGATGCAGCTTACCGCAGAAAATCTTGCCTGGTATCAGCAGGCAGCGCGCACGAGCGCATTTTCCAGTGCTTACCGGAAAACAGTGCGTCAGAAACTGCTGGAATACTATCTTGCCCATCCGGATGAGCGTGAGACCGAGGCAGCTGTTGCAGAGCTGGAGGACAGCGCTTACGCAAAGGTGGACCGTATTTCTACGATCGAGCTTCTGGTACGCTACGGCTGTTACAGCCGCGCCTTTGCCCTGACGGATCGGTACGGCTACGAAAAGATCCCGGTGTCGTGTCTCTTCCGTCTGGCGCATGCGATGATTCTGGAAAAAGAGTTTACAGAGGACGAGGAGCTTCTCTATCTGGCATCCTACGTGGTAAAACAGGGCATCTACGATGAAATCGTATTGTGCTATCTGAGAGATTATTTCACCGGTTCTATTGAGGATATGTGCAGTTTATGGGATAAAATCCGCGGCTTCCAGATGGAAAGCGACAAGCTGGAGGAGCGCATTCTGACATGGTCCGTCTTTGTGCGCAGCCACCCGAAGTGGGAGCAGGAAATGCTGGAGAGCTACATCCGCCAGAGCGGAAAAGAGCACGTCATTCTGGCATACCTGACGTATCTTGCGATCGGCTATTTTATGGACGGAAAACCGCTTTCGGATCAGATGTTTGACTACTTGGACCGAGCCTGGAAACAGGGCTGGGAGCTGGACGAGATCTGCCGTCTTGCAATGCTGAAACATCTTTCCACGAAGCCGCAGCTTTCGGAGGAGGAAGAAAAAGAGGCGCATACCCTGCTTCTGGCGTTTACGAAACAGGGACTCCGCTTTGCCTTCTACAAGGATCTGCCGGAGCACCTGACCGAAGGCTTCCAGATCGGCGACCGCATGTTCATCGAGGAGCGCCAGAGAGCGGAGGCAAAGGTGACGATTCATTACCGGACAAACGCCGAAGAAACATGGAAGAGCGAACCGATGCGCAATATGTATCAGGGCATTTTTGTGAAAGAGTTTCTGCTGTTCTACGGCGAGAAAATGGAGTATTACCTGACCTTTACGAACCGTCAGGGTGAGGGAAAAACAGAGGTGAAAACCGTCTCCATGACCGGCGAACCAAAAGCAGGAAAGACGCGGTACCAGCTTCTGAATCAGATGAAAGCAGCGCGCGTGGCAGGAGATTCGGAAAAAGCAGAAAAAGCATTCCGAAAGTATCTGCAGCAGGAGGCTCTGGTTCGGAACTGTTTTGCACTTGTGGATGAAAAGAAGCAGCAGGAGGATACGACATGGAACAGAAAAATTTAATTTTAGGATTTGATTTTGGAGAGAAATATTCCCAGTTCTGCTGCTATGACAGGGGAACCCATACGGCCGTCTCCATCCCGGTAAAAGAAGGAGAAGAGGCGGTGGAATTTCCGACCGCCATTGCCAAAAAACGGAATGAGGAAACGTGGAAAACAGGACCGGATGCAGAAAAATCTGCTCACGCGGAAAACGGCATCTGGCTGGACAATCTGTACGAGATCTGCATGGGATCCCGCATCTGCCAGATCGAAAACCGGGATTATACGCCGGGAGAAGTCCTTGGCACGTTCCTTCGCGAAGCATTGAAGATGATCGGCATCGAGCGCCCGGACCAGCAGATCCAGGCGATGATGATCACCACGGGCCATCTGACCCGTCCATTTGTGGAAAATGTGCGTGAAGCATACAAGATAATCGGACTGCCGCGCGGCAGAGCCTACCTGCAGGAGCATGACGAGAGCTTTTACTGCCATGTGCTGAACCAGAAGCCGGAGCTCTGGAGCCGTAAAGTCGGTCTGTTTTTCCTGAAAGATGAGGAAGCATCGTTTTCTGAACTTTCCATCAGCCGTAAAACGAAGCCGGCAACTGTGACCGTAAAACGGGGGCCAAAAGCCGCACTTTCGATCGAGCCGATGGAGCGCGACCGCGATTTCTGCCATCTGATGGGAGAAGCGATGGGGAATGAAATTTATTCCAGCGTATTTCTGGTGAGCGAGGAGTTCGACCTTGCCTGGGCCGACAACTCTCTGCGTCAGTTAAAGAAAAACCAGAGAAGAATCTTCGGCGGAACGAACCTGTTTGCACAGGGCGCCTGCTTTTCCGCGCGCGAAAAAGTGGAGGAGCGCCGCTTAAAGGGCTATCTCTTCCTCGGAAATGACCTCGTGCGCTACAACATCGGCATGGAGATGACGATTAATGGCTCTCCGGCATACTATGCGCTGATTGCAGCCGGTGTGAACTGGTATGAAGCAGAAAAAGAATGTGAGCTGATCCTCGACGGAACGGAGGAGCTGGAATTTATTGTAAGTTCCATGGAAAGCGGAAAACGAAACCGCTATACCATGAAGCTGGACGGGCTGCCCAAACGGCCGCCGAAGACAACACGGATCCGTCTGCGTCTGGAGTATGATTCTCCGGTTACGTGTCAGATCACCGCAGAGGATTTAGGTTTTGGCGATATGTTCCCGGCAAGTCACAAAATCTGGCACGAGACGATGGGGGAGGTGTAAACGATGAGCGGTTATATTTTATGTCAGGTCAAACGGGCGAAAAATCCGTATTATATTTCCAACATCAGCACAAATATATATTCCATCGAGGAACTGTGCTATTATCTGTACCACAACATCTATCTGCTGGACGAGACCATCATTAACGAGCAGCTGCTGGTGTGGATGAAAGAAGAACTCCACTTAAGAAGACTGTACCAGCGTCTCTACGTCCTTCTGGAGGAGAAAAAGAACATCGGTGATTTTATCCTGCCGATCTTCAAGGAGATCAATTATCTTTCCCACGATCAGTTCCGTGAGATGAATGAGCGCCTGAAACGGTTCGAGGAGCAGCCGGAGATTGTGCGGAAAAAAATCAAGGGAGATTACCTTGTCGACCACGAAAAATATATCAATGCGATCCAGGTTTACCAGGAAACGCTGAAAGATACCGAGGAAAACGAAACCAACATGGGAAGCCAGTTCACCGGAAGTATTTACAACAACATGGGCTGTGCCTACGCAAGTCTGTTCCAGATGAATGAAGCACTTATGTGCTTTCAGAAAGCAAATGAAGAGCTGCACACGAAAGCATCATTAAAGAGCTGGCTGTTTGCGGTCTACATGAGCAAAGGACAGGATGCCTATGAGCAGATGTGCACCGAACGGAAAGTGGATGCCGAGACGAAACGGGAGATGGACCGCCAGATCACCGAGGCAATGCAGGTCGAGCTCCCGCGCGATCTGGACGAAGCTCTTGCGGCGTGGACACGGGAATATCATAAAAATACCGGACTTTGAACAAAAAGAACAAAAAAATTACTTGACAGCAAAAAAGAATGGGACTATAATACGGCCCATAAGAAAAAAATAAATACTTCGAAACCGATGAAGTGGAGATAACGTTGGAAGCGCACTCACAGAGAGCCCGGGCAGGTGGAAGCCGGACAGAAAGCGGATCAGCAAATGGACCACGGAGGGTACAGGGAAAAGCGGGAAACCGTCTGAGTATTCTGTAACGTGCAGGCATACGTTAGTTGCCAGGAATATGATCGTATTCTGCAGAGCGTGTGAGCAATCGCAAAACAAGGTGGCACCACGAGTATAAAAATATACCCGCCCTTGGCAAAGAACAAAGTGATTCTTTGCCGGGGGCGGTTTTTTGTATATCAGAAATTGGTTCTGAGGACCAGTGTTGATGACAGCCTTTGCAGACACAAGGAGAGGAGATAACAAGATGAAACAGATGACGTTAGAAGAAATTTCAAAAGCAGCCGCATCGGGAGTTTTTCGGAAAATCCCGGTAAGCAGAGAAATTTATTCGGATATCCGTACACCAGTAGAAACACTGAAAGTCCTGCAGGGCGTCAGCAGCCACTGCTACATGCTCGAAAGCGTGGAGGATAAAAAACAGTGGGGAAGATACACCTTTCTCGGCTACGATCCGTCGCTGGAACTCACCTGTGTCAACGGAAACCTGACAATCACCGCCGATGCGGCAGAGATGAAAAAAGTAGAAGATATTCCGGAAAGCCGCAAAGAACAGCTTCCGACCGGACAGATCCGGCTGACCGCAAAGACAGCCCATCCGGGAGCCGTCATCAAAACCCTGATTGAGAAAAATAAAAGTCCGAAGATCGCGACACTGCCGACCTTCACTGGCGGCCTCGTCGGATACTTCTCTTACGATTACATCAAGTACAGCGAGCCGACCTTAAAGCTGGACGCAGAAGATCAGGAACATTTCAAAGATGTTGACCTGATGCTGTTCGATAAGGTCATCGCCTATGATAATTACCGTCAGAAAATCGTACTGATGCTTAATATCGAAACCGAAAATCTCGAAGAAAATTACGAAAAAGCCGTACAGGAACTCGAAAAAATGGAAGAGCTGATCCGCTTCGGAAAACCGGCCGAGACGAAAGCCGGCCACCTGAAATCCGAGTTCCGCCCGCTCTTCGATGAGAAAGCGTACTGTGAGAAAGTCGAGCAGGTCAAACATTATATCCACGAGGGAGACCTCTTCCAGCTCGTTCTCTCCAACCGGCTCGAAGCTGATTTTGAGGGAAGCCTCCTCGATACGTACCGCGTTCTCCGCACGACGAATCCGTCGCCGTACATGTTCTACTTCTCGAGTGATGATGTCGAGATCGCCGGTGCATCCCCGGAAACTCTCGTAAAAGTCGAGGACGGAGAGGTCCGGACCTTCCCGCTTGCCGGAACGCGGCCGAGAGGAAAGAGCTATGAAGAAGACCAGCGGCTGGAAAAAGAACTCCTCGCCGATGAAAAAGAGCGTGCCGAGCACAACATGCTGGTTGATCTGGGAAGAAACGATCTCGGAAAGATCTGTGATTTCGGAACCGTGGAAGTAGAAAAATACATGTCAATCGAGCGTTACTCCCACGTCATGCACATCGGTTCCACTGTAAAAGGACAGCTTCGGAAAGACAAGACCGCAGTCGATGCCATCGATTCCGTTCTCCCGGCCGGAACCCTCTCCGGTGCACCAAAGCTCCGTGCCTGCCAGATCATCAACGAGCTGGAAAACAACAAGCGCGGCATTTACGGCGGTGCAATCGGCTATCTGGATTTCACCGGAAATATGGACACCTGCATCGCAATCCGGCTTGCGTTTAAGAAAAACGGAAAAGTGTTCGTCCGCTCCGGTGCCGGCATTGTAGCCGACAGCGTACCGGAAAAAGAGTATCAGGAATGCATCAACAAAGCAAAGGCCGTGATGGTCGCACTTGCAGAGGCAGAAGGAGGAAGTAACTTATGATACTGCTGGTAGATAATTATGACAGTTTTTCCTATAACCTGTATCAGCTCGCCGGTTCGATCAATCCGGACATGAAGGTCATCCGGAACGATGAGATGACGATCGACGAAATCTGCGCACTGGCACCGGCATCCATCATTTTATCTCCTGGACCGGGCCGTCCGGAGCAGGCAGGCCGATGCATGGAGATTGTAGAAAAATTAGGCGGCGAGATCCCGATCCTCGGTGTCTGCCTCGGCCATCAGGCAATCTGTGCCGCGTACGGCGCGACCGTCACCTATGCGAAACAGCTGATGCACGGCAAACAGTCCGAGACAACGCTGGATCTTACCTCGGAATTATTCCAGGGGCTGCCGGAAACCGTTCCGGTTGCAAGATACCATTCCCTCGCAGCTGATGAAGCGACACTGCCGGAAACCTTAAAGGTAACGGCAAGAACTGCAGACGGCGAGGTCATGGCAGTCGAGGACAGTGAGAAAAAGATCTACGGAGTCCAGTTTCATCCGGAATCCATTCTGACCCCGCAGGGCAGACAGATGGTAGAAAACTTCTTAAAAATTACAAGATAGATCACAGGACAGCAAAGAAAGAGAGAAACAGAATATGATTTGGGAAGCGATTGTAAAACTGGTAAATAAAGAGAACTTAACCTACGAGATGGCAGAGGGCGCCATGGATGAAATCATGGGAGGAAAAGCCGATCCGATCCAGATCAGCGCATTTTTAACTGCCATGACGATGAAAGGCGAGACAATCGAAGAGATCACCGCATGTGCCAACGGCATGAGAAAGCACGGTGTTCACATGGAACATGACAAGGATGTTCTGGAAATCGTCGGAACCGGCGGAGATAGATCCAATTCCTTCAACATCTCCACAACAGCATCCCTTGTGATCTCTGCAGGCGGCGTCGCAGTTGCAAAACACGGAAACCGCGCCGCATCGAGCAAATCCGGCGCAGCCGACTGTCTCGAAGCGCTCGGCGTCAAAATCGACCTGGAGCCGGAGAAAAACAAAGAAGTTCTGGAAAAACTTGGAATCTGTTTCCTGTTCGCACAGAAATACCACATGTCCATGAAATACGTGGCACCGGTCCGCAAGATGCTCGGCATCCGGACCATTTTCAACATCCTCGGACCGCTGACCAACCCGGCAGCAGCCACGATGCAGGTGATGGGTGTCTACGAGGAAGCACTTGTCCGCCCGATGGCAGAAGTTCTCTTCAATCTTGGTGTCAAACGCGGCATGGTTGTCTACGGCCAGGACTGCCTCGATGAAATTTCCTTAAGCGCACCGACAAGCGTCTGCGAGATCAAGGACGGAACGTTTGAGGAATACGTCATCACACCGGAAGAGTTCGGCATGACCCGCTGCACCAAAGAAGAGCTGGTCGGCGGAACTCCGCAGGAGAATGCTGAAATTACGAAAGAAATTCTTGCAGGAAAGAAAGGCCCGGCAAGAGACGCTGTTGTCCTGAATGCCGCCGCAGCCCTTCATGCAGCAAAAGAAATCCCGATGCAGGATGCTGTAAAACTGGCAGAGGAGCTGATCGACAGCGGAAAAGCACAGAAAAAACTCGAAGAGTTTGTGTCACTCACCAACAAATTGGCAGAAGAGGAATAAACATATGATACTGGAAACGATTGCAGAAGCCACAAGAAAACGTGTCGCTGCAGAAAAAGAGAAGTGTTCTCTTGCAGAAATGAAAGAAAAAGCAACGGCGATGAACCCGGACACCGGATTCCCATTTGAACAGGCGCTGAAAAAGCCGGGCATGTCCTTTATCTGCGAGGTAAAAAAAGCCTCCCCATCGAAGGGCATCATCGCAGAAGATTTCCCCTATCTGGAGATCGCAAAGGAATATGAAACGGCCGGTGCCTCCGCCATTTCCTGCCTGACCGAGCCGGAATACTTCAAAGGCGACAAGCGTTATTTAAAAAAAATTGCAGAAACCGTATCCATCCCGGTTCTACGGAAAGATTTTACCGTGGATCCCTATATGATCTACGAGGCAAAGGTGCTCGGAGCTACCGCTGTCCTTCTGATCTGTGCGCTGCTGCCGGAGGAAACCTTAAAAGAATATCTGGAAACAGCGCATTCCCTCGGCCTTTCCGCTCTTGTGGAAGCCCACGATGAGGCGGAGGTTGCACAGGCCATGCGCGCCGGAGCAAGGATCATCGGTGTCAACAACCGCAACTTAAAAGATTTCACGGTCGATATCCACAACAGTGAGCGGCTGCGGGAGCTTGTCCCGGAAAACATTGTTTTCGTATCCGAGAGCGGCATCAAAACGCCGGAGGATGTCGGAAGACTGTATCAGAATAAAACTGATGCCGTTCTGATCGGCGAAACGCTGATGCGGAGCAGCAACAAAAAAGCAGAGCTTGAAAAACTCTCTTCAATGTGTTAAAGTGGTAACGTAAGTGCGCAAAACAAAACAGAGCGCACGGGGAGTCAAACGTTATGGAAGAACAGACCAGAATCAAAATCTGCGGGCTCACACGGCTGGAAGACATCGATGCGGTGAATGAGCTGAAGCCCGAATATGTCGGCTTTGTCTTTGCAAAAAGCCGCAGACAGATTACAAAAGAACATGCCGTGACGCTGCGGCGCTATCTGGATCCCGAAATCCAGGCGGTCGGCGTCTTTGTGAACGAGCTTCCGGCGATTGTCGCAGGATACCTCGAAGAGGGCGTCATCGATCTGGCACAGCTCCACGGAAATGAGAGTGAAGAATATATCCATTCGCTCCGGTTCCGCACCGGCGGGGAACTGATCAAGGCATTTTCCATCAAAACCAGGGAGGACGTCGAAAAGGCGAAAAAAAGCAGCGCCGATTACATCCTTCTCGACCACGGAAAAGGCGGTACCGGCGAATCGTTCGACTGGTCACTGATCAGAAACATGGACCGCCCGTATTTCCTTGCGGGAGGCCTGAACGCCGAAAATGTGGAACAGGCGATTTTACAGACACATCCCTTCGCCGTCGACATCAGCAGCGGTGTCGAGACAGACGGCGTAAAGGACCCGAAAAAAATTACAGAATGCATAAGGAGGATAAGACATGTCTGACGGAAGATTTGGTATTCACGGAGGCCAGTACATACCGGAAACTCTGATGAATGAAATTATCAATCTGGAAAAACAGTACAATTATTATAAAAACGATCCGGAGTTCTGCCAGGAACTCGATGACCTGCTGAAAAATTACGCGGGCCGCCCGTCCCTTCTCTACTACGCAGAGAAAATGACAAAGGATCTCGGCGGAGCAAAAATTTACCTCAAACGAGAGGATCTGAATCACACCGGAGCCCACAAAATCAACAACGTGCTCGGACAGTGCCTCCTCGCAAAAAGAATGGGAAAAACCCGTGTCATCGCAGAGACCGGAGCCGGCCAGCACGGTGTGGCAACCGCAACGGCAGCAGCGCTGATGGGACTTGAGTGTGAGATCTTCATGGGAAAAGAAGACACCGACCGTCAGGCCCTCAATGTATACCGGATGGAGCTTCTCGGTGCAAAAGTAAATGCCGTTACTACCGGAACTATGACCTTAAAAGATGCCGTCAATGAGGCGATGCGCGAGTGGGTATCACGTGTCGATGACACCCACTACGTTCTCGGTTCCGTTATGGGCCCGCATCCGTTCCCAACTATCGTCCGCGATTTCCAAGCTGTCATCAGCAAAGAGGCAAGAGAGCAGATCCTCGAAAAAGAAGGAAAACTCCCGAAAGCCATCATGGCATGCGTCGGCGGCGGAAGCAATGCGATGGGTATGTTCTATAACTTCATCAATGACAAAAATGTCCGCCTGATCGGATGCGAGGCAGCAGGACGCGGCGTCAACACCGCAGAGACTGCAGCAACCATTGCAACCGGAACACTCGGCGTCTTCCACGGTATGAAATCCTACTTCTGCCAGGATAAATACGGTCAGATCGCACCGGTTTACTCGATTTCCGCAGGCCTTGACTACCCGGGCATTGGACCGGAGCATGCATATCTGCATGACATCGGCCGCGCCGAATACGTTCCGGTAACGGACGACGAGGCGGTAGAAGCATTTGAATACCTTGCAAGAACCGAAGGTATCATCTGTGCGATCGAGAGCGCCCATGCGGTAGCCCATGCGATGAAGATCGCCAAAGAATTTGATCCGGAAGACTCCATTATCATCTGCCTGTCCGGACGCGGAGACAAAGACGTAGCAGCGATTGCAAGATACAGAGGGAGGGACCTTCATGAGTAAAGTAACAGAAGCATTTTCAAATGGCAAAGCATTCATTCCGTTTCTGACAGCCGGAGACCCGAACATTGAAAAGACAGAGAGCTATATCCTGGAGCTCGAAAAAGCAGGCGCAGACCTGATCGAGATCGGAATCCCGTTCTCGGATCCGATTGCCGAGGGCGTTGTCATCCAGGAGGCAGACCTCCGTTCCTTAAAAGCTGGAACCACCACCGATAAAATTTTCGATATGGTAGCTTCCGTGCGCAAAAAAACAGACATTCCGCTGGTGTTTATGACCTACTTAAACCCGGTGTTCCATTACGGATACGAGCCGTTCTTTACAAAATGCGAGGAAGTCGGCATCAACGGCATCATCATCCCGGATATGCCGTATGAGGAAAAAGGCGAATTAAACGATATTGCGCGCAGCCATCAGGTAGATGTCATTTCCCTGATTGCGCCGACGTCTGAGCAGCGCATCCAGAAAATTGCCGCAGACGCCGAAGGTTTTATCTACCTCGTATCGTCTCTGGGCGTTACCGGTGTCAGAAGCGAGATCAAGACAGACCTCGATTCCATGATCGCCGCAATCCGCAAAGTAACCGATATTCCGGTAGCTGTAGGCTTCGGCATCAACACGACCGATCAGGCGGCCAACATTGCAAAAATTGCGGACGGTGTCATCGTCGGAAGCGCTATCGTCAAAATGATTGCGAAGTACGGCACTCATGCGGAGCAGCACATCTATACGTATGTCCGCATGATGAAGGAAGCTGTCATGACAGCAAATAAATAAAACCCGCGTCATTGCGTGTTTGAAAAAACTGTGTTAAGATGAGAGCGTGTCTGAAACAAACCGTTTTGGACACGCTTTTTCAACGTAAAATACCTGACCGGCTTTCGAAAAAGCCGGATAGAATATGGAGGAAAAACGTGTTAGATGTATGTTTACTGGGAACAGGCGGTATGATGCCTCTGCCAGGCAGACGCCTGACCGCCCTGATGACCCGATACAACGGAAGCAGCCTTCTGATCGACTGCGGCGAGGGAACCCAGGTTGCCATCAAGGAAAAAGGCTGGACCTTTAAGCCGATTGATGCCATCTGCTTCACCCATTACCACGCAGACCACATCAGCGGCCTTCCAGGACTTCTCCTGACGATGGGAAACACCGACCGGAGAGAACCGCTGACCATGATCGGCCCAAAAGGCCTGGAGCGCGTCGTCAATTCACTGCGTGTCATCTGCCCGGAGCTGCCGTTCCCGATTGTATTTCACGAGGTGACAGCGCCGGAGGAAGTGATTGAGATGAACGGCTACAAAATCACAGCCTTCCGCGTGCAGCACAATATCACCTGCTACGGCTATTCGCTGGAGATCTCCCGCAAGGGAAAATTCGATGTGGAGCGCGCTAAAGCACAGGAAATTCCGATTAAATGCTGGAATCCGCTGCAGAAAGGCGAGACTGTCACCCTGGATGGAAAGACGTATACGCCGGACATGGTCCTCGGCCCTGCCAGAAAGGGACTGAAGGTGACCTACTGCACCGATACCCGCCCGATTCCGTCGATCTCCGAACATGCGAAAGGCTCCGACCTTTTCATCTGCGAGGGAATGTACGGCGAGCCGGAAAAACAGGCAAAAGCAAAAGAATTTAAGCATATGACCTTCTACGAGGCGGCAAAACTGGCAAAAGATGCCGAGGTTGCCGAAATGTGGCTGACCCACTTTTCCCCGTCGCTCGTCGGCCCGCAGCGGTACATGGATGAGGTACAGAAGATTTTCCCGGCCGCAGAGCTTGGAAAAGACGGAAGATCAGTAGAACTGTTATTTGAAGAGGAAACGAAAAATGAGTGAAAAAGATACCCTGATTCTTGCAATTGAGAGCTCCTGCGATGAAACCGCAGCCTCCGTCGTGAAAAACGGAAGATGTGTGCTGTCTAACATTATTTCATCCCAGATCGCCATCCATACCCTGTATGGCGGCGTTGTGCCGGAAATTGCATCCAGAAAACATATCGAAAAAATCAACCAGGTTGTAGAAGCGGCCTTAAAAGAAGCCGATGTCACTCTGGATGATATCGATGCGATCGGTGTTACGTACGGCCCTGGCCTTGTCGGCGCACTTCTCGTCGGCGTGGCAGAGGCAAAAGCGATCGCCTATGCAAAAAAGAAACCGCTGGTCGGCGTTCACCATATTGAAGGCCACGTCTCGGCGAACTATATCGAACACCCGGATCTGGAGCCGCCGTTCCTGTGTGAAATCATCTCCGGAGGCCATACCCATCTTGTCATTGTAAAAGATTACGGTTCTTTCGAAATCCTCGGAAGAACGAGAGACGACGCAGCCGGAGAAGCCTTCGACAAGGTAGCCCGTGCCATCGGACTCGGCTATCCGGGCGGACCGAAGATCGACAAGCTGGCAAAAGAAGGAAACCCGCACGCCATCGACTTCCCGCGTGCCCACATGGAGGATGCGCCGTATGACTTCAGCTTCAGCGGCGTAAAATCTGCCGTTTTAAACCATCTGAACAAATGCCGGATGACAGGCGAACCAATTGTCGAAGCAGACATCGCTGCGTCCTTCCAGCAGGCCGTTGTGGACGTTCTGGTGGATAATGCCATCCGTGCGGCCAAAGATTACCATATGGACCGTCTGGCGATCGCCGGCGGCGTTGCATCGAACGGGGCACTCCGCGCGGCGATGGAAGCAGCATGTGAAAAAGAGGGCATCCGCTTTTACCGTCCGTCCCCGATCTTCTGTACCGACAATGCGGCCATGATCGGTGTGGCAGCTTACTACGAGTACCAGAAGGGAACCCGCCACGGCTGGGACCTGAATGCCGTACCGAACCTGAAGCTTGGAGAACGATAAGAAAAAGAAACTTCCGCAGCAGAACGGAGAAGAGAGATCTGCTGCGGAGTTTTTGCATTTGTAGAAAACGGAGGAAAAGATGAGCGAGAAGAAAGAAAAATACACTGTGGTTGTCCTGGCAGCCGGAAAGGGAACCCGGATGGGCGGAAGCGTAGCAAAACAGTTTCTGGAAATCGGAGGAAAACCAGTCGTGGTTTACGCGCTGGAGGTTTTTGAACATTCGCCGGAGATTGACCAGATCATTCTTGTGACAGGTGCGGATAAAATAGAATACTGTCAGAAAGAGATTATCGAAAAATATGGAATTAAGAAAACTGTTTCCGTATGCGCAGGCGGAAGGGAACGGTATGAATCTGTCTGGAAAGCATTGCAGACGCTGAAAAGCCTGGAAAGCGAACAGGAGCAGAAGACCGATTACGTTCTGATTCACGATGGCGCCCGCCCGTTTTTAAACCAGGAAATGCTGGAACGTCTCTGCGCATGTGTAAAAGAAGAAAAAGCCTGTGTCCTTGGCATGCCGGTCAAGGATACCATCAAGCTTACCGATGAAAACGGAAAAATCAGGGAAAGCCCGCGAAGAGATCTCGTATGGCAGGCACAGACCCCGCAGGCCTTTGCAGCAGAGCTTCTGTTTCCGGCATTCGAAAAACTGATGCAGCATTCCACAGAAGGAATCACCGACGATGCCATG